>MEXZ01000111.1:5581-5880 GCA_001773855.1 Candidatus Aminicenantes bacterium RBG_13_64_14
TCGCAATGACACCGACGACCGGCCCCTGGACGCCCAGCCCAAGCACAACCTCAACTTCGACGTCTCGGTCATGCCGGCGGAAGGCTTCCGGGTCGGGATCTTCGGGCTACTGGGCTCGACGTCCTGGTGGTGGAATTCGAGCACGAGTGAGCTGCTGACCATCCCCTCGTATTTCAACCTGGACGCGATCGCCAGCTACGCCTTCAACGGCCGTTATGAGATCTTCATACGGCTCGGCAACGTCTTCAATGACTACTTCTACACCGAGCCCGGCTTCCCCTGGCGCGGGCGATATTTCG
>MEXZ01000112.1:0-1821 GCA_001773855.1 Candidatus Aminicenantes bacterium RBG_13_64_14
GGGCCGCCCGAAAGACCCCGTAGCGGAGGGGCGGCAGGGAGCGGATTCTAAGGAGCGACCGACAGAGGTGCGGCGGAGCGGCCCGGAGCCGCACTTCTGGGAAATATCTAAATCGAGTCTTGAATATCAAGCCTCAGAAGATTCCCTGACCGACCGCCGGGACTGGTTCCCGGGGGGCCGGGGGATAAGGGTGGCCCTCGTCGCCGCAAGAAGGGGACATCGATCCTACGATCCGGGCCCATAAAACGCGTCGATGACGGAGCGCCACTCGTCCTCGGTCCGAACGGCGACGAGGGCGTTGCGCAATTCGGTCCGGCGCGGATGCATCTTGGCGTACTGGAGGCTGAAGTGGCGGAGGATTTTGAGGCCGCGCTGCGGGTCGTAGGCTTCGCAGGTGAGCCGGAAATGGCGATAGATGACAGCCCGCTGTTCGTCGAGATCCGGCTTGCGGGGCGGCCGTCCGGCGGCGAGGTCGCGGGCCTGTTCGAAGAACCAGGGATTGCCGATGGCCCCGCGCGCGGCCAGGACGCCGTCGACGCCCGTGTCGTCGAGCATCCGAAGCGCGTCGGCGGGGGACATGACGTCCCCCGAGCCGAAGATGGTCCGGTCCGGGAACTCGCGCTTGAGGGCGGAGAGGAAGCTCCAGTCGGCCCGGCCCGTGTATTTCTGTTCGACGCTCCGGGCGTGGACGGCGAGCGCCGCGACGCCCGCCTCTAAGGCGCCGCGGGCGATCTTCCAGAAGTCCTCGTGGGTTTTGTCGGCGTCCCGGAACGACCGCCGCAGCTTGATCGTCACGGGGCGGCCGGGGACGGCCTCGACGACGGCCCGGACGATGGCTATGGCGCGGCCGGGGTCGTTCATCAGCGCGCCGCCGCGCTTGTGGGAAACGACCTTCCTCACGGGGCAGGCGAAGTTGAGGTCGACGACGTCGAAGCCCATCCTGTCGAGTGAGCGGGCCGCTTCGGCCATGACCTCGGGCTCGACGCCCATGATCTGCCCGGCGACGGGGTGGTCGTCCGGGTCGAGCCGGATGAGCCGCTTGCGGAGTTTGCCTTCGAGGAGCACCTGGCGGTCGAGCATGGCCTCGGTGACGCAATAGGGCGCGCCGAGAGCGCGGCAGACTAGGCGGTAAGGGAGGTCGCTGTACCCGGCCAGGGCCCCGAGGCCGACCGGGAAATCGATGGGAATTGCGCCGATCCGGAGCGGCCTAATAGCGTTTGTCACGGGAACCAGTATAGAAGAATGGATAAGAGGGGGTCAAACTTGCGGCCGGGAGCGGCGGGGAAATGTCTCCAATGGTGTTGACAAGGGTGCAAAAAGCGGGTTTGACCCCATCTCGCGTCTCGTTTAAGATACGCCATCGGGAAAGACGCATGAACGTAAACAGGCGGATGATCGGGTTGTCGTTACTCGCTGTTGCGGGCCCGGGTTTCACCGTCTGGCTGGCCGTCGCCGGGGCCGGGCAGGAGGCCGGGTCCTCGCGGGCCTACGTCGGCCATGAGACCGACGCGGACATGAACGGCTTCATCCGGCAGTATCCCGCCGCGGCCGGGACGCGCCTGGAAGACTGCCAGACCTGCCACCGGGGCGGGGTCCGGGGCACGGACACGGAGCGGGAGTACAGTCCCTGCGGCTACTGCCATCTTTTGGTCTACCCGAATTCGAAATACGCGACCGGGGTCCCCGGGAGCGTGACCGACACGCTCAACGCCTACGGATTCGATTATAAAAAAGCCGGCCGGGCGTTCGAGGTGCTCGCGGCCGTAGCCGGGCTCGATTCCGACGGCGATGGGCATCGTAATGGCGCCGAGATCGCCGACC
>MEXZ01000112.1:1865-4398 GCA_001773855.1 Candidatus Aminicenantes bacterium RBG_13_64_14
GCGCCGACGATCGTCCTCGGCTGGGACGAGCTCAAAAAGCTTCCCGTCCAGTCCCAGCTCATGCTGATGAACACGACCAAGGGAGCCAACGACGACTACGTCGTTTACAAGGGCGTCAGGATCATCGACCTGCTCGCTTCGGCGAAGGTTTATTTGATAGGGATCACGGGCATCACCGTTTTTTCGCCTGACGGTTACAGTCTCGACTATAGCCTCGAGGACATCAACAGCCCTTTTCCAAGGGGCGTTTTCTATGCAGAGCCCCGCTCTTTCGAAGGCTCGGAGCGGGCCTTCGTCAAGTATCCCGAGAACCTGCCGCCCGGGGTCAAGGATAGAAAGAAGATCCCGACCGTGCCCTGGCTACTCCTGGCTTATGAGAGGGATAGCCTGCCGCTCGATCCTGCCTCCTACGAAAAGGGGACAGGCCGGCTGGCCGGCGAAGGGCCCTACCGGCTGGTGAAACCCCAGCGCGACCTCTCGGGAGACACGTCGAAGCCGGGGCGGCCCGACAGGTCTCAAAAATCGAAAGCGTTCGGCGACGGCTGGGATTACGTTCCTGGAATGGACCATAACGCCGGGGCTTGCGTCCGTGGTGCTTGCGTCATCCGGATCAACCCCATGCCCGAAGGATATGAGGAATACGACTGGAAGAACGGCTGGCCGCTCATCGGAGAGAAAAAGGTCGTGATCTACGGCCGCGGCGTCCGCTAGGAGGCGAGGCGGATAAGCGTCCGGAGAAGCAAGTTGGCGCCCTTTTCCAGGTCGTCCCATTCGACCCGTTCTCCGGGCGCGTGGCTGATGCCGTCGAGCGATGGGATGAAGATCATACCCACGTCGCAGGCACCGGCCAGGATCTGGGCGTCGTGGCCGGCGCCGCTGGTCATCCGCATCGACGGATAGCCGAGCGACCGGCACTCTTCTTCCATCAGGTTTACCATTCGGGGGGCGATCGTCACCGGTGCCGTCTTGTCGACGATCCGGGAGGCGAACGTCAGCCCCCGCGTCGAGGCGACGTCCTCGGCCAGGGCGAAGACCTCCTTCTCGATGGCGCCGAGCGCCTCGGGCGAGGCGCTTCGGAATTCCAGGGTGAAATCGGCCCGGCCGGGGATGACGCTGAAGGAGCCGGGATGGAGGGCGGCCTGGCCGATGGTCAGCATGCTGCCGTAGTGTTTCGTCGCCACATGCTGAGTCGCCTTGAGGGCGAAATCGGCCAGCCCTAGGAAGGCGTCCCGCCGGAGCTCGAGGGGTGTCGTCCCGGCGTGCCCGGACTCGCCGACGAAGGCGCATTGACGGTAGTGTTTGCCCGCGATCCTCTCGACGATGCCGATCGGTACGCCCTCCTCTTCGAGAACCGGGCCCTGCTCGATGTGGAGCTCGAGATAGGCCTCGACTTCGGGCCTCTGCTTGTACGCGGCCAGGATGCCGTCGGCCGTGAACTCCGTCCTCTTCAGGACGTCGCGGAAGGGCATGCCAAAGGAGGTCCTGCCGTTCCGGATTTCACTTTCGTCGAGAAGGCCCAGGAAAGCGCGGCTCCCCAGGAAATCGCCGACGAGGTTTCCCTCTTCGTCCGTGAACGCGGCGAGCTCGAGCGGCCTGGAGATGGAGGCTTTCTCTTCCAGAATGCGGCGCACGGCTTCGAGCGCCGCGACAACTCCGGCCGCGCCGTCGAACATGCCGCCGTTTGGGACCGTATCGATGTGGGAGCCGGCCATGACGGTCTTGCCGGCGCACTCGACCCGGCCGAACTGGTTGCCGGCGCCGTCCTGGCGGTAGCAGAAGCCGGCCTCCTCGATCTTCTTCTTGAGCCAAGCCCGGGCTTCGAAGTCGGCCGGGCTGAACGAAGGCCGGCTGACTCCACCATGCTCATCCCGCCCGATCCGGCCGAGCTCCTCGAGGTCCTTTTTCAGACGTTCGATATTGACGCGTATGTCCATGGTTCCACCTCAAAGCGCGGACACAATACGGTAGCCCGGATTTAATTTAGATATTTCCCAGCACCGCTCTTCCGAGTCACTTCAGAGCGGTGCTGATGGTCGCTCCTAAGAATCCGCTCCCTGTAGCAGGTCGAGCATCTCCCAGACCGCCCGCTCGATGCCGACGACGGCCGCTCGAGCGACAATGGAAAAGCCGATGCTGAGTTCGCCGATCTCCGGGATGGCCACGATCGGGCCGACGTTTCGGTAGTCGAGGCCGTGCCCGCCGTGGACCTCGAGCCCGACCTTGTGCCCGAACTCGGCCGCCTTCCGGACGGCTTCGAGGGCCTTGTCCCGAGCCCGCCCTTCCTTGAGCTCGGCGTACTTTCCGGTGTTGATCTCGATGAGGTCGACGCCGAGGTCCCGCGCTGCCGCGATCTCGTCGAGGTTCGTGTCGATGAAGATACTCGTGCGGATGCCCGCCTTTCCGAGGGCCTTGATGTGGGGGCCAAGGACCTTCCTGTTCGCCGCGACTTTCAGCCCGCCCTCGGTCGTCAGTTCCTCGGGATGCTCAGGGACGAGCGAAACGACGTCGGGTCCGAGCTCGAGGGCGATCTTCT
>MEXZ01000112.1:4405-5775 GCA_001773855.1 Candidatus Aminicenantes bacterium RBG_13_64_14
TTCCGTCGCGGCCATCTCCACGTTGAGCTTGGTCTTGACGGCGTCCCGGAGGAGGCGCAAATCGCGTTCCCGGATGTGCCGCCGGTCGCTCCGGATGTGGCAGACGATGCCGTGGGCGCCGGCCTGCTCGGCGAGCAGGGCGACGAGGACGGGCTCCGGCTCCGTCGCTTTTCGGGCCTCCCGGAGCGTGGCGAAGTGGTCGATATTGACGGCGAGTCTCATGTTATTTCTCTCCGAGGTGTTTGCGAACGGCGTCGGCGACCCTTTTCGCGCATGATTCGACGAGGTCCCGGTCGCGCGCTTCGACCATGACCCGGGCCAGGGTCTCCGTTCCCGAATAGCGGAGGTCCAGACGTCCTCCCCGGCCGAGGCGGGCCCGCGTCTCTTCGACGGCCGCCATGATCTCCGGGAATTCCGCGAAGTCCGGTTTCCGCGTCACCCGGACGTTGACGAGCGTTTGGGGGAACTCGGTCATGTCCTCGACGAGAGAGGCGAGGGTCTCGCCCCGCTCGACCATGACCTCGAGCATCCGGAGGGAGGTCAGGATGCCGTCGCCGGTCGGGAAATCGTCGAGAAAGATCGTGTGGCCCGACTGTTCGCCGCCCAGGTTCGCCCCCCGCGCGACCATCTCTTCGTGGACGTACTTGTCGCCGACCTTGGTCCGGACGAGGCCAAGGTCGGCTTTTTCCAGGGCCGCCTCGAGTCCCATGTTGCTCATGGTCGTGGCCACGACATCGCTCGTCAGGAGCCGGCCGGTCTCCTTCATGTGCAGGGCCTGGACGAAGAGCGTGTGGTCGCCGCTAAGGAGCCGTCCGCTTCCGTCCACCCACAGGGCGCGGTCAGCGTCCCCGTCGTAGGCGATCCCCATCGCCGCCCCAGTCTCCCGAACCCGCGCGGCCAGGCGCTCGGGATGGAGCGAGCCGCAATCGAGGTTGATGTTCGTGCCGTCCGGTGCCGCGTGGAGCGCCTCGACCCCGAAGCCGAGTCCGTTGAGGACGGCCGGCGCGAGATGGGAGCTCGCCCCGTTGGCGCAATCGACGACGACCTTGAGTCCGGACGGCGGTCCCGTCAGGCGGACCCGGCTCACTAGGTAATTCGCGTAATCGCCGGCCAGCCCGGGGTCGTAGACGACGTCCATGTCGTGGCCGGGCAGCCGCCCGCGTCCCCCCAAAACGTCGGCCTCGAGCTCGAGCTCCCAGGCGTCGGGGATCTTGATGCCGAGCGGCGAGAAGACCTTGATCCCGTTGTCGCGGAACGGGTTGTGGGAGGCCGAGATGACCACCCCGGCCGAAAAGCCGTGCGTTTTCGTCAAGTAGGAGACAGCCGACGTCGGGATGACGCCGGCGGACACGGTCTCGCCCCCGGCGGCG
>MEXZ01000112.1:5787-6622 GCA_001773855.1 Candidatus Aminicenantes bacterium RBG_13_64_14
GCCAGGGCCCGTTCCATCCAGGGCCCGGATTCCCGGGTGTCCCGGCCGATGAGGACCTTCGTCCCGAGGCCTTTTTTCTCGAGGAGGCCGACGAGCGCGTGGCCGAGCCGCGAGATGGTCGGTTGGTCGAGCGGAAAAGCGCCGGCGACCGCCCGGATTCCGTCGGTTCCGAAGAGTTTTTTCTTCACTATTTTTTCTTAACCGGAGGCGTTTTCACGGCGCTCGCGTCCCGCTCTATCTGGACCGTGACCCGGGCGCTCGTCTGGGGCGATACGAGCCGGAGCTCCGGCCCGGGGAGGATGATGTCCACTTCGAAGACGGTGGACTCGGCCAGGCCCGACACGTCGACAGGCGCCGTCGTCGCCGCCTCCTTGCCCCGGACCCGACTTTCCGCTCCGCGCACGCGGACGCTCGACGGCTCGATCTCGGTCCGGGCGATCCGGAAACCCGGCGCCGCTTTCCCGCGGACCGTAGGATGGAGGTCGAGGGTCGCCTCGGCCGTCCTCTCCAGCTTGATCGTGACCTTGCTCGGCCTGATATTCACGACTTCGGCGCCGGGAGGGACGGCGATCATGGAGTTGTTGAGGGGGTATTCCTGCTGCAGGACGGAGGCCCGCTCGAGGTCGATCCTGGCCACGAGGCCCGACGGTCCTATCTCGTCGAGGAGACGGTTGGGGGCCCGGAGCGTGATGTCGATCGTCGCTACCTGCTTATCGACGATTTCCAGCCCGGCGGGGATGTTCCGCGTCTCGAGAGGGATGGTTAGAGCCTTCTCGGAGTACATTTTTTGGGACGGGACGAGAAGGAGCCAGAGGCCGAAGGCCAGAAGAAGCGA
>MEXZ01000112.1:6636-9575 GCA_001773855.1 Candidatus Aminicenantes bacterium RBG_13_64_14
TCCAGTCCCGGACGAACCATCGCGAGAGATTTCGTTTCATCGGTTTTTCAGGTAGCCGAGCAGGCGTTTTTCCATGACGTCCTTGAAGTCGTATTTTTCGAGATGGCCCTTGATGGCCAGGGAGACGATCCCGGTTTCCTCGGAGATGACGATGACCGCCGCATCCGTCTCCTCCGAAAGCCCGATGGCCGCCAGGTGCCGCGTCCTTGTCTGGAGCGGGCTTTTCAGCCGGTGGGCGGCCGGAAGGGGGAGGAGGCATCCCGCTGCGACGATGTTGTCGCCCTTGATGATGACGGCCCCGTCGTGGAGGGGGGAATGGGGGAAAAAGATCGAAACCAGCAGGTCCTTGGAGAGGAGGGCGTCGACCTTGACGCCGCGGTCGGCGTAGGTCGAAAGGGAGATCTCTTTTTCGATGGCGATCAAGCCCCCGATTTTCTTCTGGGAGAGGTAATCGATGGCATGGAAGAGGTCTTCGATCTTTTCCTGGAATGACCGGAGGGCGAACGGCTTGCGGAACGTCCGCGAACCGATCTCGGTCAGGAACCTCCGGATCTCGCCCTGGAAAAGGACGATGATGGCAATGATGACGTAGTTGATGAAAGACCGGATGATCCGGCTGGAAACGCCCAGGCGTCCCCAAACCGTCAGCAGATACAGGGCGCCGATGAACGCCAGCCCGACGGCCGCCTGGTAGGCTTTGGTGTCTCTGATGAGCAGGATGATGTAGTAGATCATGAAGGCGATGAGCAGGATGTCGAGGACGTCGAGGACCGTGACCTGGCGGAGGATCGTTCCGATGTCAGCGAACATCGTCCGTCTTCTCCTCGATGGCATTTGCGTTCATTTCGGCGGCAGCGGCGGCTTTGGACCCGGGGCCCAGGATGGCTTCTGCGGCGCGGACGGCCCTGGCGACAGGTCCGACGTCGTGGACCCTCAGGATGTGCGCGCCGCGTTCGACCGATAGAACCGCCGCCGCGATCGTCCCCTCCAGTCTTTCCTCCGGGGGGAGGCCGAGGAGCCGGCCGAGGAACGCCTTCCGTGAAAAGCCCAAGAGCAACGGCCGGCCGAGCTCGTGGAAAACCTCCTGGCGGCGGAGGAGGACCAGGTTGTCCTCGAAGGTCTTGCCGAAGCCGATGCCCGGGTCGATGATGATACTCTCCCGGGGGATCCCGGCGGCCTCGGCCACCCGGATCCTTTCCGCGAGGAAGGCGCTGACCTCGTCGAGGAGGTCGCCGTAGCACGGCGACCGTTGCATGGTGAGGGGCGTGCCCTGCATGTGCATCAGGATGACCCCCGCCCCGGATCGGGCGACTTCCCCCGGCATGGCCGGGTCGAAACGGAAGGCGCTCGTATCGTTGACGATGTCGGCCCCGGCGTCGAGGGCGGCGCGGGCGACAGCCGCTTTCGTCGTGTCGACGGACAGGAGGCCGGAGGTTTGTTTCCTCAGGGATTCGACAACGGGGACGACCCTCCGAAGCTCCTCGGCCTCGGGCACGGGGAGCGATCCGGGCCGCGTGCTCTCCCCGCCGACGTCGAGGATGTCCGCGCCGTCGGCGGCGAGCTCGAGGCCGCGGGCGACCGCTCGTTCGATGTCGAAGTACCGCCCGCCGTCGGAGAACGAGTCGGGGGTGACGTTGATGATGCCCATGATCCAGGTGCGGGGACCGAGAAGGAAACGCCGCCCCCGGATGTCCAGGCGGCGCGTTTCTCTGCCCATCGTCCTCAAACCTGTCCGGGCTCTTCGCTCTTGGTTTCCCCGGCCGGGACTTCGACGCCGACGTGGGAGAGGGGCGCAGCCGCGGCCGTCGGGGCCTTCGGTTTCGGCTTGCCGTTGACGACCTCGTTGATCTCCTCGGAGGTCAGCACTTCCTTTTCGAGGAGGAGCTCGGCGATCTTGACGAGCTTGTCCCTGTTGTTCTCGATGAGGTCCTGGGTCCGGGCATAGTTCCGCAGGACGATCTTCTTGACCTCGTCGTCGATCCGCTCGGAGGTCCTCTCGCTATAATTCTTGTTCACGGCCAGGTCGCGTCCGAGGAAGATGAGGTCGTCCCGCTCGCCGAAGGTCAGCGGGCCGAGGTCCGACATCCCCCACAGGCAGACCATCTTCCGGGCGATCTCCGTCGACTTCTCGAAATCGTTGGCCGCGCCGGTCGTCGTCTTTCCCAGGAAGAGGATCTCGGCAACCCGTCCGGCCATGAGCACGGACAGCTGGGCCTCGAGATAATCCTTGGTGTAGGTGTAGCGGTCGTCGAGGGGGAGCTGCTGGGTCAGTCCCATGGCCAGGCCGCGCGGGATGATGCTGACCTTGTGGATGGGGTCGGCCTCGGGGATGAGGGTGGCCACGATGGCGTGGCCGGCCTCGTGGTAGGCGGTGTTCTTCTTTTCCTCGTCGCTGATGATCAGGCTCTTCCGCTCGACGCCCATGAGGACCTTGTCCTTGGCGAACTCGAGGTCCTTCATGGTGACATTGTCCTGGCCGTTGCGGGCTCCGAGCAGGGCCGCCTCGTTGACCAGGTTGGCCAGATCGGCGCCACAAAAGCCGGGGGTCGAGCGGGCCAGGACCTTGAGTTCGACGTCCTCGGCCAGGGGGATCTTGCGGACGTGGACGCGGAGGATCTCCTCGCGGCCCTTGGCGTCGGGCATGGCGACGACGATCCGCCGGTCGAAACGGCCGGGCCGGAGGAGGGCGCTATCGAGGATGTCCGGGCGGTTGGTGGCGGCGATGAGGATGACGCCTTCGTTCGAGTCGAAGCCGTCCATCTCGACGAGGAGCTGGTTGAGCGTCTGCTCGCGCTCGTCGTGGCCGCCGCCGAGGCCGGCGCCGCGCTGGCGGCCGACGGCGTCGATCTCGTCGATGAAGATGAGGCAGGGGGCGTGCTTCTTGCCCTGGTCGAAGAGGTCGCGGACGCGAGAAGCGCCGACGCCGACGAACATTTCGA
>MEXZ01000113.1:0-242 GCA_001773855.1 Candidatus Aminicenantes bacterium RBG_13_64_14
GGGCCGGGAGGTTCGACGGCGCGTCGCCGAGCTTTAGGTGGGCCGGGCAACGGGCGTGCTCCCGGGCGTTGACGCAGCGGTTAGAGAGCTCAAAGGCGACCCTCTGGATTCCGGCGTAGGGGTTCCAGCTCATGCCGCCCCCCACGTCAGGCCGGCCTCGCGCCGGGCCTTCGAGAGCGCCTGGTCCCTGGCCTTGTGGGCGCGGGCCTCCCGGTGCGTCCGGTCCATCCTGCCGTGGCCCG
>MEXZ01000113.1:283-441 GCA_001773855.1 Candidatus Aminicenantes bacterium RBG_13_64_14
CACATCCTACCGAGCGAGGAGGCCAGCCGCTCAATCTCCTGGCAGGCGAAGTGAAAATAGCCGGGGAAGTAGAGTTGTTTGCCGGGGTAGCGCCGGAGGAACCCCCGCCCGACGAGACAGACGCCGGCCCCGGAGAACGACTTGTGGTTGACCTGATT
>MEXZ01000113.1:480-657 GCA_001773855.1 Candidatus Aminicenantes bacterium RBG_13_64_14
CATCGCCCGGATCGCGGCCCCAATCGCGCCCTCCTCGAAGACGACGTCGTCCGTCGCCATGAGAACCGCGTCGTCGGCGTCCCTGAGCGCCCGGTTTCTTGCCGCTACCGAGCCCACCCGGTCGGCCAGCAGTATTGCCCTGTTAACCCGGGGGTCGGAGTCGTACCTACGGAACGC
>MEXZ01000113.1:1171-2709 GCA_001773855.1 Candidatus Aminicenantes bacterium RBG_13_64_14
CTCATGTCGAAGCCGAGCAGGTAGACCGGGTTCGCGCCGAGGCAGGCGGCCAGGCCGACCGCCCCGTAGCCCGAGTTCGACCCGTGGTAGAGGCCAAGGGCGAGCGAATCCGAAAGGCCGCACTCGCCCCTCGATTTGACCAGGAGGACGTCTTTGTAGGGGAATCCGTAGGTGTCGACCCAGACCTTGAGCCCGGGGAACCGGCGCGGGTCCGTCTCCGGCTTCTTGCAGGCCTCCCGGAAGTAGAGGGAGTCGATCGAAAAGAGGACCCTCGCCCAGGGCATCGACTCGAAGGCCCGGTTAATGACGATGGTTCGCTCGCCGGGAAGTCGGCGGAAGTTAAATCCGGAAAGACTCGGCCCGCCCCCGACGATGAAGCAAGGACCGCCAGCCCAGGCGCCGTCCTTGAGGACGCCCGTCAGCGGCAGGGCCCGGCCGGCGATCGACGCGAGCCAGGCGGCGGGCGCCATCGACTCGAGGCGGGCGGAGAGCTTTCCGATCTCCCGTCGCCAGCGCTCGCTGTAGTAGGCCGTCCGCTTGTTCACTTTATGACGCCCCCCTCGCTTCTCCGCTCGATGTCCTCCTCGACGGGTGCCGCCTCGTAAACCTCGAGGCAGACCGCGTCCTCCCTGGCCGCGAACTGGTGCCAGACGCCAACGCGGATGGTCAACGACTCACCCGGGCAGAGGATCGTCCTGTCCGGCTGGTCCTGCTCGAGCCCCGGCGCCGGCCATTGGTGGACGATGAGCTTCCCGCTCAGGACGTAGAAGTGGTTCAGCTTCCGCTCGTGCCTGTGTTCGGAGCAGTACGTCCCGGCGTCAATTCGCAGCAGGTGAACCGAGAAGAACGGGCTCGCGAAGAGCAGGCTCGTCGTTCCCCAGGCCTTGGCTTGTAGGTCCATTCAGCACCTCGTCGATGTCGCCGAACGGGAACGTCCTGAGCGCGCTCCGCGGATTCAGGTTGACGATCCCGCCCCGGCCGTTGAGTGACTTGAAGTTCTTGTCGAAGTCGCGGATGAAGGACTGCGCGACCCGCTCGGGCTGCTTCGCGCCGTAGCCGGCATGGAAGTGCGAGCGGCCGCCCTCGTGCCGCATGTCGTAACCGAGAAGGTAGATCGGCCGCGCGCCCATAGCGAGCGCGATGCCGAGTGCACCGACCCCGGAGTTGTTGCCGTGGTAAAGGCCGGCCTTGAGCGACCCGGACAGGCCGTCCCGCCCGAGCGACCGGACCGAGTAGACGTCGTCGATGGCCCGCCCCATGATGTTCAGGAAGACCCGCTTCCCCCGGAAGGAGTCCCAGATCCCCTTCTTCACCCCGTCGTCGTGATACATCTTGTAAAACTTGTAGTCCATGAAGAAGAGGACGTCCGCGAAGAGGGCGTACTCGAAGGCGCGGTTGATGGCGATAACGCGCCCGCGGCCGCGGAGCCGCTCGAAGTTGAACCCGATGAGGGACGGCCCGCCGCCCAGGATGAAGCACGGCTCGCCGCGCCACCCGCCGTCGGGAAGAACCGCGTGGGCCGGATTGTAGGGTTCGAC
>MEXZ01000113.1:2723-8728 GCA_001773855.1 Candidatus Aminicenantes bacterium RBG_13_64_14
GCTTCCGCTCTGGAACTCGAACTCGCCGCCGCCGCCGGGCACTTCGGTGAGTTCGTGCCCATCCACCCCGACCACCTTAGAGCAGGCCGCCATCGGCGCGAGGTGGGGGTTCGGGCAGGAGCCGCTGGTGGCCTCAAACTCGATGCACGCGATCTGGTCGAGGTCGCCGATGCAACCGCCGTGGCGCATCCAGCCGGCGACCGTGTCCGTGTAGGACAGGATGTCGAAGTCGTCGAAGAGGGTGAGGTCCATCCGGTAGCCGATCTTGAGCGTCCGTTCGGGGAGGATGACGGCGACGCGCTGCGTGTTCGTGAGCATCATGGAGGTGATCTGCTTGAAGTTGTAGTCGATGACCGGGGCCGCGCCGGGGAAGGACTGGTTTAGGACGCCGAGCGCCTGGCGCACCCTGCCGCGCATCTGGAGCGGGGTCAGGACGATGAACTGGGTCGTCGCCGGGTTGAGGTTGTAGCCCCGGCCCGCGACGTTCTGGAGGATGGACATGGCCGCGAAATTGAGCGACTCGGCGATCGAGCGGGCGTCCGCCGAGCAGTCGGAGCAGTCCGACGGGACGACGGAGCAACAGCCGATGGCGTCCATCGCCGCCTCGAGCAGCGCGTAGTAGACGCCGGCCCGGCCCCCGTAGGCCGCAGCGCGGAACTCGATCGCGTTGTCCTCGATCGTCCACCAGTCGCCGTCCTCGAAGAGCTGACGGTGCCAGCCGAGAGCGCCGCCGTAGTAGCAGAAGAAGCAGCGGTACTTGTCGCCGGCCATGCCGTAGACCTTGAGCTTCTCCCCGGGCTTGATCTCCCGGAAGGTGAGGCCGCTCGTCACGCCGGAGACGTCGAACCCGGAGGCCTTAGTCCCGCCGAAGTCGTTGACCTTGAAGATCTGCTCGAAGCCGGTGTCGTACTCGCCGACGAGGTGGAACCGCTCCACGACGTCGATGGCCTTCTCGTTCGGGTAACCGTCCGACATGAGCGTGAACTCCTGGACCTGCTTGTGGGCCTTCAGGAATTCCTGGACCCTGGAGAACCGCTCGGGCACGAACCTGTCGGGCAAGGCCATGAACATCTGGAGCGCCCCCGCGAGCTGCATCCGCTGTTCCTTGTCCTTGTAGTTGAACTTCTCCCAGTCGAGGTTGAAGATTCTGCTTTTCATGGCTTCCTCCTCAAGGCCTCACGGCCGCGCCCGCGCCGTCGAGGTCGATCTCCATCAGGGAGTCCGCCGCCAGGGCCAGCTCCGTCGCGATGCCGATCCGGAGCAGCGTGGAGGCGAAGGTGTTGCTGACGAGCCGGGTGATCGGGTCCCAGTAGACGACATCGCCGACTCCGAAGAGCCCCTGCGCGTCGGTCACCTTCGGGACGATGATCTTCTCGGCGTGGTAGATGCCGACGGCCGCGTCGCCGAACAGCGCGTCCTCAAGGAGCGCGCAGACCGTGTCCCCGACCAGGTAGAGCCAGGACTGGCCGGCCGCGAAGGAATTCTTCGCGCCGAGCCAGCCGCCCGAGTCGGGGCAGATGAACTTGAACGACCGCCAGTCGCCCATCGGCGTGGCGGTTCTCAGAATGTTAGGCATGTTGCCCTCTCCTTGTTGTGTCTCGCCTTTGCCCTCAGTCCAGTTTGATCATCCGGTTCTTCGCCGGGTCGAGGTAGTCGGCCTGGGCGTCGGCGGCCTCGGTCTCCGTGGGCTCCGCGCCCTCCTTGCCGTTGCCCTTGCCGCCCGGTTTCTCCACGATCCCGTAGACGTCCTTCGCAAGCCGCTTCTCCTCGTCGACCTCGCCGTCGAGGTAGGCGTTGAATTCCTTTTCCACCTCCTCGGGCTTCTGGGGGACGAATCGGGCGAGCCGCGCCGCGATGAACTTGGACTGTCTCTCCTCGAGCTTGCGCTCGGCCTTTGCCTTCTCGAAAAGCGACGCGACCCGGCCCTTCGCGCCCTCGATCTGGCCCGCCTTGATGGCGGCCTCTTGGGTGCTGGCCTTCTCGACCAGTTTCGCGTTTTCCTTCTGGGCCTCGGCCAGCCGCTTCCCGGACTCTGCGAGCTCCCGCTTCATCTCCCGCATCTCGTAGTAGATCTCGGGGCTCGCGTTCTTCTCCCGCATCTGCTCCTTGATGGCGGGGTCAGCCGTGATCTCTCCGATACCGAAAAGGTCGGAGACTTGGAGCCCGGCCTCGCGGATCAACTGTTTGATCTCCTCCGCGGTGGGTTTGTCCATTTGACGATTCTCCTTGATACGTGATTTAGCGAAAGCCTGGAGCTGGCCGAGGAGCGTTGCCCCGGCGAACCCAGGCGTCTCGATCTGAGAGTTGCTGAGCGCGATCGCCGTTACCTCGCCGACGTCGGCAACGTAGAGGCCGCGCGCCCGGTCCTCCTCGAGGTCGACCGACGCCTCGATCGACGCGATGTCGAGCGGCAGGTGTCGGTAATCCGGGAGAATGTGGCAGGCGACAACGACCGACTCCCGGCTGCCGATCGTCATCAGCTTCTTCCCGACGACCGCGCCAATCGCTGTCCGGCCGGCCTGGTCGTTCGTGTCCCCGTGGCCGTGGAAGATCTTGGTCCCGATGCCGACCGCCTGGAAGAGCTTCACGACGGCGTCCCGGAACCAGTGCTTGACGATGTTCCCGACCTTGACCAGGTAGCCCTTGGCCTCGCCCTCGTGGCCGACGACGAAGGCCTTGAAGACCGGGTGCGGGTCGGTCCGCTGAATCTCCCGGATCTTCGCCGGGCCGATCATCTCGGCGATCTCGTTCTGGGCCATGCAACGCAGACGGGCGGTGATTCTCATCGCTTCTCCTCCACCGTTTCGAGCGCTGCCCGGATGACGCGCTTCGAGCCTCTCATCTGCCGTGGCGTCAGCGCCTTCGCCTTCTCGCCGCTCAACAGGTCGAGGCAATCAATCCAGGCCTCGTCCGAGGTTACGATGTCCCGCCGCATCTGCTGCCGCTTCCAGACCGGACATCCGAGCCGCGCCATCTGCTTGTCTACCCAGCGCAGGCACGCCTTTGCGCCCCGGACCTTCGCCCGTAGCCGCCTGACCCGGAACCATCTGGCGATGTTCATGCTCTCTTTTTCGACCTCTTCGCCCTCCGCGCCTTCTTCGCCAGGCCCTTCCTCGCGGCCGCGGCCTTTTCGGTCGCCTCGGCCTTCGCGGCGGCCTGCCGCCTGAGTTCCGCGATCCGGGCCGCCCTGCCCTTCGCCGCGGCGATGTCCCGCAATTGGTCGCTGAAGATCGCGCCCTTCGGGCGGTTCGGCGTCCGTTTCACGACGTTCGGGTAGCGGTTGCCGTCGAAGTTGAAGGCGCCGCCCGTCGGCTTCGGTATCCGGCCCATGAGCTTCCCGCCGACGGTGAAGTCGATCTTCTTGCCCTCGGCGTTGGTGCTGAGGCCGCGCCGCATCTTCGGCGAGTCGTCGAGCTTCGGCTTGATGGTGTTCGTTGAGATCATGCTGTCACTCCTTCCCCAATTTGATGATCTTGTTCCTGTCCGGGTTGAGGTGGTCCGGGAGTGCCGTCTCCTGCGTCTCCCCCGACGAGGCCGCCTCGAACCGCCCCTTCCTCGACCGGCAGTCCGCCGCCGCCTCCGACGCCGTCCAGTCCGACTTCGGGTAGTGAATCGCCTGGGCGGTCATCGTTGGCTGTCCCTTGAGCCGCCCGAGTATCATCAGCACCCGGCCGCTGGACTTCGTCCGGATGGATCCCTTCTCGAACTCCCCCGGCTCCCGCAGCCGACACGAATGCACGCTGGGAAAGGGCATAGAGACCTCCTAATGACGTCCTGTCCCCGCGCTTGCGCCTGACCAGGCCCATCGTATGGGCGCAGGCCGCGTTGAGACACTTCGCGCAGAGCGCCCACCCCTTCCTGCGGAACGGGCACTTGCACGGCATGATGATCATCGACTTGCCGCACCTCGGGCAGGGGGCCGGGGCCATCTGGAGCCCGAGGCTGTTCCTTTTCCGGCGGGCGTGCATAACCATCAGGACTGGCCCTCCGGGACAACGCTCTTATCGCCTGCCCTCTCCTGCTTCATCCGCTCGAGGTCGAGTTTCGCCCGCTCGAGCTCCCTGTCGCCCGCCTCCTCCTCCCGCTTCTTCTCATCCTCCTCGTCGAGGTTCGGAATCTGGCTCCGGACGTACTCGTTCGAGACGATGCCGCCCAGGGCCGCGGGGATGAGGACGTTCTGGAGGTTCGCCCACTGCTCCTGCGTGACGATCGGGATCTCGACGCCGACCTTCTCCGGGTCGAGCTTCCCGCCGCCCTCCGACTTCTGGCTTAGGCCCGTCTTCGCGTTGTACATCTTCATGGCTTTATCGATCAGTTCCTCGAAGACGCCGACCCAGGTCATCCGCTCCCGCACGGTCCCCGCCATGACGAGCTCGCGGGTGTTGTCGCCCGTTGCCCTGTTCTTCAGGAGGTCGAGCAGGCCGAGGTAGTGAATCGGTATCGACGTCGTCCCGGAGATCATCTTGACGGCGAGTTCGATCTCGGCGACGAGGTTCGCGACCCCGGCCGAGTCGGGCGACTTCATCGAGAACGTACCGACGTGCGCTATGGCCTTCCCGATCTTCCAGTTTATGTTCTCCAGGTGGGCCAGGAGCGCCGTCGCCTCGTGGGCTGTCTTGACCTCAAAGTCGGCCGTGGGCGAGGCGAAAAGGTGGTTGATCTCCCGGAGGTCCCGGAGCGCCTTGTCGAGCCGGTCGATCTGCGTCAGGCACTTCATGACCTTCGGCTGGGCGGTGTTCGCGTCGCTGATACGGCCACCGAACTTCCGGTAGACGAACTCCTTCTCCTCGACGGTCGCCGCCGGGTAGGATGTCGGGGTGCTGGCCGGGGTTCCGGCCGTGCCGCCAGCCCGCGCCGACGGCGCGCTCGTCGTTCCGGCCGGCCAGATCAGCTTCTTGTACCAGAGGTAGTCCTGGGGGTCGGCCTCGACCGTGTACTTCTTCTGGAGCCAGGAGATGAACCGGACCGAGACCATGCCGGGGCGCTTGCGGAAAGGCTCTTTCCCTTCCTTCGGTTCGTCCCAGAAGAGGCGGAGCGCGATCTTGCCCTCGATCTCGGCCTCCTTCGCGAGCTCCTGGGCCATCTCGGAGTCGAGGCCGTTGTACTCCAGGAAGTCCTTGACCCAGGCCATCTCGTTCTTCGCCTCTTCCTTCGTCTCCGTCCTCGAGACGACCTTAATACCGTCCCCGAGGATGAAGGCGGCCCGGAGGTCGACGATGGCGCCCGTCTGGAGGCAGCCCCAGTCGTCCATGTTGTTGTACTTGTTGGATATCGCCTGAACCGCGGCCGCGTAGTCCGGGTAATCGTTTCCCTTGTAGTTGCGGTCGGCCTCCTGGAGCGTGAGGATGTCCTTGGCTAGGAGTTCCTGCGTCTCCTGGTATTTGACAATCCGCTTCTCGAACTCGGAGACCTTTGAAACATGGTTCTTCGATATCTGCTCCGCGGCCCATTTCGTCGCCTCGAGCTCGAGCTTGGTCCTCTCGAACTCCTGCGCCTGCGCCTTGGCCTTTCTTCCGAACATGTCCATCGCGGCCCCCTAATCCGGCCTCACGTCGTGCTTGATTACGCCGAGGAAGGATCCCGGGTGCGGGTTATAGAAGGTCAGAAGAAAACCGTCCGCGGCGTCCGGGCTGCGGAATCCCCTGCCCTTGTAGTCGTCTTTGCTCTCGACGACGCGGCGCCCTTTCTTATCCAGCTGCTTCTGTTTCCTGTTCACGAGTTCCGTCTGAAGTCGGTCGCTTGCCGGGCAGGAGATCTCATGGACGATCTTCCCGACCTCGAACCACATCTCCGAGATCGTGTTGGGGTACTTATCCGGTTCCCGAGCTTCTGCCCCGAAATTGATCGGGACGACGTTATAGCTTCGGGATTGGAGAATATCCGTCACCCCGCCGCCGAGGCCTGTATCATCGACCTTGATCGGGATCTTCTTGTTGTAAGTCGCGAATCGTTCGACTTCCTCGGCGATGAAGACGAGCTTCGCCTTTTCCGGCAACTGCGGGCTG
>MEXZ01000113.1:8777-9645 GCA_001773855.1 Candidatus Aminicenantes bacterium RBG_13_64_14
CCGTGTCATCCGTGCCGCCCCTGGCCACGTCGACCCCGACCTCGTCGGCCCCCGTTGTGTTGAACTTGGGATTGTCTGCGTTCTTGAACATCTGCTGGACCTGGCTCAGCTTAATGATCGTATCCGCGCCGACGTCGACGATCTCGCCCTTGACCTTGGTCAGAAAGAGGGGCGAATCCTCGCCCCATTCCCGCTTGCATTCTTCGATATATTCCGGAGTCGCAATCTGAATCACGACGTCTTTCGGCTCGACCTGCTTCATCCGGAAAATATCTGGCCGCTCGGGATCCGACATCTCGATCGCCCTGAACTTCTCGCCGGTGACGTATGGACTCTCAAAGGCGGAGATATGGATCCTGTTCCAATCCTTCCGATCGGCCTCGAAGATCTTCCAGTATTCCTCGCCCACCTGCACGCCGTCCGTCGTCGAGATCGCGAGCCACCGGCAGAGCCCGCCCGTCATCGACCCTCGGACCGCATTCCATAGCCACTGCGGGATCCCTTTGGCTTCATCGAAGATGAAGAGGATCGCCGGCGCGTGCCAGCCCTCAGCCCGGGCCGGGGTATCGGTCGAGAAGCCGATTGCGTAATGGTCCGCATCGTTCGTCTTGATCTCGGTCATCAGGCACTCGCCCTCGAGTTCGATTCGGCTTCGAAATGAGATCGCCCGGATCTCCGACCACAGAAGTTTCGCCATCTGCGTCCAGGTCGGCGCCGTGGTGATGACCTTCGAGTTCTCATAGCAGTTAAGGAACCAGATTGCGATCTCGGCAGCGGAGAAGGTCTTCGAAACGCCGTGGCAGGCGCGGACCGCCGTCTTCTCGTTGTCCCGGACGCTTCGGAGGATCTCGCGTTGTTTCGACCAAGT
>MEXZ01000113.1:9712-11836 GCA_001773855.1 Candidatus Aminicenantes bacterium RBG_13_64_14
ATGACGTCGCGAGACTCGCGCTCAGCCGCTTGCGCTTGCATCCTGGAGTTCCTTGATGGATTTCTTGAGTTCATCCATGCTGAGTTTTCCGCGGATGGTCAGATCGCCTTCGATCTTCGTGGGGAATAGTCCCTGGTGTTTGCCCAAGAGCTCGAGGGCACGGACCTTATCATGGGTCTTGAACGTGACCTTCTCGTTGATGATCGAAACTTCCCCCTTGGAATCCTCCCGAATCATCCGGTCTTCGCGGATCATCTCCAGTGCCCGGGACGTCCCAGCCGGCATCTCGCCGAACCCCTTGGCCCGGATAGCCCCGGTATCATCGTTGATCTCGATGTAATTCGCGAGGTCCACCCGGCCGATGATCGAGAGTTCCTGGAGGACTTCGTCGCGGGTCATCACGAGCTTCCCCGTCTTCTTTTCCATTGCCTTGGCGATAGCGGCTGCGACTCTAACATTTGATAACAACCTTGGTCCTTGGACGTGAGGCTTTTTGTACTTCGCCCGTTTTGCCGCTTGCGTAGCATTGAGGTCCACGAGGTATTCATGGACAAACAGGCACTGACGGGGCGTGAGCTTGGTCACTTACCCCTCTCGATGTGGCTGTCGATTTTGCGCTCCATCCGGTCTACCGCGCTCCTGACGCCGTCCATCGAGGCCTTGATTCCGTAGACCTCCGCCGGCAGGGGCCGAAGGCTCAGGACACACTCCTCGAGGACGGCTATTTTCCTGTCCTGGGACGCGACAGCATCGGCCAGTTTCCCGCTGTTCACGTTGGGCATGACCAGCTTGTCGACAAGGATGAATGCGAGCGTGACGATTAGGGCTACGGTCTGGAGGCTTTTCCAGACGCGGCCGTTTCCGTTCATCGGGGGCACCACGGGAACTATTCCCGCTTAGACGGTGGTCTTGCGGGCCTTGAACAGAATGGGAACGATGACCGCCAATGCCGAGGCGACGATTGCCACAAGCGCGTCGCTGACGTCGACCCCGAACGACGTCAGAACCGGAATGAGGACAGACGTGATGGCGGCAGTCCAGAACGCGGGGTCACCCCACTTATTTGTTTGTGCGATGCCCTGCTTAAAGTTGGCGAAATCCCGCTTGAACTCGGTGAAGATCCAGACGCCGATGATGAGCAACCCGGCGATGATGCCGACCTCGTTGACATCGCCGACGAGTCCGACCTGTACGCCGAAAAGGCCGAAGAGTGCGATGACGGCTCCCGTAATGGCGAGAAAGATTTTACGCATGGTGTTTCTCCTTTCAGATTTTAGGTGGCGGTGGGGGCGTGATACCCTTCCCGCATATAAGGGTTCGCCAGCCCTCGGCGAACAGGGTCTGTTCGTAGAGCTTAAGTCGGCGCATGGAGCCCTCGCCGATCTTGGTCCATTTGGGGTCGTTCTGTTTGATAGCCCAGAGCGCCCAGGGTTTCTTCTTGAACAGGTCGCCGAGAAGCAGGGCGATAATCGCCTCGATTGCCTTGCTCATACGCCTCCCAGAAATGGATCACAAATTTTGTAGTTCTGGCCTCGGTATCCCAAAGGACGCATTTTTATGTAGGCATTGGCCTGGGCCGCGGCCTCGGACGACGTCGTGGCCGAACCCCCGCCGGATGCACCTATCGTATGAAAATCGTCGATCATCATCTCGACGTGGGTTGCCAGGTTATCCGGGTTGAACCAGAACACGAGACAGCCCGCGTAGCCCTTAGTGACAACGTGCGCAGAATAGCGGAGATAGAAGCCATTGGCCGTCATGTCGGTACCGTGGAGAAGAAGCCCTACGCCTTGGAGGACTTCGACGATGAGGCCGGAGCAGTCGAAGCCGCCGACCGGGTCATCGCCGCCCCACCGATAGGGCAGGCCGAGGAAGGACCAGACGTAACGGACGGCGGCCGCGCGGAGGAATTGCTGCTTGATGTAGTCCGGTGACATGCTGACAATAGGATAAGGCTGGGTTTTTAGCCGAAATGGCAGTAGTGAATGAAAATATCGGGGGAGCCGTTACGGCTCAAGTCAAAGGGGTGAAGGTATTTATCGGGTCCAGGCTATTGACAAATCCTCAGCGATGGGCTATTTCCCGCATTTCGAAACCATCTTTCTTTCGGAGCCAGATCTCCTT
>MEXZ01000113.1:11936-12027 GCA_001773855.1 Candidatus Aminicenantes bacterium RBG_13_64_14
CTGGTCCCAACAACGCAGACCTTCCCGTTGTCTGATTCGATGACGTCGTAGCCGGACTTTTCGAGGAGCTCGATGGCGGCTCGCTTGGCCC
>MEXZ01000114.1:0-316 GCA_001773855.1 Candidatus Aminicenantes bacterium RBG_13_64_14
TCCTCAAGGGCTTCATCGAGAAATTCCCGGTGGACAAGGAGATCGTGGACCGGGCCAAATCGTACCTCGCCATCGCCCAGAAACGGCCCAAGAAGGAAAGCGCGTCCCCGAAGGGCTTCGAGGACCACTACCGTTTCGGGATCGTCAAGATCAACCAGGGCGACCATGCCGGGGCTGTCAAGATATTGGAGAAAGCCCTCGAGTTCAAGGAAAAGGAAGGGCTGGTCTATTTTCTCCTGGCCGACGTCCACTGCCTGATGGGTCAGGCCGACACCGCCCTCGATTATTTGAAAAAGGCCATCCAGAAAGATAGGAC
>MEXZ01000114.1:362-504 GCA_001773855.1 Candidatus Aminicenantes bacterium RBG_13_64_14
GAAGATAAGAAGTTCAAACTCATCGTCAAACTTGCATGAAAAGGAAAGCCGTCGTTCTTCTTCTGGGGGGTGAGGAGGGCGCGGATTTCCAGCCGCTTCTCGGCCGGCCCTTGGGCGCCTACGCGCTCGAAGCCGTCTGCGG
>MEXZ01000114.1:591-2368 GCA_001773855.1 Candidatus Aminicenantes bacterium RBG_13_64_14
GAAAACGCCCGTCTTCCTGTTCGCCGGGGAAGGGCGGAAGGAGAGACGGCGCGCGGGCGTCTTCCCGGCCCTCGTCATGGCCCGGGCCGTCCTCGAAAAGTACCCTGACCGGGACATCTTGGCTGTTCCGGCCGGCCTGCCCCTTCTCCGTTCGCAAACGCTGAAGGCGCTCCTTCGCGTTCATGCCTCCAAGGACTGCGCTCTGACTTTCCTGAGCGGAGGCGGAGAGGCCGGTCTCACGGGGATCCTGGCTTTGCGCTCCGCCGACGCCTTCCCCTTGCTCCGGGGCATCTCCCCGTCGCGAGGCGCGGCCGGGTTCGAAGCCCTGGCCCGGCGCTTGACTAAGGCCGGGAAAAAGGTCGGCTTTTTCGAGTGTCCCGAGCCCGAGGACGTACTGCCGGTCGAGAACGGCGAGGATCTCGGCCGGGCGGCCGGCCTCCTGCGCCGGCGGAAAAACAGCTCCCTCGCCCGCAAAGGCGTGATCTTCCTCGATCCCGCTTCGGCCTGGGTCGATTGGGCCGCGGCGATCGGCCCGCGGACCGTCGTCTATCCCTCCGTCGTCGTCGAAGGGCCGTCGCGCGTCGGCGCCGACAGCCGCATCCATCCCCACGTCCATATCATGAATTCGCAGTTGGGCGCACGGGTGAAGGTCCTGAGCTCCACGGTCATGGAAGACACCGTCCTCGAGGACGATACCCAGGTCGGACCGTTCTCTAGGTTCCGGCCCAAGACCCGGATCTGCGCCGGGGCCAAGGTGGGTAATTTTGTCGAGATGAAGAACACGGTCTTCGGCCCGCGCTCCAAGGCTCAGCATCTGAGCTACCTCGGCGACAGCCAGGTCGAAGGGGACGTCAACGTCGGCGCCGGGACGATCACCTGCAACTACGACGGCGTCGCCAAGAGCCCGACGCACATCGGCGCCGGGGCCTTCATCGGTTCCGGGACGGAGCTCGTCGCCCCGGTCAAGATCGGGCGGGGCGCTTATATCGCCGCGGGCTCGACCATCACCAAGGACGTGGCCGCCGGCGGCCTGGCCATCGCCCGGGCCCGCCAGGTGGAAAAACCCGGCTGGGTCCTGGAGAGGGTTCGGGAGCGGAAGAAAAAGAACAAAGGATGACGGCCATGAAACGCAACGACATCCGCACCTATTTCAAGAACGGCCGGGCCGTGGTTTCCTCCCGGACTTACGCCATCATCAAGACAAAGAGGGCCTGCGCCAACGCCTTCGCCGTCATCAAGGACGACCGGGAGACGACCTGTATCATCGATGAGTCCAAGCTCGGCGCCCAGAAGTTCCTCGGGTTCGAGGGCGATTGGCGGATGATCACCTTCGATATGGTCCTGCCGCTCAGCCTGGTCGGATTCTTCGCTTCGGTTTCCGGGGCCCTGGCCGACGCCGGGGTCAACATCTTCACCATCTCGGCCTACACCACGGACCACGTCTTCGTGAAGAACCAGAAACTCGATGTCGCCGTCAAGACGCTCGAGAAGCTGGGTATGTCCGTCCGTCAGCTCTAAAGTCGCGGCCGGGCCGCTCGCAGGGCGAAGGAGGTTCAGGATGCCGGTCGTCGTTCCCCTTGCCGAGATCAAGAAAGCCCTGGCTGCGGTCGACCCCTTACCGCTCATCGAAGAGGGTTTTGCCGCCTATTCGCGCGGCGAGGTCGTTGTGCCGCCGGTCGGGGAGCTCGTTTTCAACGATCCTCCGGGCGACGTCCACATCAAGTACGGCTATATCAAGGGCGACGATTTCTACGTCATCAAGATCGCCTCGGGCTTC
>MEXZ01000114.1:2568-2683 GCA_001773855.1 Candidatus Aminicenantes bacterium RBG_13_64_14
AGGCCGGATGCAGCTCGACTGGCTGCGCCGGGTTCGGAGGTTCGATGAGGCCGTCGTCTGGGGGATCAACGAGGAGGAGCTCGACGCCTATCGCCGGGACATGGCATCACCCGGC
>MEXZ01000114.1:2775-4551 GCA_001773855.1 Candidatus Aminicenantes bacterium RBG_13_64_14
CGAGCTCGGTCGGGTCATCTCGGACGAGAAGTTGCGGCGGGCGTCGGAAAACGAGATCACCGTGGCCGACCTGACCGGTGTTGCCGTCCAGGACATCCAGATCAGCAAGGCCGTCTGGCTGGCGGTCCGATCGTCCGCCCGGACCGCCTGAGCCCCGAAGCCGCGCTGGTCGCTTCGCCCTACTTCCCGGTTCCAACCCCCATCTCCTCGAGCAGGAAACCCGCCCCGGCGAATTTTTCGGTGATCCAGAGGACGTAACGGATGTCGACGCCGATCGACCGGGAGTAATCGGCGCTCCAGGCGTAGTCGTTGATCGTCGCCTCGTAGGTCCGGTCGAAGTTGACAGCGACGAGCTCGCCCCGGGCGTTGAGGACCGGGCTGCCCGAATTACCGCCGGTCGTGTCGGCGTCGTAGAGGACGCAGGCGGGCACGCTCTCGAAGCCCTCGGGCTTGAACCGGCCGAAGTCTCCCGCCTTGCGCAGGTCGAAGAGCTTCCCCGGCGTGTCGAAGGGCTCCCGGCCCGTCGTCTTTTCGAGGACGCCGTCGAGGGTCGTGAACGGGCCGTAATGGACGGCATCGGCGGGCGAGTATCCCTTGATCCGGCCGAAGGTCAGGCGCAGGGTGCTGTTGGCATCGGGGATGAAGTCCTTGGCCTGGAACTGGGACTTGACCTCGAGGAGCAGGGGATAGAGCGCGTCGAGAGTGCCGCTCCAGGCGTCCTCCTGTTTCCGCAGCTTCTTGTATTCCGGGTAGAGGGACGCGGCCAGCTCGACGAGCGGGTCGTTCATGACCTTGAGGTCCGCGGACGGCTTGTCCAGGGCGGTCCGAACGAAGTCCTTGTCGTGAAGCCGCGTCCGGCCGTAGAGGTTCGCGACGAAGGACTCGGCGGCCTTGTCCTTGTCGGCGGCTGCGGCGATTGCCGCAAATGCGGGGAGCGCCCGGGCTTCGGCGAGGCGGGCGCCTCGGACGAGAAGTTCTTTGAAGATGGCCCGATCGGTCGGTTCGTAATAATTGTTCAAGGCCAGCTCGACGCGGCGCTTCGTCTGGGGGAAATTGCGGTCCATGTATTCGGGTTCGCGCTCGATATCCTTCTTGGGCCGTTCGAGCGAAGCCTCGTTGATCATGGCGGCGAAGTTGAGCAGGTTGACGTTCGAGCGCAGGTAATTCAGGAGCATGCGGTATACGGCGCTCGCGCGCATCTCGTCGTAAACGGCGGCGAAATTGGCCAGGAGGCCCGTGTACCGCGCTTTCCGCGCCGGATCGGCGGCGATGAACGACTCGAGGAGGCGCTCCTCCTCTTTCTTGCGGTCGACGATCCCGACGCGCTCCATGCCCTGGAGCTTGCCGCGGTAGTTCTTCATCGTGTTGGCCAGGCCCTTGATCCGGGCGGCGTGCTTGAGGGCGACGGCGCGGTCGGCCTTGCCCATCTTCTCCATGAGGGCGATCTGCCAGGCGTACCAGTCGGCGACGTAAGGCATGCGGACCTCTTCCTCGTAGGCCAGGAAGGGCGACGTCGTGTGCCTGTAGGTTCGGCCGGGATAGCCGAGAAGGAAGACGAAATCGTTCTCCCGGACGCCCTGCGGGGCGACCTTGAGGAAGCGCTTGGGCTTGTAGGGAACGTTCGTCTGGGCGAAATCGGCCGGCCCGCCGTCGGGCCCGACGTAGGCCCGGAGGAACGAGAAGTCGCCCGTATGGCGCGGCCACATCCAGTTGTCCTCCTCGCCGCCGAACTCGCCGATCGAGCGGGGCGGCACGTAGACGAGGCGGATATCCTTC
>MEXZ01000115.1:0-1040 GCA_001773855.1 Candidatus Aminicenantes bacterium RBG_13_64_14
CGTCACGGAGGGAAACGGCGCGCCCTCGATCAATTCGAGCGTCCGGGCCAGGATGTCGTTCACCCGGTCGGGGACGAGATGGCACCTGTCCACGGTGACGAAGGACGCCTGCTCGCCCGGCTCGTTGTAGACGAAGCGCGCCGCGCCGCCTTCCCGCATGACCCTGAGCCGGATCCTGTTCCGGTAGCCCCAGACCTCGGGTGACGGCGTCACGGGCAGGCCCTCGAAGGGGCGCTTGAGCTCCCGGGACATGATCTCCTCGATCTGCCCCCTTTTCACGTCAAGCTCCAGGCCGTAGTCCATGTCCTGGTAGGGCGAACAGGCGAGAAAGTGGCCGCACCGCGGCTCGACCCGTGACGGCGAGGGCTCGAGGACCCGGAGCGTCCGCGCCTCGGCGTAGCTTTTCCGGTCCTTGAAGACCTCGACCTCGACGGCCTCGCCCGGAAGGCCGCGGTCCGTGAAGACGACCTTGCCTTCGGCCAGACCAAGGCGCCGGCCGGGGTAGACGATTTTCTGGATGTCGATCCGCACGAAGCTCACCGTGAGGGGAATGAGGCGTATTCTCTGAGGTCGACGGTCGTGCCCTTGGCGCTCCACGGGACGCCCATCTCGGAGGGGAGCCGGCCGGCTTCGTAACAGTTCTCGAGCGCCTCGTCGAGCCCTTCGACGACCATCCGGCGCTTGCCCTCCGCTTCGACGGCGCGAACGAGCCCGGCGGGGAAATCGCGGACGTCCGGCATGGAGTCCTGCATGCCGTTCATGCACAGGGTCTGGCTGGCCGCGGCCTCGAGTCCGCACAGCGGCCGTGTCCCGTCCCGGACGCCGGCGATCGACTGCCAGAGCTTGTTCATGGGCTCGGCGTCGGGGACGCCGTAGTCCTTGCGCGTCCCGTCGGGGAATTCCGCCCACATCCC
The DNA here is from genome assembly GCA_001773855.1 of Candidatus Aminicenantes bacterium RBG_13_64_14. GTDB lineage: Bacteria > Acidobacteriota > Aminicenantia > Aminicenantales > Saccharicenantaceae > RBG-16-66-30. The sequence continues at coordinate 915 of MEXZ01000115.1, forward strand.
CGATGTTCGGCTGTCGCAGCGGACGACCGCCTTCTCGAACTCGAAGCGGACGACCGGGCCCTTGTCTCCGTTCGAGGCGTGGCTCGCGAAGAAGAGGACCTCGACGCCCTCCCCGGTCCGGACGCG
>MEXZ01000115.1:1048-5988 GCA_001773855.1 Candidatus Aminicenantes bacterium RBG_13_64_14
CCGTGTCGAAATTTTCGATGCCGTTGGCCCGGTAGAGTTCGGCCTCGACCTCGACGGGCGCGGCGCTCGAATCCGCGTCCTTCCCCAGGAGGTAGAACATGTTGTGGAGGTCGTGGGCCATGGCGTTCTGGGCCGGGCTGTCCAGGACCCAGGCGCCTTCCGCGTCGCGCCTTTTTCCGGCCCAGTCGTTCCGCCGGTAATAGGCCTCGTCCCGGGGCCAGAGGTAGAGGCACTTCATCCGCTTCGCCCGCCCGAAGAGCCCGGACATGACGTCCCTTTTCAGGGCCTGAACGGCCGAACTGAAGGACCACTGGTAGCCGACCGCGGTCCACCTGGCCACCGCCTTCTCCGCCCCGATCATCTCGCGGACGTCCTGGATCGTGGCCGCCGCGGGCTTTTCGCAGAGGACATGGCTGCCCTTGGCCAGGGCCAAGCAGGCCTGGGGCTTGTGGCATTGGATCGGGGAGGAGAGGATGGCCAATTCGGCCATCCGGTTCCTGTAGAAATCCGTGAGGCTGACGAAGCACGGGACGCCCATGGCCCGCATCTCCACATACTGCTGGCAGCGGTTTGGCTGGGGGTCGACGGCGCCGGCGATGCGGAAAAGGCCGCCGTCCTTTTTTTCGAGGAGTTCGCGGATATAGACCGCGCCCATGCCGCCGACCCCGACCAGGACCAAGGACACGGGGGTAGGCATCATCTTCTCTTTCGGATTAATACTGACACAGTTTCGTATACTCGTCCAGCATGGCCACGAAATTGTCGTACTTCGTTCCCACGGCGACGCTGTGGCTCGCGCCGAGAATGAACCGGCCGCCCGGCTTGGCGCAGGCCATGGCCCGCCGGACGTCGGCCCGGACCTCTTCGGGCGTCCCCCCGACCAGGTGCTCGACGGCGACGCCGCCCCAGAGCGCGATCCTGTCGCCGTAGTCCTTCTTGAGCCGGCAGATGTCCATGCCCGCCGTCGGTTGGATGGACTGGTAGGCGTCGAAGCCGATGTCGATGAAGAAATCCAGGAGCAGGTTGATGTTGCCGCAGCAGTGCTTGAGGATCTTCTTGCCGAACTTGCCCTTGACGTTTCGCGCCCGTTCCTTGTTGGCCTCGAGGAAAAAGTCCCGGAACATGGCCGGCCCGATGAGCGGGCCCGTCTTGTAGCCGAGGTCCTCGGCCCACATGACGGCGTCGGAATCGGGGTGGATGAAGGCCGCATCGGCCAGGTTCTGCTGGCGGACGAGATAGGCCGTCGCCGCCCGGACGGCGTCCGGGTTCGCGGCGAGCTCGAGCAGGCCCCGTTCCATGCCGCCGAGGAGGACGATGCCGACCGACCCTCCCGACGGGCCGCAGATGAACTTCTCCGCCTTGAACTTCTGAATGACGGCGTCGAGGATCTTCCAGGACCGCTCGTCGCGCCGGGGCGGCTCCGGCTCCTTTTCGAACTCCGCCGCGGTGAAGACCCGGGCGTCCCGGACCGGGTCGTGGACGCAGGTGATGTCCCGGGTCGCATCCGACAGCTTGTAGATCCGGCCGCGGCGATCCTCCCAGGTGTTGGCGTCGATCCGCCGGGGTGGCGGGTCGTCGCCCGGCGGCGGCATCTCCCAGGTGGCCATGGGGAAGGTGACGATGTCGAGCCCGAGCTTTTTGTGGAGCTCGATGTGGTCCTCGAGCCAGCTTTGGGCGACCTCGTCGTCCCGTCCCTCCCAGAAGGCGATCTGGGACTCGGCCTTGGCCCGGAGATAGGTTTCGCGTCCGAGGATCCTCTCGACCGTGTCGAAGTCGACGGCGAACTCCGCGTAGGGGACCCGGTCGGGGATCCGGCCCTCCAGGGCGGCGTAGACCCTCTCCTTGGAGGTCATGCCTTGCCCGGCTTCCGCTCGAGCAGGTCCGTTTCCGAAAACTTCCGGGTGCGCCGGCTGAAGCGGAGCGTCCGGAGCTCGAAGCCCTTGAATCGGACTTTGGTGCTCGCCCCGAAGGCCGGGAGCTTGACCAAGGCCGTCCGCGCCTTCCCCGTCGGCTCGAACAGCCGGACGATGATGTCGTTGCCGTCCTCGGATTTCTTGAACGCCGTGACCTCGACGGCCTGGCCGTCGACCACGGCTCCCGGGAGCGCCCTCTTCTTTCCGCCCGGAGGGAAATAAGCCAGGATATAGGGCGCTTCGTTGCGGGCCAGGGCCTCCCGGTCGATCGTCTCCATGCGATCGCCGTGCGGGCCGCCGTTGAGCCAGAAACGGAAGACCCTTTCTCCCGTGTCTTGTCGCGGGATGAACCTGTCCCGGGCGACGGCGAGCCGGTCCTCCCAGGTGTCCGCGGCATAGGCCGGCGAACGCAGGAGGGACAGGCGCAGTTCGCCGCCGCTCCAGTCCGAGCCGTGGACGCCGTCGTTCACGACGGTCATGGCCGCCCCGTCCCTTTCCGAGACGAGGGCCAGCCACTTCTGGGCGACGGCCTCGTCGCCGCCCGATGGCAGTTCGTCCGCGCCGTAGGCCACCTGTCCCATGAACCGCGGCGCCCGGAGCTTGGACGGCAACCCGAGCTTGAGCATCCGGTCCCGTTCGGCCCAGAAGACGCGGACCTCGACCTCGACCTCCGTCCCCCGCTTGGGGATCTTATAACGGAGGGCGATCCGCGATGCCCCGTACGAAAGGATCGATTCGATGACCGTGCGGACGTCGCCGTCCTCGATGACGCGGGCAGGGGCAAGCCCGCCTTCCCGGATGCCGGAGAAGCGGGCCGCTTCCTCTGGCGTGGCCAGGCCGAAACGCCCTTCGAGCGTCCGGAAGCTCCGGACTTTCATGCCCCAGGGGTCGGCGTTGTCCTTGATGACGAGAGGCGCGAACCCGCCGGGTTCGAGGTAATCGATGCCCGCGGCCCGGTAGACGTCGAGGAGACCGGTCCGGGTGTCGACCGAGGCGACGAGGTCGGCCGTCGCGACGGTGATGGCGCCGTCCTTTTCCCCGACCGCCGGCCGGGGCTTTTCAGGCGTCCGTTCGAGCCGGCAGGCGAACCTGTTCAGCCGGCCGGGCGCGAGCTCGGCCTCGAAAACGACGCGCTTGCGCCATTCGATGCTGAGGTTGCTCTCCTCTTTTTCGGCCTGCGACGGGAGCGCTCGGCCCCGCGCATAGATCCTCGGGTTCCAGAAAGACTTCTCGAAGTTCGGCTCCCAGGGCTCGAACTCGCACTCGACGATCGCCCTCACGGCGTAGCCGTGAGGGTTGAAGACGAAGATGGGGATCTCGTCCGCGGCCGCCTTGGGTTCGCCCGAAGCCAGGGCGAAAAAGGCCCTGGCCTTGAGCCGGGACAGGATCTCCAGGCCGTGGCCCAGCATCCGCACGGCCCCTTCTTCGCCGGCCGGGATGGCCGAACCGGGCAGGATGTCATGGAATTCGACGAAGGCCAGGTCGCGCATGACTTCTTCCAGCGCGTCTTGCGGATAGGGCATGAGGCCCTGGAGCCAGGCGGTTGTGACCATCTTCTCGGCCGAGAAGAGTTCGTTCTCGAGCCGGCGGTGCCCCTGCTTGACCCTGGACATCGACGTGTAGCAGCCGACGGCCCAGGGGTTGAGGTCCTTTTCGCGGCGGGGGAGGGACGGGCGCTTCGCTTCGAGCGCCGCGAAGTAGGCGTCCGGCGTCGAGTGGACGAGCTCGAGGTCCCGGCGCTCGGCCATCAGGGCGGCGAGGTCCCGGAGGTCCTGCCGCGACGGTCCGCCGCCGTGGTTGCCGATGCCCCAGAGGTGGATGGCCAGGTCGCCCCCGGGATGTTCGGCCAGCCACTTTTCGAGCCGCTCCCGCTCTTTCCCGCCGACCGAACAGTAGTGGGCCGAGGCGCGGTTCCCCAGGACCTCGGAGCCGTCGTATCCCACCCAGACGAATTCGTCCTGGGGCAGGGGGCATTCTTTGTCGCCCGGACGGCAGCAGAGATAGGCGGTATAGCCGCTCTTGGCCAGGATCTGGACGAGGCCACGAGTGTGGCCGAAGGGGTCGAGGTTGACCGCCGTCCGTGGCTCGACGCCGAATTTTTTCGAAAAATAACGCCGGCCGAGGAGGACCTGACGGACGAACGATTCACCGCTGGGCATGTTGCAATCGGGTTGGACGTACCAGCCGCCCATGATATGCCACTTCTTCTCCCGGACGAGCGAGCGGATCCTCCGGAACAGGGCCGGCTCGTATTCCTCGACCCATTGGTAGAGGACGGCCTCGTTATGGCAGAAGATGAATCCCTTGTGCTTTTCGCAGAATTCGGCCGCCTGGCGGAACGTGGACAAGGCCTCACCGGCGCCCTCCTGCCATTCCCAGAGCCAGACCGGGTCGAGGTGGGCGTTCGAAATGAGATGAATTGTTCTCTTGGCCATGCGCGTCCTTTCTCAGGGGATGAGGCCGCGGACGGCGATGCGGTCGAATTTTTCGGGGAGCTCGAGTCCGAGGCCGTAGGGGTGGAAGGGGATTTTGCGCGAGCCGACCTTGTACCCGGGCTCCTCGCCGCGGCGCGCTTTCCGGACGGCCAATTCCAGCCGGCCGCCCCGCACGGGTAAATCGACTTCCATTCGGGTGAGCCCGCGGAGGAGCCGCGGCCGGAGGCGGAGGGCGTCCGCTCCGGGCCTCACGCCGAACATGTGGTGGACGAAGAGGAAGACGAGCTCCGCCCACGTCCAGGGGATGACCCCGACCTGGGGATAGGGCGGCACGGGCCGCGGCCCGTAGAATTCGAACCAGGCGGCCGCGCGCCCGCCGGGAACCCGGCCGAGCCAGTCGAGGACACGGCGCGTCGCGGCATCATCCCCCGCCTCGAACGCGGCCCGGGCGATGAAGAGCGAAGGGAAAGGCCAGGGGCCGGGAGAGTCCGGCTCCGACGTGACGTGGTAGCGGCCGTAGCCGCCGCCCTTCCAGCGCTGGTTCCACAGCGTTTCCATCGACGCGAGCGTCCGCCGGGCGAGGCGGCCGGCC
>MEXZ01000115.1:5994-7207 GCA_001773855.1 Candidatus Aminicenantes bacterium RBG_13_64_14
ATGAACTCCCAGGCGAGGGGGAGCGCCGCCGAGGAATCCGGGTTGAGCAGGTGCCGGCCCGCCTCGAAGAGGGGGGCCTGGCGCGGCAGGGAGGAATCGGAGAGAGGCCGGAGCTCTTCCTGGACATCTCCCGCGACGCCGCGCCGCTTGATGAACGTCCCCGCTTCGACGAGGGAGTACTTCGCGTCCCGCAGCATGGCCTCGCGGAGCCGAGCCGCGGCCGCGGCCCAGGCATCGGCCTTGCCCGTCCTGCCGATGAGGCGGGCCATCCGGCCGGCCGACTGGAGGCCCATGGTCACGAAGAGCTGGTGGGCGAGCTCCATGCCCATCTTGACGCCATGGACCTCGTGCCGCTCCCAGAATTCGCGCCGGTTGACAAGCAAGCCCGAGGGCCCGTGGCGGAAACGCCGGCGGAGGGGGAAGGCGGCCGCCTTTTCGATCTTATCCCAGCGCTCGAGGACGAGCTCCCTGTCTCCGGTCCAGTTGGCGTAGGACTCCAGGGCGAAGAGGAGGACGCCGTTCTGGTCGAACTCGCTCTCCTCCCAGGCCCGGAGACGGCTCGAGTCCATGGTCGCGCCCTCGTCGCTGACGAACTCGGAGAGGAGGCGGTCGAGGATCGTCCGGGCCGGCCCGAACTGCCCGGACATGGCCAGGGCCAGGGCGATGAGCGCCTGGTCGCGGACCCATTCGAGGTTGTACTGCCAGATGCTGCCGTCGAGCCGGCCCGATGACGAGACCGCGGCCCTGAGCTGGAACTTCGAGGCGGCGAAGAAACGGTCGAGGAGCGGATCGGAGAACCGGCAGATGGACGCGTCCTTCCAATAAGCGATGGAGGCGGGCTCGGCACCCGGATCGGCCCCGAGCCGAATGACGCAGGACGGCCGTCCTTCCCGTATGGCGATCCGGTATTCGAAGACGGCCGTCTTTGTGCCTCGGGCTCGGAAGGCGAGCGAGGTTTCGACGGTCTTGCCTCCGACGCCCGTCTTCAGGCGGACGGAGGACCCGCCGGCCACATTCCTGGTTACGTCAATCCGGCGCAGGAGCCGCGCCGAGTCCATGTCCGGGCAGAAGAAGAGCTCGGTGATTCGGTAAGGACCGCTCCTCCAGCATATCTCGACGCGCGGGTCGGGCACCCCCGGGATCCAGCGTGCCCGGACGGAAGCTCCGCCGGCCGAGCGGACGGCGCCATCCGTGATGAGAGAGAGAGCCGTCG
>MEXZ01000115.1:7215-7985 GCA_001773855.1 Candidatus Aminicenantes bacterium RBG_13_64_14
CCGGATCCGCTGTCGAAGGTCAGGGCGGCCCGCTTGGGTCCCAGGCGCTCGGGGTCCATGACGAGAAGCCCGACGGGTGTCGCGCCCTCGGCCGGCGTGACCTGGACCGCGGCCTGGATGAAGCCGTTGCCGAGAAAAAAGTAATCGACGCCGCGAAGCGTCGTTTTGCCGTCGGCCGGGCCCCGGGCAGGGTCGTCCGAATAGAAGTGTTCCTGGACTTCCATGTGGAGGGATATTATATGGAGAGGGAGGGCCGGAAAGCAAACCCCGGCCGGCCGGGCTCAGGTCCTGGACGGCCCGCGGAGCAGCCGGGCCGGGAGCGTGATGACAGCCTTGAACAGATCGAGGACGGCGCTGACCGTGATGCCGAGGAGCCGGAAGGGGATGAGCAGGAGCCAGACGATCGGAAAAAGCAGGAGCGCCATAAGGGCGATCGGCCAGCAGATCACGAGCAGAATCAGCCAGAGAAGGAATTTCATCATTTTAACGTCTCCTCACCCATTATACGACGAAATTCGTCCATAGGTTCACCATAGCCTTGGAACCGCGGGCCGAATCGAATACAATAAGCGCGTGGTCCTCGTCAGCGGAATCGCCGTCGTCGACATCATCGGGAGCGGCCTCGAGCGCGTGGCCCGTCCGGGAGAGCTCGCGTTCTGCTCGGTACGAGCGTCCCTCGGCGGCCACGCCTGTAATGTCTCGGGCGACCTTGTCCGGCTGGGCTTCCCGAAATCCCGTCTGCGCGTCGTCTTCCCGGCGGGCCGCGACCT
>MEXZ01000115.1:8095-9184 GCA_001773855.1 Candidatus Aminicenantes bacterium RBG_13_64_14
AGGACCGCCGCTACCACGCCGACCCCGGGGCCAACATCGAGATGTCGGCCGCGCCGGTTATCGCGCTTCTCGAAAAACACCGGCCGATCATCTACTACGCGGGCGGCGTCGGGCTCCTCGGCCGGCTCGATTCGGGCCTGGCCGGAGTCCTGCGGCGGGCGAAAGAGCTCGGCGCCCTGACGTTCGTCGACGTCGTCAGCCCCTACAGAAAGACCTGGGGCTTCCTCCGCAAGGCCCTGCCCTGGACGGACCTCTTTCACTGCAACGCCGACGAAGCCGCGTCCCTCGTGGGCGAAACCGAGCCGGCGAAAGCCGCGGACATGATCCGCCGGCTTGGGGCGAAGGACGTCTTCCTGACCCTGGGGGGAGAGGGCGCCCTGGCCAGCGTTCCCGGAGCGCTCATCCGGGTCCCCGCGTTCTCCGTCCGGGTCAAGGACCCGACCGGCGCGGGCGACGCCTTCTCGGCCGGGCTTATCCTCAAGACCTACAGGGCCATCAAGCAAGGAAAGCCCCCCGACCGGTTCTCCCCCGACGACTGGCTGGGCATCCTTTTTTATGCTTCGGCCTGCGGAGCGATCTGCACGACCGGCATCGGCACGACGACCGCGGTCGACGCGAAGAAGGTGGAAGACCTCGTCCGGCGACAGGGACGCGCGCTCTCCCGGACCGCCGCAATCATTCCGGGCCGGCCTCAGCCGCGCGGCCGAGATCCGCAGAATTCGTCGCGGGCCTCGCGCAGGGCGAGGACATTCTTCGGGTCGCAGTCGTAGGCGACGACGCCGCACCCGAACAAGAGACCGGGTTGGCCCGCCGTCGCCCTGAGGATCCGAAGCCCCTCGGCTTTGATCTCTTCCGGCCGTCCCCGGTGGACGAGCCGCGAGTCCACGCTGGCCCTCAGGGCGCGTCTTTCCTCCCGGCACCTTTTTCCGAAAAGCGCCAGGTCCGACCCCGCGTCGCACAGAAGCTGGGCCGCTCCGGTCCGGAGGAGGTCCTCGAGGATGGAGGTCGTGTCGCCGCCGATGATGAGGGGCGTGTGCCGCGCCCCCGCCTCGCGCAGCGCCGGGATGAGGATGTCGCGGTAGGCGGGGA
>MEXZ01000116.1 GCA_001773855.1 Candidatus Aminicenantes bacterium RBG_13_64_14
GCCCTTGGTCGAAAAAGAGAGCATGGCCACGCGGGGTTCCTCGCCGGTGACGGCCTGGAAGTTCTTAGCCGAGGTCAGGGCGATGTCGGCGAGCTGGGCGTCGGTCGGGTTGGGGACGACGGCGCAGTCGGCGTAGCAGAGGAGCTTCTCCGGAAAGACCATGATGAAGTAGCTGGAGACCGTCGAGATCCCGGGCGCCGTGCCGACGGTGTGGATGGCGGCCCGGATGACGTCGCCCGTGGCCGAGATGTTGCCGCCGACGACGGCCGCGACCTTGCCGGTCTCGAGGAGCAGTCCGGCCAAATAGAGGGGGCTCTTGGCCGCTTCGGCAGCCTGTTCGGGGGTCCAGCCCTTGGCCTTCCTCTTATTAAAGAGGAGGTCGACGAGTTCGTTCTTGCCTTCGAACGTCAGCGGGTCGATGATCGGGATGGCGCCGATGGCCAGGCCGTTGTCTTTGGCGATTTTTTCGATGGCCGCCTTGTTGCCGACGAGCCAGGGCTCGGCGATTCTCTTGTCCTTGAGCGTCAAGGCCGCCTTCAGGGTCCTCACATCCTCCGCGTCGGGGAAGGCGATCCGGAGGAACCTCTTGGCAGCCTTGTCACGGATGTCCTGGATGAATGTATTGCCCATACGATGCTCCTTGATCAGGCGGGGCAGGTCAGCGCTCCATTTCAATTTTCGGGGACGGTGCTGGCCGGCCTTTCATAGTCGACGATGGTCTGCAGCAGGTGCCTTCGCAGGGTGTCCAGGCGGCGGCTCAGGGCCCGGGCCACCCGCCTCATCACGACGAAGCCGACCTCGGGTTCCTTCTCTAGGTATTCAAGAAAACGGGGGCCGTCGATAGCCACGGCTTTGACCTCGGTGACTGCTTCGGCCGAGCTGTTGTGATGGCCCTGGCCGACGACGGTGGAGAAACCAAACGCCTGGCCAGGGGTCTCGAGCGAAGCGAGCGCGACCGGCTCGGGCAGGGAGGAGGCGTGTACCGTCAGGCGGACCGTGCCCTTAAGGAGCAGGAAGGCCCATTCCGATGCCCGCTCCGGCGAAAAAATGATCTCGCCGGGCGCGTAGCTCCGCTCTTGAGACAGAGCCGCCACCGCTTCGAGGGCCCGTTCGGGCAGCCCTTCGAAAAGCTCCAGACCGGCCAGCGTTTTCTTGTCGACCATGTCCGCCTCCTTATTTCGTCGGGTCAGCGACGGAGGTATTTATCGATCTGGGCCGCCGCGACCCGCGCATCGCCCATGGCCAGAATGACCGTTGCCCCGCCGCGGATGATATCGCCTCCGGCATAGACGCCCGGGAGGCTGGTTGCCATCGTCGCCCAGTCGACTTCGACGTTCGCCCATTTGCCCATCTTGAGCCCCGGCGTCGTCTGGGGAATGAGAGGATTCGGACTCTGGCCGATGGCGCAGACGGCGAGGTCGACTTCGATCGTATATTCGGAGCCCTCGATCGGTACGGGACGGCGGCGGCCCGAGGCATCCGGCTCTCCCAGCCCCATTTTCTGACATTCCATGGCCCGGAGATGGCCGTAGTTGTCGCCGAAATAACGGATGGGCGTCGTCAGGAGCTGGAACTCGATCCCCTCCTCCTCGGCATGGTGGATCTCCTCGGTCCGGGCGGGCATTTCGGTTCTCGACCGGCGATAGACGATGACGGCGCGTTCGGCGCCCAGGCGCTTGGCCGTCCGGACCGAATCCATGGCCACGTTCCCCCCGCCGATGACCGCGGCCGTCTTGGCTTGGAAAACGGGCGTGTCGTAGGCGGGAAACGCATAGGCCCGCATGAGGTTGACCCGAGTCAAGTATTCGTTGGCCGAATAGACGCCGACGAGGTTCTCGCCGGGGATCTTCATGAAATTGGGCAGCCCCGCGCCCGACCCGATGAAAAAGGCCTCATAGCCATCGTTTCTCAGGTCGTCGATGGTCGCGGTCATGCCCACGACGAAGCTTGTCCGGATGTCGACGCCGAGACGCCTGAGGTAGTCGACCTCGGCCTTGAGAATGGCTTTGGGGAGCCGGAATTCCGGAATGCCGTAGATGAGTACGCCGCCGGATTCATGGAGGGCCTCGAAAACCGTGACCTTGTGCCCGAGCTTAGCCAGGTCGCCGGCCACGGTCAGTCCGGCCGGGCCGGCGCCGATGACGGCCACTTTCTTGCCGGTCGGCGGGAGGAGGGGCGGGATGTTGATCGAGCCGCTCAGCCGCTCGAAATCGGAGGCGAACCGCTCCAGGTTCCCGATGGCCACGGGGACGCCGGAGGCTTTCTTCATGGCGCAGAGTTCCTCGCACTGGGTTTCCTGCGGACAGACGCGGCCGCAGATGGCCGGCAGGGAGTTGGTTTCCTTGAGCTTCCAGGCGGCGGCCAGGAATTCACCCCGCTCGATGAGCTTGACGAAACTGGGGATGTCGATCGCGACCGGACAGCCTGCGATGCACTGGGGGTTGGCGCAGTCGAGACAGCGGCGGGCCTCAGCTTGGGCCATGTCCTGCGTCAGGCCGAGGTTGACCTCCTTGAAGTCCTTGTTCCGTTCGCCGGCCGGCCGCTCCGGCATCTTCTGGCGGACCTGCTTCATCCGGTCTTTGGGCGGGACGGCCTTGCGCAGGTCTTTCCGCCAGTCTTTTTCGAACTCCGCCCTCAGCTTCTCCTTCAGCTCCGGGGCCAGTTCTTTCTTTTCCTCGGCCATGTCTTTCCGTCCCTCGTCCTAGGGAAGCTCGGTCTCCTCGTAGCGGCAGAGCGACCGGACCTCGTCGTCGAAATAGGATTTCCGGCGTATGAACAGTTCCTCCCAATCCACCTCGTGGGCGTCGAAGTCCGGTCCGTCGACGCAGGCGAACTTCGTCTTGCCCGCGGCCGTGCAGCGGCAGGCGCCGCACATGCCTGTGCCGTCGACCATGATAGGGTTCAGGCTGACGATCGTCTTGATGCCCAGCGGCTTCGTGGCCTGGGCGCAGGCGTACATGAGATAGGTGCAGCCGACGGCGATGACGCGAGCGACCGGGGCCTCCGCCTTCAGGGTATCTTCGAGCGGCCGGGGAATGAAGTCCTTGGAGGCCAGGGCGTGATCGCGCGAGGAGAAAAGGACCCTGTCACAGACCGATTGGTAGCGGTCCTTCCAGTAGACCAGGTAGTCCGCTTTGGCATCGATCACGGCGATGACCTTGTTTCCGGCGGCCTTGAGGGCCCGGGCGGTCGGCCAGAGGGCGCCGATCCCGAAGCAGCCGGCGGCCAGGACGACTGTCCCGAACGACGCGATCTCGGAGGGCCGGCCGAGCGGACCGACGAAGACCGGGACCTCATTGCCGGCCTTGAGGGCGGCCAGCTTACGGGTCGACGTCCCGACGACCAGGAAAACGGCCGTGACCGAGCCGCGTTCGACGTCCCAGTCGGCGATGGACAGCGGGATCCGTTCGCCCCGCTCGTCGGGCATGATGATGACGAATTGTCCCGGCCGGCATTTCCGGGCCACTTCGGGAGCGTGGACCTCGAGGAGATGCAGGTTGGGCACGAGTCGTCTTTGGTCAAGTATTTTCGGCATTACCGTCCCCGCACGAGCTTCAGGCTTTTATGTTCCCGGGCCAAGTTCAAACCTTTATAATTGTCCGGGTCCCAAGGGGTTGCGGGCGGCTGATGCGTGTCCCCGCCGCGGCAGGAATTCCTGTCGAGGAACGCGCCCGTGCCGGCCGGCTCCTCGACTAGGAACCGGTCGACGGGAGGACATTCCCCGGCGGGCATTGTCCCGAAGGCGGGGATGGCAGCGGCCAGCTCATCGCGGACGTCCTCCGCCGACTCGTACCCGAAGTCCAAAGCTCCGAGCCCGGCGGCCAGTTTTTTCACGATCCACCATCCCGGTTTTGCCTCGCCGAGGGGCGCGATGGCCGGGCCGGAGACTTGGATCCGCCCTTCGACATTGACCAGCGTGCCCGCCGCCTCGAAGGCCGTCGCTTCGGGCAGGACGATGTCCGCCGCCTCCGTATTCTCGTCGCTATAACTCCCCTGGATGATGACCAGCTCCGCCGTTCCCGGCTCGAGCTTACGATGGGGTCCGGCGATGTAAAGGGCGCGTGGACCGGGCTTTCCGGATCCTCCCGGTCCTCCCGCCGGCCGGGAGAACCGGGCGGCAAAGGCCGCGGCGATCCCAAGGCCGCCTCGCGTATTGGCTTCCCGGTCGAGCGGTACGAGGCGAGCTCCGGAGAGCCGGGCCAGATCCCAAAGAACGGCCAGCCGGTTCGGCTCTTCATCCCCGCTGATAAAACCGGGGCCGAAGAGGAAAAGAGGCGCACTGGACGAAAAGAGCCGGCGGGAGAATTCCAGGAGTATTTTTGGGGGGATCGCCAGCGTGCGGGCGGCCTTGGCCGAATCGACCGGGCCGGAAAATTCCCTGAATTCTCTGATCCTGTCGGCCTTGATCAACGTCCCCTCGGACGCTTTGAGGGCCAGTGCCGCGAGGGCCTTGAAGAACAGTTCCTCTTTGCCCTGCGGTATTCGGATTTCCAGTGTGTTCCCCGGCGAGGGCCGAGCGCCGGCGGGAGCGAGGCGGGCCACGGCGGCACCGTTTTCGACAGCCTTATGGACTTCGAGTCCGACGATCGGCTGCAGAACCGGCAGGTCCTCGCCGAGGACAAGAATCACTCCGGCGAGGCCGACGTCGGCCATGCGGAAGTTCAAAGGAAAAGCGGACTGGCCTGAGGCCCGGCCGATTTCGCTGAGCGTCCCGGCCGCGGAGCCGGTCCAGGAGCCGGCCAACCCCGGCGCTTTCAGGACTTCGGCGGCGAACTTGTGCAGGACGAAGAGGTCCTCGCACGAGCTCTGGGCCGAAGCGGCGACGGCCACATTGCCGGGGCAAAAACCAGTTAGCCGGGCCGCCGCGAACGCCAGGGCTTCGTCCCAAGAAGCTTCCCGGAGAGAATCGTTTTCCCGGATGAGCGGTTTGAGCAGGCGGCGGGGATGGTAAACGGCGGGCCGGGCCAGGAACCTTCCTCGGACGCAGGCCTGGCCGCGATTCACGCGCCCTTTCGGGTCGGGAACCGTATTCATGATCCGGCCGTCCCTCAGTCCGACGGTCAGACCGCAGCCCTGTCCGCACAGCGGGCATACGATTTTCTTTTCGCTTTCGGCAAGGTGGTCGTAGCGCGACGCCCGGTCCGCCAGCGACCCGGTCGGGCAGGCGTCGACGCAGGAGCCGCAGAACTGGCAGCCGGATTCGAGCAGCCGCCGGTCGAGAGCCGTGCCGATCACAGTCCCGGAACCCCGGGAAACGAACGTGAGGACGGAAGCGCCGCGGATCTCCCGGCAAACCCGGACGCAGCGCCCGCAGAGAATACAGAGGCTGTTGTCCCGGTCGATGAACGGGTCGTCGCGCCGGACCTCGCCGGGACGACGATGGCTGGGGAAGGGGACGACGTCGAGGCCTATCGCCCCAACCACCCGCTGGAGCTGGCAGCGCCCGTTGGCCGGACAGAGGACACAGCCCGTGACCTCGCCCGTCTTCCGGATCGTGGACTTGTAATCGTCGCAGGAGGCTTTTTCCGAGCAGATGAGACAGGCGTGGGGGTGTTCGGCCAGGATGAGCTCGAGGATGCCCCGCCGCAGGGCCACGAGCTCCGGGGTCGCCGTGCGGACGACCAGGCCCTCCTCCGCGGCCGTGCTGCAGGCCGGGACAAAGCCTTTCCGTCCTTGGACTTCGACGAGGCAGAGGCGGCAGGCGGCGTAGGGTTCGAGGCCGGGATGCTCGCAGAGCGACGGCACGAAGATCCCGTTGGCGTTGGCGACTTCAAGGAGCGTGGGACGCCCTTCGAAAGCGATGGCGCGGCCGTCGATAGTCAGGGTCATGGCCCCGTCCTGGCCGGGATCTCTCCGACAAGGGCCCGTCCCTCTTCTCCCGTGGTTTTCATGACGGCCTGGATTTTCGCCGGGCAGACGCTGAGACAGGCCCCGCATTTGATGCAGGCGGCCTGATCGATGACATGGACTTTTTTCCGTTCCCCGGAGATGGCGTTCACCGGGCAGCTCTTCAGGCAGAGGAGACAACCGACGCATTTCTCGGGGTCGATGAAGTAAGTGATCAGGTTCTTGCAGACTCGGGCCGGGCAGGTCCGGTCGACGATATGGGCGAGGTACTCATCGTGGAAATAGCGCAACGTGGAAAGGACAGGATTCGGGGCCGTTTGCCCCAGTCCGCAGAGGGACCCCTGTTTCACCGTCAGGGCGAGGGCTTCCAGTTTCTTGATGTCCTCGAGGCTGCCCTCCCCAGCCGCGATCCTGGCCAGGATCGCGGCCATCTGGCGCGTGCCGATCCGGCAGGGAGAGCATTTCCCGCAGGATTCCTCCTGCGTGAATCGTAGGAAATAGAGGGCGATGTCCACCATACAGGTGTCCTCGTCCATGACGATCATACCGCCAGAGCCCATCATGGCCCCCGCCTGGGTCAGGCTTTCATAATCGATGGGTAAGTCGAGAAGCTCCTTGGGGATGCAGCCGCCCGACGGGCCGCCGATCTGGACCGCTTTGAACTCACGGCCCTTGGGGATGCCGCCGCCGATAGCGAAGACGATGTCGCGCAGGCGGATGCCCATGGGGACTTCCACGAGTCCGGTATTGTTGATCTTGCCGACGAGCGAAAAGATCTTCGTGCCTTTGCTCGTCTCGGTTCCCAAGCTTGAAAACCAGGCGGAACCACGGCGGATGATGGAGGGGACGTTGGCCCAGGTCTCGACATTGTTGATCACGGTCGGCTGTCCCCAGAGGCCGTGCTGAGCAGGGTAGGGAGGCCTCTGCCGGGGATAGGCCCGCTGGCCTTCGATGGAGGCGATCAAAGCCGTCTCCTCGCCCGAAACGAAGGCGCCGGCGCCCCGGACGATTTCGAGGTCGAAGTCGAATCCGGTCCCCAGGATGTCTTTGCCCAACAGGCCCATTTCACGGGCTTGCTGAAGGGCGATGCTGACGCGTGAGACGGCCAGGGGGTACTCGTCGCGGATATAGATGAATCCCCTGGCCGCGCCGATCGCCTTGGCACCGATGATCATCCCCTCCAGGACGGCGTGGGGGTCGGCTTCGAGGACGGATCGGTCCATGAACGCCCCCGGGTCCCCTTCGTCGCCATTACAGATCAAGTACTTGGGCGCACTTGGTTGCCGCCGGCAGAGGTCCCACTTCCGGCCCGTGGGGAAGCCGGCGCCGCCCCGCCCCCTCAATCCTGCCGCGCTGATCTCCGCGACGACGGCCTCGGGCGTCATGTTCGCCAGGGCCTTGGCCGCGGCCTCGTAGCCGTCGTAAGCGATATACTCTTCGATTTTTTCCGGGTCGATGCGGCCCCGGTTCCTCAGGACGATCAGCCGCTGGTGCTTGAAGAACTCGATATCGGCCATTTTGGGCACCGGCGCGCCCGCCGCCGGCGGGACGTACATGAGCTTCCGGACGGGACGTCCTTTTAACAGATGCTCCTCGACGAGGAGAGGGACGTCCTCGACGGTGAGGCGCTGGTAGAAGATGCCGTCGGGATGGACCATGAGGATCGGCCCTCTTTCACAGAACCCGTTGCAGCCGGTGGCGACGACGAGGACCTCGTCGCCGAGCCCCCGCCGGGCGACTTCCTTCTCCAGGGCGTCCTTGAACGCGAAGGCGCCGCAGGAGACGCATCCTGTTCCGGCGCAGACGAGCAGATGAGTCCGGTAGGTTGGCACGGCTATTCAGAGGGGCCCGTCAGGATTTCGAGCAGCTGGTTGGCCTTGGTCTCGGTCATCTGGCCATGATATCGGCCGTCCACGACGGCGAGGGGAGCCAAGGCGCAAGCGCCCAGGCAATTCACCCGTTCCAAGGTATATTCCCGGTTGGGCGACGTTTCTCCGGCCCGGACGCCGAGTTTCCGTTCGAAATGTTCGAGGATCGCGGTTCCGCCGCGGACGTGGCAGGCCGTTCCCATGCAAACCGTGCAGAGATGACGGCCCCGGGGCTCCAAGCTGAAGGATTTGTAGAAGGTCGCCACGCTGTAGACGTGGGCCGGCGGAACGTCCAGCTTCTTGGCCGCCGCCTCGAGCGTTTCCGGCGCGAGCCAGCGGAGCCGTTCCTGGAGGTCCTGAAGGATTTGGATGATCGCCCGCTTCTCGCCGCCGTATTTCTCGACGACCCCGCGAACGACAGCGTCGACGTCGTCGGCGAGGGGGGCTTTACCGGAGGGCCCGGTCTTTCGGCTTTTCTGTGCCATGTCGGGAGTAACTTACAGAAAAACCGGAATGCTTGTCAACGATTTTCCGCGGGCTACCGGCACCTCTGCCAGTCGGATTCGCTGAACGTCCGGTCCAGCTCTTTCCAAAGGTCTTTCACGTCGCAGCTCATGACGATCAGATCCTGGGAGCCGCCCCGCGTGTCCTTGACGAAGAGGGAGCCGTAGAATTCCATCAGCTTGTCGATGTCGTTCGCCACGATCCGCCGGATCGTCACCTCCGTGCCGTCCTTCATTCTCTCCGTCTTGTCCATGGGCGCGTTTTCCCTTTCTGCGATTTGTTGTCCTTCGATCCTGCTTCATATATATATGAGGGGGATTTCGAATTGTCAAGCCGCGGCCGATTGCCCGTTCGCAGGGCTCAGGGCTAACCCCGAAAAATCCCCGACTTGCCATCGTTCCCGGCCGTGCAGGCAAAGCCGGCAAGACCAGGGATTCTAGGGTTTGACAGGACTCCGACGCCGGTGCTATTGTTGACCAAGGCGAAGCGATGCCCATCCGACGAGTTGTCCGGCGGTTCCACGATTTGCCCTTGCGGCGCAAGCTCATCCTGAGTTTTCTTGTCGTCATCGCCCTCGGCGGGGTCCTGACCTCCATGGTCGGCACGCGCATCGAGCACCATACCATCATCTCTCTGGCCGAGGCCAAGGTTAGGCACGATCTCGCCTCGGCGTGGATGGTCTATGAAGAACGGCTGTACAGCCTCCGGGACACCTTCCGGCTCAGCGCCACGCAGGAGTTCCTCCGTGCGCCTCTCCGGCAAGCGGACCTCGACAGGGTCGCCGTACGGCTCGATGGAATCCGCGCGGAGTTCGGCCTCGACGTCCTCAACCTCACGGACGCCCTCGGCCGTGTTGTCGTCCGGTCGCGGCGCCCCGACGCGCCCGTCGGCGACGACGTCGCCCGCGATCCTTTCGTCGCCCTCGAAGGCCGGGACGAGGTCGGCCAGCTGGCCCGAGCGTTCAACCGGATGACCGACGAGCTCAGCCTGGCCCATGAAG
>MEXZ01000117.1:0-223 GCA_001773855.1 Candidatus Aminicenantes bacterium RBG_13_64_14
AGGAAGTTGACCGTCGAGTAGCTGAAGGCCACGAAAGGGCCCTCGTAGCCGCTGTACCCGGCGGTGAACTGGATGTTGTTGCGCTGCATCTCCTTGACGTTGACCTGGACGTCCATCTTGGTCGGGTCGTCCGGGTTCGGCTTGATGTCGGGGTCCTTCTCGAGGTCGACGAGCCCCAGCTGTTTGATCCGGAGGATGCTGTTCTTGAACAGGCTGAAGCTGA
>MEXZ01000117.1:339-890 GCA_001773855.1 Candidatus Aminicenantes bacterium RBG_13_64_14
GTGACGTTGACGATCTTGTTCTTGGGGTCGAGGTTCTCGACCGGGATGACCTGGGCGTAGACGAAGCCGAAGTCCCGGAAGACCTCGCCCATGTCGTCGATGCTCTTCTCCCGGTCCTTGGTGCTGTAGATCTCGCCGGTCTTGAGCTTGACGAGGTTGCGCAGGTTCTTGGCGTTCAGGGCCTTGCTGCCTTCGATCTTGACCTCGCCGGTGCGGTAGAGGTAGCCGGGCGTCACGGGGAAGACGAGCCGGATCATCTTCTGCTTCTTGAACAGGACCGACCGCCGGACGAACTCCTCGGTGCGCGGCTGGCCGACGGAGGCCTCCATGTAGCCGAGCTCCTGGTACTTCTTCTTGATGACCTCGACGTCCTCCTCGAGCTTGTTCTGCTTGAAAACGTCCTTGCCGGCGACCCAGTTGAAAAGGCTGTGGGGCCGGTTGTCCTTCATCGACCACTTGAGCGTGCTCGCCGGGACCTTGAGACCGCCGTCGAAGACGACCTCGCCGACGCGCAGCTTGGGCCCTTCGTCGATCCGGATCTGGACGTCGAC
>MEXZ01000117.1:916-1383 GCA_001773855.1 Candidatus Aminicenantes bacterium RBG_13_64_14
CGGTCTCGATCTTCGAGGCCAGGAGGCCCTTCTCGTAGAGGAGCTCGGTGATGGTGTCCTTGATGCGCTGGACCTTGTAGGCGCTGTAGTAGGAGTAGGGCAGGATGGACTGGTCCTTCTCCTTGAGCTTCTCGACGATGTCCTTTTCCTTGATCTTCTTCCCCGTCTTGAAGGCGACGGCCCGGACGACGGGGTTCTCCTCGACGGTGACCTTGACGATCTTGCCCCGGGCCCCCTGGGCCTCCTCGAACTTGATGTTCGAGAAGAACCCGGTCGACCAAAGGACCCGGAAGTCCCGGCGGAACTGGTCGGCGCTGTAAAGGTCCCCCTCCCGGACGGTCAGGTAGTAGAGGACCGTCTCGGTCGTCACCCGGTCGTTGCCGGCGACCTCGACCTTCTCCACGATATCCTGGGCGGCCAGGAAGGCGGGGAGAACGAGGAGTCCGAGGAGGAGAAGGGCCTTTTTC
>MEXZ01000117.1:1641-2890 GCA_001773855.1 Candidatus Aminicenantes bacterium RBG_13_64_14
TTGCCGGTCGGCTCGTCGGCCAGGAGCAGGCAGGGATTGTTGACCAGGGACCGGGCGATGGCCACGCGCTGCTGCTCGCCGCCCGACAGCTGGCCCGGCCGCGAGGACGCCTTGTCCTCGAGGCCGACCTCCCGGAGCATCTCGAGGGCCCGACCAAACGCGTCTTTGCGGGGGACGCCGCCGATCATCAGGGGGAAGCTGACGTTCTCGAGCGACGTGAATTCGGGCAGGAGGTGGTAGACCTGGAAAACGAAGCCGATCTTGCGATTGCGGACCGAGGCCACCTCCCGGTCGGTCCCGGCGAAGACGTCCTCTCCGTCGAGAAAGACGCGGCCCTCGGACGGCCGGTCGAGCCCGACGAGGAGGTTGAGCAGCGTGGTCTTGCCCACGCCCGACATGCCCATGACGGCCACGAGCTCGCCGCGCTCGAGGGTGAAATCGAGCCCCTCGAAGACGCGGAGCTCGCCCTTGGGCAGGGGGTAGGTCTTGCCCAGGCCTTCGGCGACGAGGACGGACTCACTCATACTTCAACGCCACCACGGGGTCGATCTTGGCCGCCCGGCGGGCCGGGAAGAGGGTCGAGACGAAGGTGATGAGGAGGGTCACGCCGACGATGACGGCGAGATCGAACGGCCGCATCCGGAACGGGACGTGGGAGATCTGGTAGATGTCGACGGGGATCTTGATGAGCTCGAAGGCGTTGGCCAGTCCGCACCAGCCGAGGCCGAGGGCGACCCCCAGGCCCGTCCCGATGACGCCGATGAGGGCCCCCTGGAAGAAGAAGATCCGGTTGACCATCTGGGGGGTCGCCCCGATGGCCATGAGGATGCCGATGTCGCGGGTCTTCTCCATGACCATGAGGATGAGGGTGGCGATGATGTTCAGGGCGGCCACGATGACGATCAGGGTGATGGTCAGGAACATGATGTTCTTCTCGAGCTTGAGGGCCGAGAAGAGCGACTTGTTGAGCTCCATCCAGGTCGTGATGTAGACGACGGGCGGCAGGACCGCCTTGATCCTCTCGCCGATCGCCGGCGCCGCGAAGATGTCCGCGAGCTTGACCTGGATGTAGCTGGCCCGCCCCTCGAGGCCGAAGAGCTTCTGGGCGACGCCGATGGCGATGAGGGCCGTCGCGTTGTCGAATTCGTAGAGGCCGGTGTTGAAGATCCCGGCGACCTCGAACGTCTTCCGCCTCGGCAGGAGGCCCGTCGGGCCCAAGGTCGATGAGGCGGTGACGATGCCGACGACG
>MEXZ01000117.1:2902-3958 GCA_001773855.1 Candidatus Aminicenantes bacterium RBG_13_64_14
CGACGGGCGAGACGGATTCGACGCCGGGGATGGCCCGGATCTTCCCGGCCATCTCGTCGTAGCCTTCGAGGCCGCGGCCGCCGAGGTCCGAGACCATGACGTGGGAGGTGGCGCCGAGGATCTTCTCCTGGACGTCGCCCTGGAACCCGGTGATGAGGGCGATGGCGATGACCAGGGCGGCGACGCCGATGGCGATGCCGGCGACGGAGATCAGGGTGATGACGGAGATGAAGGCCTGCTTCCTCCTGGCCGTCAGGTACCGCCGGGCGACGAACAGCTCGAAGCTCATGGGCTTATTTCGGCCTCAGGAGGGGGAAGAGAATGACCTCCCGGATCGTCTTCCGGTCGGCCAGGATCATCGTCAGCCGGTCGATGCCGATGCCCTCCCCGCCCGTCGGCGGCAGTCCGTAGTCGAGGGCCTCGACATAGTCCATGTCGACGACGTGGGACTCCTCGTCCCCCCGGCGCCGCTCCGCGGCCTGCTCCTCGAAGCGGGCCCGCTGCTCGGCCGGGTCGGTCAGCTCCGAGAAGGCGTTGGCCACCTCCATCCCGGCGACGAGGAGCTCGAAGCGCTCGGACTCCTCCGGGTTCTCGCGCGAGGTCTTGGCCAGGGGCGAGATCTCCCGCGGCGGGTTGGTGATGAAGGTCGGCTGGACGATGTGGTCCTTGACGAACCGGTCGAAGATGATATCGAGGGCCTTGCCGTAGGACTGGGGCTTCTTGTCCGGGGCCAGGCCGGCCGCGAACGCGATGAGCCCGGGGCGGTCTTCGAAGCGGCTGGGGGCCAGGCCGCTGTGCTCGACGCAGGCGTCGATGAACTTGAGCCGCTTGAAGGGGCGCTTGAAGGAGATCGTGTGCTCGCCGTACGGGACCTCATCCTTGCCGACGAGCTCGACGGCCAGGCCCGACAGGAGCTCCTCGGTGAGGTCCATCATGTCGAAGTAGTCCTTGTAGGCCTCGTAGAACTCGAGCATGGTGAACTCGGGGTTGTGCTGGGCGTCGATGCCCTCGTTGCGGAAGCTCCGGTTGATCTCGTAGACCCGGGGCAGGCCGCCG
>MEXZ01000117.1:4045-4313 GCA_001773855.1 Candidatus Aminicenantes bacterium RBG_13_64_14
GCCAGGGCGCCGCCGGGGATGGGGTGCATCATCGGCGTCTCGACCTCGACATAGCCGCGGGCGTCGAAGAACCTCCGGATGTGGGCGACGACGGCGCTGCGCAGGCGAAAGACCTCGCCGACCTCCGGGTTCATGATGAGGTCGAGGTAGCGCTGGCGGTAGCGCAGCTCGACGTCCTGGAGGCCGTGCCACTTCTCGGGCAGCGGGTGGAGGCACTTGGCCAGGAAGGTGACGGCGTCGCAGAGGACGGTCAGCTCGCCGGTGCGCG
>MEXZ01000117.1:4323-4543 GCA_001773855.1 Candidatus Aminicenantes bacterium RBG_13_64_14
GGTCCCGGAGACCGAGACGATGTCGCCGAGGTCGAAGAGGGCGAAGCGCTCATAGGCCTCGGCCCCGACCTTGTCCTCGCGGACGTAGGCCTGGAGCTGCTGCCGCCCGTCGGAGATGTGAAAGAACGTCGCCCGGCCCATCCGGCGGAGGGACATGATCCGGCCGGGGACGACGACGGCCGCTTTCTTCTCTTCGAGCTCGGCCGCGGTCAGGCAGGCG
>MEXZ01000117.1:4564-4678 GCA_001773855.1 Candidatus Aminicenantes bacterium RBG_13_64_14
ACCTCGTGCGTCCGGGCCGCCGTGTAGGGGAAGAGCGGGACGCCCGCTTCCCCGAGCTTCCGGTATTTCTCCCGCCGGGCGACGTCCTGGTCGAGCTCGGCGGGCTCCTCTTTT
>MEXZ01000117.1:4726-4912 GCA_001773855.1 Candidatus Aminicenantes bacterium RBG_13_64_14
CCCCTTGAGGCTCCGGACGACCGCGTCGAGGACGCCGTTGACGAAGACGGCCGATTCCTCGCCGCTGTAGCGCTTGGCGATCTCGATCGCCTCGTCCATCACGATGGCCGGGACGAGAGCGGGCTCGTAGAGGAGCTCGCAGACCGCGATCCTCAGGATGTTCCGGTCGACCACGGCCATCCGGGC
>MEXZ01000117.1:4921-5032 GCA_001773855.1 Candidatus Aminicenantes bacterium RBG_13_64_14
GTTCTTCGAGGCCGCCTGGATGGCCCCGTCGATGTCCGCGCCGTGGGCCAGGATCGTCTCGACGATCCAGGTCCCGTAGGCGCGGGCTTCGCGCGCCGCCTTCTGATGCTC
>MEXZ01000117.1:5136-5205 GCA_001773855.1 Candidatus Aminicenantes bacterium RBG_13_64_14
GAGCCGCGTCCGCCCTCAGCGGAGGCCCGCCTCCTTGATGACGTTCAAGGTCTCGATGAGCGAGAAGGC
>MEXZ01000117.1:5313-5427 GCA_001773855.1 Candidatus Aminicenantes bacterium RBG_13_64_14
AGGGCCTCCAAGGCCCCCTCGAGCAGCCGCTCGGATATGAAGCTGTTGAAACGGCTGACCACGATCGCGATCCGGAACCCCTTGGCTTGGAGCTTGCCTTGATGGATCTTCATG
>MEXZ01000117.1:5628-6383 GCA_001773855.1 Candidatus Aminicenantes bacterium RBG_13_64_14
AGCCGTCCCGCCGTCTTGAGGAAACGGGGGGATTATGATAGTTTGGGATTCAAGGAGTTGAGGCATGAGAACGAAGACGGGATTCACCGAGCTCACCCCGGACGCCCTGCGCTGGACGTGCTGTCCCGACGTCGTCCCCGTCGGATCGAGCGCGGAGGCCAGGGCCTGCACGGAGATCATCGGCCAGGAGAGGGCCCTGCGGGCCATCCAGACCGGCCTCGACATCAAGAGCCTCGGCTACAACATCTTCATCACCGGCATGGTCGGCACCGGCCGGACCACGACGATCAAGCAGCTGCTCGACCAGCTCGAGAAGGCCGACAAGACGCCCGACGACATTCTCTACGTCAACAACTTCAGGTATCCCGACGAGCCCGTCCTCATCCTGCTGCCGGCCGGCAACGGCAAGGCCTTCGCCGAGGCGATGACCAAGCTCATCGAGATGTTGAAGACGAACGTGCCCCAGCTCCTGAAGAGCCCCTATTACACGGAAAAGCACGACGCCCTCGTCGAATCCCAGCAGAAGAAGCAGCGGGAGATCCTCCAGGCCTTCGAGGAGGAGGTGGCCGCTCAGGGCTTTTCCGTCATCCAGGTCCAGATGGGCCTGTTCAGCCGTCCCGACCTCATCCCCGTCCTCGAGGGGCAGCCCATCCCCTTCGCCAAGATCGAAGGCCTGGTCAAGGAAAAGAAGGTGCCCAAGGAGACGCTGGATTC
Organism: Candidatus Aminicenantes bacterium RBG_13_64_14; assembly: GCA_001773855.1. Classification (GTDB taxonomy): domain Bacteria; phylum Acidobacteriota; class Aminicenantia; order Aminicenantales; family Saccharicenantaceae; genus RBG-16-66-30. The sequence goes on from MEXZ01000117.1 coordinate 6,343, forward strand.
CCTCCGCGCGAAGTACGAGGAGCTGACGGCCAAGCTCGAGG
>MEXZ01000117.1:6443-7138 GCA_001773855.1 Candidatus Aminicenantes bacterium RBG_13_64_14
ACGAGGAGTCGATCACGCCCGTCATCCGGGGCGCCATCGACGACATCCGGTCGAAGTTCGGCTACCCCAAGATCGGCGGCTACCTCGACGAGGCCGAGAAGGCCCTGATCAAGAACCTCGACGCCTTCAAGAACCAGAAGAAGGAGGAGAAGGAGCCGGTGGAGGACTTCCTCGAGTACCGGGTCAATCTCCTCGTGGACAACGCGGACCAGCACGGCGCGCCCGTGGTCATGGAGACCAACCCGAACTATGTCAACCTCTTCGGCTCGATCGAATCGACCATGTCGAGGATCGGGATGAGCCAGACGGACTTCACCCTGATCAAGGCCGGCTCGTTCCTCAAGGCCAACGGCGGCTACCTCGTCATCAACGCCCTGGACGCCCTCATCGAGCCGGGCGTCTGGCCGGTCCTCAAGCGGACCTTGCGCAACCAGATCTTCGAGATCCAGAACTACCTCCAGATGTACCTGTTCACGAGCGCCCGCCTCAAGCCGGAGCCCATCAAGGCCGACGTCAAGGTCGTCATGATCGGCGACGCCTACATCTACAACCTTCTCTACTTCCAGGACGAGGACTTCAAGAAGATCTTCAAGATCAAGGCCGAGTTCGATTCGGAGATGGACAAGGCCGAGAAATCGTTCGGCGACTATGTCCGGTTCATCAAGAAGATCTGCGACGAGGACGATCTGCTGCCG
>MEXZ01000117.1:7216-7473 GCA_001773855.1 Candidatus Aminicenantes bacterium RBG_13_64_14
TTCCACATCATCGCCGACGTCATCCGCGAAGCGAGCTATTGGGCCCGCAAGAACAAGAAGACGGCCGTCGGGCGCGAGGACATCGACAAGGCTGTCGCCGAGCGGTTCGCCCGGGTCAGCCTCATCGAGAACAAGATCCAGGAGATGATCGAGGAGGGGACCATCCTCATCGACACGGAGGGCGCCGTGGTCGGCCAGGTCAACGGCCTGTCGGTCTACGACATGGGCCAGTTCATGTTCGGCAAGCCGGCCCGCAT
>MEXZ01000118.1:0-1200 GCA_001773855.1 Candidatus Aminicenantes bacterium RBG_13_64_14
GTCCCAGTACGTGTCGCCGGCGCTCGGGTAGCCGGTGATCTTTTTCCCCTGCTCGTCGAAGTACTGGTAGATCTTCATGTCCTCGGGGGACATGGATTCGCTCATGCGGCTCGTCGACGGACCGTGGAGCAGCATGGGCACGGTCGTGTCCATGGTCTGGACGACGCTGATGTTGGGGTGCTCGAGGAGGAACGTGAAGACCGCCCGCGTCTCGGTCTCGGAGAGCGGGTACTCGCCTGCCCCGCCCTGCGTCCAGCCACGGCCGGTCAGGTCCAGGCCGGGCATCGGACGCCAGTTCTCCGGGTAGTTGCGGTGAAGGTCCAGGCCGCCGATTCCGTCCTCGTTGGTCCGTCCGTCGCCGTCGTTGTCGACGCCCTCGGCCGAGACGATGTAGTCACCCTTGCCGTCGGTGGCCCGTTTCATCAGCCGGCCCGACGGGTCGGCAGGGTCGAGGATCATCGTGCCCTTGCCGGATTCGACTTTTTTCCGCATCTGGAGGATGAAGCCGTCACCGTCGAGGTCCTCAGGCGGGTCCTCGTCGAGGAGGCCGTCCCTGTCGTCGTCGTACGGGCGGACCGTGCTGCGGTTCGACTGGGCCGTGTTGAGATAGAGCTCGGAGCCGTCGGGGTTGTTCTTGACCCTGACGTAAATGGCCTTGGTGTCGACGAGCCGGGTGATCTCGGGGTCTTTGCCGTACGAGGAAAGGATATGCCAGGCGAACCAAAGGGCCGACTCGGCCGCCGTCACTTCGCCGGAATGCCGGTTCCCTTCGATGAACATGGCCGGCTTGTCGGTGTCCTTCCCCGTGGACTTATTGGTGATCGTAATCTGCCAGATGTCGCGGCCCTCGAACGACTTGCCCACGGAATAAAGATCGACAAGGTTGGCGTATTCGGACGCCCATTTCCGGAGAAAGGCGTTGACCTCGTCGTAGGTGTGATAGTGGGCGAAGTCCATCTCGCCGGCGACCTTAAGCTTGGTGAAGGGCGTGTCGACCCTCGGGAAGAAGCTGATCCCATGTCGGATGCCGCCGACGGTGTACATCTTCGTCGGCCTCGACTCCTGAGGCCCCCGTTCTTGGGCCGCGGCGGCGATGATGACGACCGCGGCGATGGCCGCGGCCAGGCTGAGCTTCAATGCGCGCTTATTCATGTGACCTCCTCGCGAGAATGTTAAGCGGAGGATATTCGGAATGCGCGG
>MEXZ01000118.1:1387-13550 GCA_001773855.1 Candidatus Aminicenantes bacterium RBG_13_64_14
CACCTCCTAACTATTCGCTCCCCGTCAGCATCGGGGCGCGGACGGGAAGAGGCCGCGGGATAAAGGGGCTGAGAGGGTCATCGGAGTGAGCATAAGCGGTGATTTAGCCGGACAGCGTGGCGGACGAGGGCAGTTTCAGGGGAAACCGCCAAAACGTGTTTGAGTTCGGCGTAGCGCACGCCGAGCGAGTTGTTTTGGCGCCGCTGGGGCGAGTGGATCCCAGGCCCCAGCGGTGTATTAAATCACCGCAGCGAACGAAGATGATCCCCGAGGCCCCTCAGCGGCCGACGGAACGGCATGCCCCGAGCCCAGGAATCCTTAATAGCGAGATCTGATCCTCGCGGTCAGTCCGTGGACCGATCCGGTTTCAATCCGGCAGGCGCAATAGGACGAGCGCGTAGCAGGCGATGGCCCGCTTCTCGCCGACCGGCCCCAGGCCTTCGTTGGTCTTGGCCTTGATGCCCAGGCTGGTCGCGGGGATCCCGAGGACGGGACAAAGGACCGCCTTCATCGCCGGGATGTGCGGGCCCATTTTCGGCTCCTCGGCCACGATGACCGAATCCACGTTGACGATCTCGGCGCCGCGGTCCCGCAGGAGCCCGACGACGTCCCCTAGAAGGCCCGCGCTCCGGGCCCCTTTCCAATGGGGGTCGGTGTCGGGGAAGCGGCTGCCGATGTCGCCCTCTCCGAGGGCCCCGAGGAGGGCGTCGATGACGGCATGGGCGAGGGCATCGCCGTCGGAGTGCCCGGTGAGCCCAGCGCTAAAGGGGATGTCGACGCCGCCGAGGACGAGCCTGTGCCCGGTTTCCAGCCGATGGATGTCGTAGCCGAAACCTATCTTATGCATCGAGAAGCCCCTCCGCGATTTTCAGGTCGACCGGGGTGGTGATCTTGATATTGCGCGGGTCACCCTCGACCGTGCTTACCGGGATGCCCGCCCGTTCGGCGAGCATCGCCTCGTCCGTGCCGTAGAACCTGTCCCGGCGGGCCTGGTCCAGGGCTTTCTTCAGCACGGCGTAAAGGAACCCTTGGGGGGTTTGTGCCCGGGCGAGGAAGGTCCTGTCGACCGTCCCGACGACACGACCGGCCCGGACCTCCTTGACGGTTTCTTCGAGCGGCAGGATGGGCACGGCCGCCCCGGCGGCGCGGGCCGCGGCTATGACCCGGCTGACGAGGCCGGCGCTCACGAGCGGTCGGGCCCCGTCGTGGACCAGAACGACCTCTACCGTCGCGGCATCGAGAAGGCGGAAGCCCTGCCAGACCGAGTCCTGGCGCCTCGCGCCGCCGCGGACGATGCCGACGATCTTGGGGTAGCGCATCCGGTAGTGCTTCAGGTCCTGTTCATCGGGGAGGACGAGGGCGACGGCGTCCACCTCGCCATGGGCCTGGAACACTTCGAGCGTCCATTCGAGGACGGGTTTGCCCCGCAGGTAAGCAAACTGCTTCATCTCACCGAAGCGCTTGCCGGCCCCGGCGGCGACCACGATGGCCGACGCCCGGCTCACTTGGACTCTCCGTTGAACCGGCCGAAGATCATCTTCCCGACCGTCGTCTGGAGGACGGAGGTGACGGTGATGTCGACCGTCTGGCCGATCAGACGCCGCGAGTTGTCGACCACGACCATGGTGCCGTCGTCGAGGTAGGCGACGCCCTGTTCCTTTTCTTTGCCCTCCTTGAGGATGAACACGCTCATGGTCTCGCCCGGCAGGACCACCGGCCGGAGCGAGTTGACGACCTCGTTGATGTTGAGGACCTTGATGCCATGGATGCGGGCGACCTTGTTCAGGTTGTAGTCGTTGGTGACGATCTTTCCGTCCATGGACCTGGCGCATTCGATGAGCTTGGAGTCGACGTCGGGGGTCTCGGGGAAGTCCAGGTCGGAGATGACGACCTCCACCTGGGAGGATTTCTGGAGACGGTCGATGACATCGAGGCCGCGCCGGCCCCGCTGCCGCTTCAGCCCGTCCGCGGAGTCGGCCACGAACTGGAGCTCCTTGAGGACGAACTGGGGGACGATGAGCGTGCCCTCGACGAACCCGGTGTCGCAAAGGTCGGCGATGCGGCCGTCGATGATGACGCTCGTGTCGAGGATCTTGAAGCTTCGGCCGGCGCGTTTCTCCTTGAACAACCCGATGAGGTGGGCCGGATCAAGCCACTCCGGCTTCCGCGTCCCGACGAGGAGCCCGATGTAGGGCATGATGGCCAGGAAGAAGATGCGGATGAAGGTGGCCATCTCCGTCGTGTGGACGATGGACTGGTAGATCGCGCCGAGCATCCAGCCGAGGAGGATGCCGACGAGCAGGCCCATGCCGGCGCTCCAGATGACCCGGAACTGGGCCTTCCGTATCCGGGTCTCCAGGTACATCATCAGGGCGCCCAGGAAGAAGGCCGCGGCGGCCCCGTAGGCGCCGTTGAGCCTGAAGGGCGGATAGAAGTAGCCGCCGATCGTGATCAGACCGATGATGAAGAAGCGGAAGATGAAAAGGCCCATCAATTCTTTCCTTATCTATTCAATATATAAATGGGATCAAAAAACGTGGTCGAGGGCCTGGCGGACGGTCTTCGCGCCCACGCACTGGATCGCCGGCAGGTCTTGTTTGTCCAGCCCGGCCAGGTTGCCGGCCGGGAGGAGGACGGTCCCGAAACCCAGGGAATGGGCCTCCTTGATCCGGACCAGCGGTTGGTTGACGGAGCGGATCTCGCCGCTGAGGCCGACCTCCCCGAAGAAGACCATGTCCTGGGGTAGGGGAGCGTTCTTGAGGGAGGAGACGACGGCCATGACGACTCCCAGGTCGACGGCGGGCTCGTCGATCGACATCCCCCCGGCGACGTTGAGGTAGATGTCCTCCCCGGCGAAGCTGTATCCGGCCTTCTTCTCGACCAGGGCGAGGAGCATGGCCGCCCGGTAATGGTCGAGGCCGATGGTCATGCGCCTGGGATTCCCCGTGAAGATCGTCGAGGAGACGAGGGCCTGGATCTCGGCGAGGAGGGGGCGGGTCCCCTTGACCGTGCAGACGACGGCGCTGCCGGCCTCCTCGCGCGGCCGTTCGCGGAGAAAGAAGGCCGACGGGTTGAGGATGGGCTGGAGTCCCGCGGCTGTCATCTCGAAAACCGCCAGTTCCGACACGGGCCCGAACCTGTTCTTCATGGCCCGGAGGACGCGGTGACTGTGGTCCCGCTCGCCCTCGAAAAGGAGGACGACGTCGACGATGTGCTCGAGGGACTTCGGCCCGGCCAGCGTCCCGTCCTTGGTAATGTGGCCGACCAGAAAGGTCGGGACCTGCCTGTTCTTGGCGTAGCGGATGATCTGGTTGGCCGCCTCCCGGACCTGGCTGATCGTCCCCGGTCCCGAGGTCATCTTGGCCGAGAAAACGGTCTGGATGGAGTCTACGATGAGGATCTTGGGCGCGAGGCGTTCGGCCTGGGCCAGGATGCGCTCGAGGTTGGTCTCCGCCAAGAGGAAAAGACGGCCGTCCCGGACGCCCAGCCGGTCCCCCCTGAGCTTGATCTGCTCCAGGGATTCCTCCCCGGAAACGTAGAGGACCGTGGCCTCCCCGGCGGCCATGTCCCGGGCCACCTGGAGGAGGAGCGTCGACTTGCCGATGCCGGGCTCGCCGCCGACGAGGACGAGAGAGCCGGAGACGAGGCCCCCGCCGAGGACCTTGTTGAAGTCCTCGATGCCGACGGTGAGCCTCTGGCGGGGGATGTCCTGGATATCCTTGTAGAGGACGGGCTCGGTCGGGGCGTAGCTGATGACGCCGGACGGGGTCTCGTCCTCGACCTCTTCGACGAGGGTGTTCCACTCGCCGCAGGCGTGGCATCGGCCCATCCACTTCGGCGAGCGGGAGCCGCAACTCTGGCAGATGAAAACCGTCTTGTCCTTCATCCCCGCCCCATCGTTCAGTACTCCGGGGCGAACTGCTCCATGTCGGCGAAACGGGCGTACTCGCGGATGAAGGCCAGCTGGAGGTTGCCGATCGGCCCGTTTCTCTGCTTGGCGATGCTGACCTCGGCGATGCCCTTGAGCGACTCGTCGTCGGGGTGATAGAACTCGGGCCGATAGATGAAGATGACGACGTCGGCGTCCTGCTCGATGGCGCCCGACTCGCGGAGGTCCGAGAGCATGGGCTTGGGTTCGCGCCGCCCCTTCTCGGGGGCCCGGCTGAGCTGGGAGATCCCGACGACCGGGATGCGCAGCTCTTTGGCCAGCTCCTTGAGGGACCGGGAGACGAAGGACATCTCCTGGTTGCGGTTCTCGAACCGCCCGCCCGTCCGCATGAGCTGGATGTAATCGACGAAGACGATGTCGAGACGCTGCTCCATCTTCAGCCGCCGGCACTTGGCCTTCATCTCTATGACCGTCAGGGCCGGAGATTCGTCGATGAAGATCCGGGCCCGGGAGAGCGCCTCCCCGGCGAGCTTGAGCTTTTCGAACTCGCGGTCGCTGATGAACCCGGTCCGGGTCTTCTTGATGTCGATCTGGGACTCGGCGCAGAGGAGCCGGATGGCGATCTGTTCCTGGGCCATCTCCATGGAAAAGAAGCCGACGGCCTTGTCCGTCTTGATCCCGACGTGGTGGGAGATGTTCAGGGCCAGGGCGGTCTTGCCCATGGACGGCCGGGCCGCCAGGATGACGAGCTCCGAGGGGTGGAACCCCGCGGTCAGGCCGTCGAGGTAGCGGAATCCGGTGGGAACCCCGGTGACGGCTTCCTTGCGCTCGGCCAGCACGCGGATCATCTCCAGGGTCGGCCCGGTCAAGGCGCTCATGGGCTGGAAGCCGGGTTTAATGCGCTGCTCGGCGACTTCGATGATGGCCGCCTGGGCGGCGTTGAGCAGTTCGTCGGCGTCCTCCTTCTGCTCGTAGCTCTCCTGGATGATCCGGGTGGAGGAGAGGATCAGCCGGCGAAGGAGCGCCTTCTCCTTGATGATCTTGGCGTAGTATTCGATGTTGATGTTGCGGGGGACGCCGTCGAGCAGGGACGAGAGATAGGAGGCGCCGCCGATCTCTTCCAAGATGCCCGCCCGCTGGGCGTCGTCGGTCAGGCTGAGGAGGTCCACGGGGAGCCCCCTGTCGACGAGCGCGACGATCCTCTCCAGGATCTTCCGGTGGGCGTCCTTATAGAGGTCGTCGGGGGAGATCGTGGACAGGACGACGTTCAAGCTCTCGTTTTGGACGAGGATGCCGCCGAGGACCGTCCGTTCGGCCTCGAGGCTCTGCGGCGGCGTCTTTTTCAGGAACATCGTGTCGAGTTCCATGGCCACCTCGCTCCGGCCAGGATCGATCCGGGGAACGCTCAGGTCTTTCCGGTCGTCTGGCTTTCCGTCTTTCCGTCGGCTGCGCCGCCGTCCGTTCCCTCGGCCTCTTCGCGGGCCACGACGACCTTGATCTCCGCCCGGTCATCGTGGCTGATCTTGATGGGGACCGCAAAATTGCCGAGCCGCTTGATCGGCTCGTCGAGCAGGATCTTCTTCTTGTCGATGTCGTACCCCAGCCCGTCGAGGGCTTCCTTGACGTCGCCGGACGACACGGAGCCGAAGATGACGTCCTTTTCGCCGGCCCGGCGGGTGAACGTCAGGAAGACCTGGTTGAGCTTCTGGGCGAGCGACTGGAAGGCCTTCCGCTCGATCTCGACTTTTTTCTTCAGGGCCTGGCGCTCGATCTCGATCATCTTGATGTTCGTCGGAGTGACGGCGAGGGCCATCTTCCGGGGGATGAGATAGTTCCGCCCGAACCCGGGGGCGACGTTGATCACATCGCCGCGCCGGCCCAGTTTTTCCACGTCCTGTTTCAGAATGACTTTCATGTCAATCCTCGACGTAAGGGAGAAGGGACATGAGCCGGGCCCGCTTGATGGCCAGGGCGAGCTTCCTCTGGTGGAACGAGCAAGTCCCGGTGATCCGGCGGGGGGTGATCCTGCCCCGGTCGGGGATGTACTTCTTCAGGATCTCGACGGCCTTGTAATCGATGCCCCGGACGTCCCGCTGGCAGAACCGGCAGAATTTCCTCTTGGGCGTGAAATACTTCCGGTAGCCGCCCCGCTCGCTCCGTTCGCCTCTTTCGGGTCTTTCGTCTCTCGGCATCTCACTTCTCCTCTTTCACTTCGGCAGGCGCGGCGGCCGTCTGTTCGACGGCTGGTTCGGCGGCGACCGGCACGGCTTCCTCGGCGCGCTTTTTCCTCTTCCGCCCAATGAGGTCCCGCGGGTCCCGAAGGATGGTCATGAACCGGATGACGGAGTCGGTCTGCTTGAACCGGCGCTCCAGCTCCGTGGAGATGTCGCCCGCGCCTTCATAGGTGAAAAAAACGTAAACGCCTTCCTGGAACCTCTTGATCGGGAAGGCCAGCCTGCGCTTGCCCCAGATGTCCTGCTTGACCATGCGGCCCTTTTTCTGGGCGACGACCTCGGCCATCTGCTGTACGAACTGCGCCGTCTCTTCTTCCGAGAGCGTGGGGGAGAGAACGAACCCCGTTTCGTATTGTCTCACTGAGACCTCCTTATGGATTTAACAGCTCCTCCCCTCGGGAAGGAACAAGGAGTGCACCGACTATTCTAGCCGATTCTCCGGAAAATTCAACCTTCCGACGCGCGCCGGCAGGGAATCCCTATGTCCCGGGATTCCCCGTCATCGCCTTGTGACGGCAGGGGATCCCTATTCTTCGGAATCCCCCGTCGTCACCGGGCCATGGCCCGATGACGGTTAAAACGTGTCATGGCCCGATCGATCGCCCCGTCGAGGATCAGCTCCAGGGCCTCGCCGGCCGCTTCGAGGCTTTTCTCGAGAGACAGACGCTCGTCCCGCTTGAAGGGCTCGAGGACGTAATCGGCCGCGTCCCGGCCGCCGGGGAGTGGCCCGATGCCGACCCGGATGCGCGGGAACTCGTCGGTCCGGGTTTCGCCCACGACCGAGATCATGCCCTTGTGCGTGCCGGGCCGACCCTTCTTCCGGACCCGGATCTCGCCGAGCGGGATGTCGAGGTCGTCGTAGACCACGACGAGCCGTTCGGGCGGGATGCCCTTGCCGGCCATGGCCGCCCGCGCCGCCAGGCCGCTCCGGTTCATGTACGTCTTGGGGAGGACCAACAGGACGTCCTCCTCGCCGCGGCGGGCGACACCGGTCCTGGCCCGGAACAGCCGGCCCCGGAGAGGAACCCCCCAGGCGCGGGCCATCCGTTCGACCAGCATGAAACCGGCGTTGTGGCGCGTGGCCGCGTACTCGTCACCCGGGTTGCCCAGCCCCACAACCAGCCACAAGGATTATTTCTCCGGCTCTTCCTTCTCGGCCCGCTCTTTCTTGATGACCTCGGGTTCCTTGGGTTCCTCGGCCACGACCTCTTCCGGCTTCTCGCCGGGGAATTCCTCTTCCTTGTGGGGAAGGGAGACGAGGACGAGGACGGTCGCGGGCTCGGTGACGAGCCGGACACCGGCCGGGATGGCCATGCCCTCAGCCTTGAACGATTGGTGGATGTGGAGCTCGGAGATGTCGATCGACAGGCTCTCCGGGATGTCCCGCGGCAGGCACTCGACCTCAACTTCGCGGGTGACGAAGTCGACGAAGCCGCCCTCGGTCTTGACGCCCACAGGCTCGCCGCAATGGGCGACGGGGACCGTGACTCGCACCGGCTTGTCCAAGGAGATCCGGATGAGGTCGGCGTGGAGAAGCTCGTCGGTGACGGGATCGATCTGCAGGTCTTTGATCATGGCGTCGTACATGTCCGTGTCGACGGCGACCTTGAAGATCGTGTTCTCCCCCGACTCGAGCCTCAGGATCTGGACGATGTCCTTTTTGCTCACGACGAGGGGCCGGCTCTCCATCGATTCCCCATACAGGACGGCCGGTACGAAGCCCTGCTTCCGCAGCCGGCGCGCGGCGTTTGATCCCAGTCCTTGGCGTTTCTCGCTCTTGACAACGATGTTCATCTTGTTCTCCTTAAGCGAAGAGAGAGCTCACCGAGCTCCCCTCGCTGATCCTCCGGATCGCCTCTCCGAAGAGTTCGGCGACGGAAAGGACGGCGAATTTTCCGGAGGCGGCGGCCCTTTCCGTCAACGGTATCGTATTGGTCACGAAGACGCGTTCCAGTTTCGATTTGTCGATCCTGTCGAGGGCCGGCCCCGACAGGACGGGATGCGTGCAGGCGCTGAAGATCCTCTTGGCGTTCTCCTTGGCCAGGGCGTCCACGCTGAGGGTCAGGGTCCCGGCCGTGTCGACGATGTCGTCGAAGATGACGACGTTCTGGTCGGCGACCTCGCCGATGACGTGGAGGACCTTGGCCACGTTGGGCGCGGGCCGTCTTTTGTCGATGATGGCCAGTTTGGCGTTCAGCCGCTGGGCGAACACCCGGGCCCGACCGACGCCCCCGGCGTCGGGGGAAACGATGGTTAGGTCCTCGAGCTTCAGCGTCTTGATGTGGTTGGCCAGGACGGGCGCGGCCATGAGGTTGTCCACGGGGATCGAGAAGAAACCCTGGATCTGCGGCGAATGGAGGTCCATGGTCAGAATGCGGTTGGCCCCCGCTTTTTCGATCAAGTCCGAGACGAGGCGGGCCGAGATCGGGACCCGGGGCCGATCTTTCCAGTCCTGCCGGGCGTAGGGGAAGTAGGGGATGACGGCGGTGATCCGGCCCGCGGACGACCTCTTGAAGGCGTCGATCATGATGAACAGCTCCATGAGGTGACTGTTCGCGTCGGACGACCCCGATTGGATGATGAACACGTCCATGAGGTGACTGTTCGCGTCGGACGACCCCGATTGGATGATGAACACGTCCTCGCCGCGGATGTTCTCGTCGATGTAGAAGTGGATCTCGCCGTCGCTGAAACGGTCGAGGACGCACCGCCCGAGGTCGATATTCAAATAGTCGACGATCTCCCGGGCCAGAGCCGTGTTCGATGATCCCGTGAATACCTTCATCGTCTTTTCCTCGCCTTATATCGTCCGAACTGGGGCGGGAGGATTCGAACCTCCGAATGACGGAGCCAAAGTCCGTTGCCTTACCGCTTGGCTACGCCCCAGCACCGAGCTGTGCCCAATAGCCCTCCCGCGGCAAGATCGCCGCGAGCCGGGCGGCCGGCGTTCCGGGGAGCCTCCTCTGCGCCTCCATGGCGCTCTCCTCGTCGGCGAAAAGCCCATAAACCGCCGAGCCCGACCCACTGACCTGGGACAGGATAGCCCCCCGCTCTCCGAAAAACTTTTTCCAGCTCTCGAGCTCGGGATAGGCCCGGAGAATGACGTGCTCCAGGTCGTTTTCCAAAAGGCCGAAGTCTCCGGACTCCAGAAAACGCATAATTTTACTGACTTTGCCCGCGGAAGTCAAGGACGGCCCGACACCCGCGTAGATGGACGCCGTCGGTATGGGGAATGGCGGGAAGACGAGCAGGCAGGGGAGAGGGGCAAGATCGGGGAGGCGGGTCAGCCGGTCCCCGATGTCCTCTCCCAGGCAAAGCCCCCCGTGCAGGAAAAAGGGGACATCGGCGCCCAGACGCCGGGCCAGCCCGGCCAGTCCGGGCGCGTCGATGCCGAGCCCCCACATCCGGTTGAGGCCCAGGAGCGCTGCCGCCGCGTTGGAACTGCCTCCGCCGAGCCCCCGGCACTGACCTGGGACAGGATAGCCCCCCGCTCTCCGAAAAACTTTTTCCAGCTCTCGAGCTCGGGATAGGCCCGGAGAATGACGTGCTCCAGGTCGTTTTCCAAAAGGCCGAAGTCTCCGGACTCCAGAAAACGCATAATTTTACTGACTTTGCCCGCGGAAGTCAAGGACGGCCCGACACCCGCGTAGATGGACGCCGTCGGTATGGGGAATGGCGGGAAGACGAGCAGGCAGGGGAGAGGGGCAAGATCGGGGAGGCGGGTCAGCCGGTCCCCGATGTCCTCTCCCAGGCAAAGCCCCCCGTGCAGGAAAAAGGGGACATCGGCGCCCAGACGCCGGGCCAGCCCGGCCAGTCCGGGCGCGTCGATGCCGAGCCCCCACATCCGGTTGAGGCCCAGGAGCGCTGCCGCCGCGTTGGAACTGCCTCCGCCGAGCCCCCGGCCGGCGGGGACGCTCTTTTTGACCAGGATCCGGGCCCCCTGGTCAGTCCCCGTTTTTTCCCTGAGGAGACGGGCCGCCCGATGGACGAGGTTCGTCTCGTCCCAGGCCACGGACGGGTCGTCCCCGGTGATATGGATGGCGCCGGCCGGGGCGGGCTCGAGATGAAGCTCGTCCGCGAGGGAGATCGTCTGGAAAAGGGTCCGGATGTCGTGGTAGCCGTCCGTTCTCTTGCCGACGATCTCCAGACCGAGGTTTATCTTGGCGAAGGACTTGACGGTCATCGGTCCGGGAGCTCCAGGATCTCCTGCCACGTTTTCAGGACATAGCCGCGGAGAAAGGACACGTCGAAGGCCGCTTCCCGCAATGGCGGGTTGAAGCCGAGCTTGAGGACCTTCATCCGCCCGAACGTCCCCGGCCCCGAAAGCCCGATGTCCCTCGGGACTCCCGCCCCCGGGAAGAACTCCCGGACCGTGAACGCGAAGCCGTCCCGCCCGCCGCTCCCGACCCGTCCCCGTTCGTCCTGTTCTACATTCCAGCCGCTCCCGGCGCCGGCGTCCGCCCAGGCCCCGCTGAGGAGGCGTAGGACCTCGTCGGGCGGAAGGGAGATCCCCAGGAACCGTTTCATCATGGCCTCCGACGTCTCTTCGGCGTAGGCCTTTTTCCCCGGCACGACGAAGTAGGCCCGGTCCTCGCGGAAGATTATGAGGAAGGCCGTCCTGCCGATCGGGTCGACGGCTTCGACCCGTCCGAAACCCGGCCGGCGGAAGAGGAAGGCGAATTTCCCCTTGACCACCACGTCCTCTCCTCGCATGGAGGCCGAGCCGAACCCCTCGACGGCCTCGACGCCGCCGGACGGGGGGACGAGAACGGGAACGCGCCCCGCGCACGCGGCGAGCGCCGCGAGAAGACCCACGAGCCCGGGCAGGCCGAGACGCCGGGGCGACGGGCTAATGAAATCCATAATCTTCGGTTTTCTGCGCCGCCTTCTCCCCGGCGCCCGTCGCCGCGCCGGCCTTTCCCTTCGGCCGCTTTTTCCTGAGGATCGGATAGAACGGAGAGGTGATGCGTTTTCCGAAACAGGACATGTTGGGGTTGATGATGAGCAGCAGGACGAACGCCGCGAAGATGATCAGGATGACGTAGGTGCTCCAGCTCATCGTTCGACTCCCGCCTTCTTCCCCGGGCGGAGAAAAATGGATTTCGCTATATGCCGGACGAACCGCGGACCGCTCAGTCGTGGCTTTCGGGTTCTTCCTGGAATATCGGGATCTTGGACTTTTCCTTCTCTTTCCCGAGGTAAAGACCGAGGAAAAACACCGAACCCAACGTCAGCACGCCCAGCAGAATCTTGAAGAAGCCTTTCATCTTAACCTTCCCCCTTTATTTTATGTAAATCCCGGAAAAAGTCAATTGCCGAAATTGCCGCTTGAACATCGCTTCGCGTGATAAGCCGGTTTAGGGCGCTATCGGGAATTTCTGGTACACGATACGAAATCCGGAGATTTCGTTTATGTCCCGGAATTCCGGGTCACGTCCGAGCGGTAATTTCGGACTTATTTGCTTTTTCGTTCCGCCGCCGATATATTGAAAGATAGGGAGCGCGCGGAGCGCGCCGGGGAGAAGACCCATGAGAAAAAGCCTGTGGCTTCTGGCCGGGATGACGGTCGTGGCCTTGATCCCGGCGGCAGGCCAGGGTCTCCGGCCGGCGGCCTTCGCCGGCCGCTTCTACACGGCCGACCCGGCCCGTCTGGCGGCCGAGATCGAAAGCTATCTCGCGGCCGCCGCTCCGACCGACCGGCCCTCCGGCAAGATCTTGGCTCTCATCGTTCCGCACGCCGGATACATTTATTCGGGCCGGACGGCCGCCGCGGCCTATGCCCTGGTCCGGGACAGGGCGATCGACACGGTCGTCATCGTCGGCCCGTCCCACCGCGTCGCGTTCGAGGGCTGTTCCATCTGGCCCGACGGCGGCTTCGAAACCCCGCTCGGGGTCGCCCGCGTCGATGCCGCCCTGGCCAAAGAGATCGCCAAGGCCTCGGGTTTCCGGTTCCGGCCCGAAGCTTTCGCCGAAGAACACTCGGTCGAGGTCCAGGTCCCCTTCGTCCAGAAAGCCCTGCCCGGGGCGGCCATCGTCCCCA
>MEXZ01000119.1:0-310 GCA_001773855.1 Candidatus Aminicenantes bacterium RBG_13_64_14
GACGATGATGTCGACGCCCGTGGCCATCTCCAGGGCCCGGATGTTCCGGCCCTCGCGGCCGATGATCCGGCCCTTCATGTCGTCCGAGGGGAGGTCGACGACCGAGACCGTGGTTTCGACGACGTGCTCGGCGGCCGAGCGCTGGATGGCGTTGGACATGATCTCCCGGGCCGATTGGGTGGCTTTCTCCCGGGCTTCCTCCTCGATCCGCCGGACGGTGGCGATGGCCTCGAGCTTAGCCTCGTCCTCGATTCTCTTGATCAGCATGGCCTTGGCCTCGTCCTGGGTCATCCCGGACACCCGCTCGAGC
>MEXZ01000119.1:400-18357 GCA_001773855.1 Candidatus Aminicenantes bacterium RBG_13_64_14
GAAAAATCCTTCTCCTTCCGCTCCATCGACTGGAACCGCCGCTCCAGGTTCTCCTCCTTGCTGAGGAGCCGGCGCTCGGTCTCGTTGATCTTGCGCTGCTTTTCCCGGTTTTGGGCCTCTAATTCGTTCTGCCGGGCCAAGTCTTTCTCGCGGGCCTCGAGGGTCGCTTCCCGCTTGATCTTTTCCCCTTCATCCCGGGCCTTGTCGATGACCGCCCGGGCTTCCTCCTGAGCTTCGACGGCCCGGCGGGAACCCTCCTTGCGCTTGAGCAGGAGGACGACGACCGCCCCCAGGAGAATGGCGATAACGGCGATGCCGGCGTAATTGACCGGATTCATAGGATGACCTCCTCATCTATTTGAATGAGGAGACGCGAGGAAAGATAAGGAGGCGTCAGGTGCCGGGGCCGGACCCGGGGTCCGCCCGTCCGGCGAGCCGGCCGCACGCGGCCTGCCCGTCACGAAGGTGATTTATCGGCGTCCGTGTATGTATTTTCATCCGCAAAGAGATGAACCTCCAAGCTTTCTATCTCCGTCTCCATGTGGCCAAGGGCCTCGTTCAGTTGATCGAGTTTCTTCTGGCTCAGGAACAACTCGTCCGCGATGTTCAAGGCCGCCAGGACGGCGATCTTGGTCGTGTCCGCGGACTTGGATTTCACAGCCACTTCGTGCATCTTCTGATCAACGAGCGAAGTCAGGTGGCCGATATATTTCTCATCCTCTTCTCCTTTGACGCGGATCTTGTATCGTTGTCCGAAGATTTCGATCTCGAGGATTCTTTCAGTCATAAGCCGAGCTGATCGATCTGCCCGATGATGGCTTCGATCTTCCCCTTGATGATGTCCCGTTCGCCCTCGAACTTCTTCATCTCCTCGTCCATGCGGGTGAGCTTGCGGGCGTTTTCCTCGAATTCCTTCTTTTCCGTCCGGAACTCCTTGAGCTGCTGCTTCAGCTTCTCGTTCTCGGTCGATAGCTTGTGGACGTGATCGACGACCTGTCCGATCTTCCCTTCCAGTATTTTAATTCGCTCAAGTTCGGTTGTCAATTTTCCCCTCCCTCAGTTGGATGTTCAAGGTGGATCTCAGGTGGCCGACGATGTCCTGTTCGACGCGGTCCACTTCCTCGGCCACGAGCGTCCTCTGGGGATGCCGGAAGCGGAAGCGGACGGTCAAGCTGACCTTGGCCGCGGGGATGGACGGGCCGCTGAACCGGTCGCGGAGCTCGAACCCCTCGAGAAGAGAGGGGTTGAGCTTGGCCAGGGCCTGGCCGACCTCCTGATAGGCGATGCCCCTGTCCAGGAGGAACGACAGGTCGCGGCTGACCCCCGGGAATTTCGGGACCGGCGCGTACTGGAAGATCCGGGGTGTCTTCTCGAACAGGCTGGTCAGGTCCACCTCGGCGGCGAAAACGGTCCGGTCGCCCGCCGATGCGGCCGCAAGCGACTTCCGGAGGGCGCCGAGACAGCCGACCGCCAGGCCCTTGTACAGGAGCGCCAGGGCCTGGCCGGGTTCGAAATGGGGGTGGTCCCGGTCCTCGAACGCGACGGGCTCGAAGCGGAGCGCCTCCATCAGCGCCTCGATGGCGCCCTTGAGGACGTAGAAATCGGTCTCTGCCGGGGCCGAGGTCCAGCCCGCCCCGGGCAGGAGCCCGGTCGTGAGCAGGCCGAGGTGGAGCTCCTCGCGGTGCTTGTCCCCTTCCCAATAAAAAACGTCCCCCAGCTCAAAGACGTGGACCCCCTCGAGTCCCCGGTTGAGGTTCCAGGCCGCGTTCTCGAGAAGTCCAGGGAGAAGCGTCGTGCGCAACACGGACGCCCGGCTCGAGATGGGGTTCTGGATGTCCACGGGTCGCAGGCCGCTCCCCGCCGCCGCTTCCTTTTCCGGGTCGGCGAAGCTCCAGTTGATGACCTCGTCGAAGCCCTGGCCGAGCAGGGTCTGCCGGATCTTCCCGAGACGTTCCCTCTTCCTGTTGACGCTCAGGTCGAACGAACGGACCGGTGAGAATTCCGAGGGGATTCGGTCGTAGCCGTAGAATCGGGCGACCTCCTCGATGAGGTCCGCTTCCAGCCCGACGTCCACCCGGAAGGTAGGGGCCTCCACCCGCCAGACGCCCTTGTGGGTGCCCTCGACGCGGAAGCCCAGGCGCCCCAGGACTTCGACGACGAAGCTCTCGGGGACGTCGACGCCCAGCAGCTCGGCGATCCGCCGCAGGCGGAGCCGCACGAATTTTGGCTGGTGCGGCTTTGGATAGACGTCGATGAGACCCCTTGAGGCCTGGCCGCCCATCTGCGTCAGGAGCGACGCGGCCATGAGCGCGGCCTGCGGCGCGAAGCCGACATCCGCCCCCCGCTCGAAACGGTAGGAAGCGTCGGTCGAGAGGCCCAGTTTCTTGGCCGTCTTGCGGATCCCGACCGGATCGAAATTGGCGCTTTCGATGAAGACGTCCCGGGTCGCGCCGGTGATCCCGGAGGCCTCGCCGCCGATGACGCCGGCCAGGGCCACCGGCCGGGATTCGTCGGCGATGACGAGCATGTCGGTCGTAAGCTCGAGCGTCCGGCCGTCGAGGTCTTTCAGCGTCTCGCCCCGTTTCGCCTTACGGACGACGATCCGGCCGCCGCCGATCTTTCCGAAATCGAAGGTGTGGATGGGCTGGGCCGTGGCGAAGAGCACGTAATTCGAGACGTCGACGACGTTGTTGATCGGCCGGAGGCCCATGGCCTCGATCCGGCGTTCCAGCCAGTCGGGAGACGGGCCGACCGGGACGTCCCGGACGACGAGGCCGCAGTAACGGGGGCAAAGGCTTTCGCTCAAGATCTGAACCTCGGCGATTTCCGTCGTGGCCTGGGGGAGCTCGGCGAGCGGCCAGTTCTTTTCATTGAGGGAAAGCCCAAGCATAGCCCCGATCTCCCGGGCGACGCCGAGGTGGCCGAGTGTGTCCGGCCGGTTGGCGTAGGTCTCGAGGTCGAGGACCGCGTCCCCGTCCCTCTCCTCGACCGTGTCGGCGACGAGGCCGATCATGGTCAGCCTGTCGAGGAGCTCCTGGCGGGGGATGTCCACCGTGACGAACTCGCGAATCCAGTCCAGGCTGATCTTCATTTCGCCCCGAATTGCCGGAGGAACCTCAGGTCGTTCTCGTAGAAATGCCGCATCTCGGTGATGCCGTAGGCGAACATGGCCGTCCGGTCGATGCCCAGCCCGAAGGCCCAGCCGGAATATTTTTCAGGGTCGATGTTGACGTTCTTGAGGACCTGGGGGTTGACCATGCCCGAGCCGAGGATCTCTTTCCAGCCCGTCCCGCCGCAGACCCGGCACGACGGGTCCTTGCCGTCGCAGACGATGCACTCGATGTCGACCTCGGCCGAGGGCTCGGTGAAGGGGAAGAAGCTCGGCCGGAAGCGAACCTTGATCTTCTCCCCGAACAAGGCCCGGATGAAGTATTCGAGCGTCCCCTTGAGGTGGGCGAAGGTGGCGCCCTCGTCGACGACCAGGCCCTCGACCTGCATGAACATCGGCAGGTGCGTCGGGTCGGGCGTCTCCCGGCGGAAGACACGGCCGGGGATGATGATCCGGATAGGCGGCTTTTTTTTCTCCATGACCCGGATCTGAACGGGCGAAGTATGGGTTCGCAGAAGGAGGTCGTCCTTGATGTAGAGCGTGTCCCAGCTGTCCCGGGCCGGGTGGTGGGGCGGGAAATTGAGGGCCTCGAAATTGTAGTAATCGGTCTCGATCTCCGGTCCCTCCTCGATGGCGAAGCCCATCCCGAGGAAGATGTTCTCGATCTCCTGCTGGAAGAGGACGAGCGGGTGGGGAGCCCCGACGTATTTTTTCCGGCCGGGGAGCGTCAAGTCCATGGCCCGGGCCGGGCGGCCGTCCGACCGGACCTTGCCCTCCAAGGCCAGAAGCCCATCCTGGACGAAGGTCTTGAACGCGTTGACCTGCCGGCCCGCTTCGCGCTTGTCCTCCGCGGGCACGGTCTTGAGGTCTTCGAACAGAAGGGTGACGTGGCCCTTCTTGCGGCCCAGGAAGGCGGTCCGGAGCTCTTCGAGGGATTTCGCGTCGCCGACCTTTAGGGCCTCCGCCTCGAACGCTTTCCGGAGACCTTCGATCCGGTCCTTGAGATCCGCCATCTCCGGCAGCTAAACCGCTGTATCTTTCGCCTTGCGGGCCAGGTGGGCGAACGTTTCGGGAGCGTTGACGGCCAGTTCGGCCAGGATCTTGCGGTCCAGCTCGATGCCCAGGGTCTTCAGGCCCCGGATGAATCGGCTGTACGAGGTCCCGTTGATGATGGCCGCCGCCTTGATCCGGACGATCCAGAGGCTGCGGAAATCCCGCTTTTTGGCCCGCCGGTCGCGGTAGGCGTAAAGCAGGGACTTCTCGACCGCCTCCTTGGCCGTCCTGTAGTTGCGGCTCTTGGCGCCGAAGTATCCCTTGGCCAGGCCGAGGACTTTCCTCCGCCGGTCTCGTCTTTTAGTGCTGCGTTTTACGCGGGGCATGGTCGTCTCCTTGGGCGCGGGGCGCCGTTACATCTCGTACGGGAGCATGGTCTTGAGGGCTTTGCGGTCGGCCGGGCTGGCGACGGCCTTCTTGCCCAGGTGCCGCTTGCGCTTGGAGGCCTTCTTGGTCAGGATGTGGCTTTTATTCGCCTTGGCGTGGAGAAACTTTTTCTTCGCCGTGACCTTGAACCTCTTTTGCGCTCCCTTGTGGGTTTTTAACTTTGGCATCTTTTCCTCCTGATTTCGTGGGGACCAGCAGAGCGGAAACGGCCCAATCCTGCTTCCGGGCCGAACCATCTTGAGTCGCCAGCTCCTTAACGTCGGCGAGGACCCTGTCGAGGACCTGATATCCGAGCTCCGGCTTCTGCTTTTCGCGGCCACGCAGCATGACGGTGATCTTGACCTTGTTGCCTTCCCCGAGGAAGCGCTTGACGTGATTCATCTTGAAGTCATAGTCGTGGACGCTGATCTTGGGGCGGAACTTGATCTCCTTGATCTGGATCTGCTTCTGGTGCTTTTTGGCCTCGTGGTCCTTCTTATGCTGTTCGTACAGGAACTTGCCGTAGTCCGTGATCTTGCAGACGGGGGGCTGGGCCGTGGGCGCGATCTCGACGAGATCGAGGCCCCGCTCGCGGGCCATCTGGATGGCCTGGCTCGTGGGCAGGACACCGAGGGCGTTTTTCTCCTCGTCGATGACCCGGACCTCCTTCGCTCCGATCATCTCATTCGTCCGGTGGGGCTTCGCCTTGGCGACCGCAGGATAATAAGAGTGTCTCTTGAAAATGTCGGTCCTCCTCTAGAAATTCATCGTTGAAATTTTATTCTGATGGAATTCCTTGGCTTTTTCAAGGAAAAGGGCGACGTCCACTTCGCCCTTGTCCCCCTGACCGTGGACACGGAGGGAGGCGCTCCGGCGCTCGACCTCCTTGTCGCCGACGACCAGGATGAGCGGGATCTTCTGGACCTCCGCCTCGCGGATCTTCTTGCCGACCTTCTCCCGGCTGAGGTCGACCGTCGATCGCAGGCCGTTCGCCTGGAGCATCCGGTCGAGGGACCGGGCGTAGTTCTCGTGGCGCTCGGCGATCGGCAGGACGACGGCCTGGACGGGAGCGAGCCAGAGGGGAAAGCTCCCGTTATAGTGCTCGATGAGGACGCCGAAGAACCGCTCCAGGGAACCGAGCAGGGCCCGGTGGACCATGTAGGGCCGGTGCTCCTTCCCGTCCTCGCCGACGAAGGTCATGTCGAAGCGCTCCGACATGTTGAAGTCGAACTGGATGGTCGTGCACTGCCAGAGCCGGCCGAGGGCGTCCTTGATCTTGATGTCGATCTTGGGGCCGTAGAAGACGGCCTCTCCCTCCATCCGCTCGTAGGCGAGGCCCCGGGTCTCGAGGGCCTTGACGAGCGACGCCTCGGCCCGGCACCAGAGGTCGTCCGCGCCGCAGTACTTGGCCGGGTTCTTCGGGTCGCGCACCGACAGCTCGATCTTGTTGTCGGTGAAGCCGAAATCGGCCAGGAGGGAGACCGAGAAATCGAGGACCCGGAGGATCTCTTCTTCGATCTGCCCGGGAGTGCAGATGATGTGGGCGTCGTCCTGCGTAAAGCCGCGGACGCGGAGCAGGCCGTGGAGGGTGCCGCTGCGCTCGTAGCGGTAGACGGTCCCGAGCTCCGCCCAGCGGAGGGGCAGGTCCCGGTACGAACGCATCCGGGACTTGTAGATCTGGATGTGGAAGGGGCAGTTCATTGGTTTCAGGTAGTAGGCTTGGTCGTCGATGTCCATCGGCGAATACATGCTGTCCTTGTAGAAGCCGAGGTGGCCCGAGGTCTGCCAGAGGGCCGCCCGCCCGATGTGGGGGGTGAACAGGATGTCGTAACCGCCGGCCCAATGGCGTTCCCGCCAGTGCTGCTCGATGACGGCCCGGACGCGCGCGCCCTTGGGATGCCAGAGGATGAGGCCGCCGCCAAGTTCGTCGTTGGTGCTGAAGAGGTCGAGCTCCGCGCCGAGCCGGCGGTGATCGCGCTTCTTGGCCTCTTCGAGCAGGCGCAGGTGGTCTTCGAGCTCCTTCTTGGAGAAAGAGACCGTTCCGTAGATCCGCTGCATCTGCGGTCCCCGCTCGTCGCCCTTCCAGTAGGCCCCCGACACCGAGAGCAGCTTGACGTGCTGGAGGGCGCCGGTGGAGGGCACGTGAGGGCCGAGGCAGAAATCGGCGAACGGCCCCTGCCGGTAGACGGTCACGGTCGCCTCGCCTTTCTCCCGGATGAGCTCGACCTTGAGCTCCTGCTTCTTTTCCTCGAACATCCGGACGGCTTCTTCCTTGGCCAGAACGAGCCGCTCGACGGGGACGTTCTCCCGGGCGAGCTCCTTCATCCGCTTCTCGATGGCTTCCAGGTCCTCGGGCGTGAAGGCCTTCTCCCGGAGGAAGTCGTAATAGTAGCCGGTTTCGACGGCCGGCCCGATGCCGGTCTTGGTCTCGGGGTAGAGGTCCAGGACGGCGTGCGCCAGGAGGTGCGCGGCGCTGTGCCTCAGAACGTCGATTGTCATACCGGTTTCGTCACTCATTCTCTATGTCCGCTGTGGTTCACAAGGGCAGGCGAGTCAATTCCGGCCGGTCCGACGGCCCCTTGAATTCTGACCGCTTGATTCTCGTGGTAGGCGCGGAGGGGATTGAACCCACGGCCTCTTCCGTGTCAGGGAAGCGCTCTCCCACTGAGCTACGCGCCTAACTTTCGCTTTTTAAGGCTGTTATATATTAAGGAAATCGGGTGAAACTGTCAACACGACGCACAACCTCTTCTTTCTGTTATAATAAACTCGGAAAGTCGCCATGATCGGCATCCTCTCCGATTCCCACGACAACCTGACCCGGGTCCGAGAAGCTGTCCGCCTGTTCAACGATGCCGGCTGCTCTCTCGTCATCCACGCCGGCGATTTCGTCGCCCCCTTCACGGTCGATGAGCTCCGAAACCTCCGGGCCCCGGTCAAAGCAGTCTTCGGCAACTGCGACGGCGAGAGAGTCGGCCTGGCCAAGGCCTTCGAAGGGTTGGGTGAGCTCCGGGAGGCACCCCTGAAATTCTCCCACGCCGGCCTCCGTTTCCTTGTCTGCCATCTCGACGCCCCCGTCAATCGGCATCTCGCTTCCAAGGCATACGACGTCGTCGTCTTCGGGCACACCCACCTGCCCCTGGCCGAGCGCCGGGACGGGGGCCTTCTCGTCAACCCCGGAGAAGCGGGCGGCTGGCTCAGAGGCAAAAGCACGATCGCCCTCCTCGACCCGGCCGCCCTCGCCGCCGAAATCATCACCCTCTAGAGGTTCGCCATGGCTCACCCCGTCAACCGCCGCCAGAAACCCGCCTGGCAGAAGACCCGCCGGCCCCCGACCCCACCGCGCCAGCCCGGAATGCTCAAAAACGCCCCCGGCCGCAAGATCTCCCCTCCCTCAAAGCCCAAATAAGGGGGTTCCCGCGGTCGGCCGCTGAGGGTCCTCGGGGGTCGTCTCCGTCCGCTGCGGTGCTTATAGCCGATCTTGACGCTGCCCGGGCAGTGATGGGGGCCATGCATAGCCCCCGTAGCGGAGGGGGTCCCATCAGCTTGCTGATGGGGGAACCGCCGGGACTGGTTCCCAGGGGGGCCGGGGGATATGCATGGCCCCCGTCGCTGACAAAACGGGCAGCGTCCACCAACAAAAGACTCGCGGATGACCCCCTGAGGCCCTCCATATTGATTTAAATCCCTTGGTGGGCTATACTTATCCTTCTTTTCGGACAATTGAAGATCGGATAATTGAGGACGGAGGAGTTTTTCTAAAAAGAAAGGAGAACTTATCATGAAAAAGGTCATCATCATGGGCGCGGCCGGGCGCGACTTCCACAACTTCAACACCTATTTCCGGGACAACAAGGACTACCGGGTGGTCGCCTTCACGGCGACACAGATCCCCGATATCGCGGGGCGCAAGTATCCCGCGGAGCTGGCCGGGAAGCTCTATCCCAAGGGCATCCCGATCTACGCCGAGGCGGAGCTCAACGACCTCATCGCCGCCCACAAGATCGACGACGTCCATTTCGCCTACAGCGACGTCTCCCACGAGTACGTCATGCAGAAGGCCTCCCAGGTCTTGGCCGCCGGGGCCAACTTCGTCCTCCTTGGCCCGAACGACACGATGATCAAGAGCCGCAAGCCCGTCATCTCGGTCTGCGCTGTCCGCACCGGCTCGGGCAAGAGCCAGACGAGCCGCAAAGTGGCCGAGATCCTCCAGAAGAAGGGCCGCAAGGTCGCGGCCATCCGCCATCCCATGCCCTACGGCGACTTGGTCAAGCAGAAGGTTCAACGCTTCGCCACCTACGCCGACCTCGACAAGCACGAGTGCACGATCGAAGAGCGCGAGGAGTACGAGCCCCACATCGACAAGGGCATCATCGTCTACGCCGGCGTCGACTACGGGGCCATCCTCCGCCAGGCCGAAAAAGAGGCCGACGTCATCCTCTGGGACGGCGGAAACAACGACTTCTCCTTCTACCGGTCCGACCTCGAGATCGTCGTCGCCGACCCCCACCGGGCCGGCCACGAGCTCCGCTACCACCCCGGCGAAACCAATTTCCGCCGGGCCCAGGTCATCGTCATCAACAAGATGGACACGGCCACACCGGAGGACATCGAGGTCGTCCTGGCCAACATCAAGAGGATCAACCCCAAGGCGATCATCGTCCGGGCCAACTCCCCGACGATCGTCAAGGACGGCGGCCGGATCACCGGCAAGCGCGTCCTCGTCATCGAGGACGGCCCGACCTTGACCCACGGCGGGATGAAGTACGGAGCCGGCATCGTCGCCGCCAAGAAGTACGGCGCGGCCGAGATCATCGACCCCCGTCCCTTCGCCGTCGGCACGATCAAGAAGACCTTCGAGAAATACAACCACCTCGACAACGTCCTGCCGGCCATGGGCTACGGCGAGAAGCAGACCCGAGAGCTGGCCAAGACGATCGAGGCAATCGACTGCGACCTCGTCGTCAGCGCGACGCCGATCGACATCACCCGTGTCATCAAGGTCAGCAAGCCCATCCTCCGCGTCGGCTACGAGCTCGAGGAGATCGGCAAGCCCACGCTCAAGGACCTGCTCAAGAAGTTCTGAGGATTCATGAGACCGAAGATCGCCCTCGTCGCCTTCGGCGGCAACGCCATGCTCCCCGACGACCAGAGAGGTCTGCAGGCCGAGCAGATGCGGAACGCCCAGAAGGCGGCCGAGCTCATGGTCCACATCGTCCGCAAGGGCTACGAGCTTATCATCGTCCACGGCAACGGGCCCCAGGTCGGCAACCTGCTCATCCAGATGGAGGAGGCGGCCAATAAGATCCCGCCCTATTCGCTCGACGTTTGCAACGCCATGACCGAGGGCAGCATGGGCTTCATGCTTGAAAGGGCGATCATCAACGAACTCCGCCGGCACTCGATCGACAAGGAGGTCGCTTCCCTCGTCACCCAGGTCGTCGTCGACAAGGATGACCCAGCTTTCGGGAAGCCGACCAAACCTATCGGGCCTTTCTACTCGAAGTACCGGGCCCAGATGCTCGCCCGGGAGAAGAAGTGGACGATGGTCGAGGATTCCGGCCGCGGCTACCGCAAGGTCGTCGCCTCGCCCAAACCCATCGACGTCGTCCCCAACAGGATCATCCGCGAGCTCGTCGAAGCCGGCCGGATCGTCATCGCGGCCGGCGGCGGCGGCATCCCGGTCATCATCAACGGCAACGGCCTCTTCGAGGGTGTCGAGGCCGTCATCGACAAGGACTACGCCGCGAGCCTGCTCGCCCGCGAGGTCAAGGTCGACCTATTCGTCATCCTGACCGCCATCGAGCGCGTCTTCATCAATTTCGGCAAGCCCGACCAGGCGGAGGCCCCGGTCCTGACCGTGGACGAGGCCAAGAAGCACCTGGCGGACGGCCAGTTCCCCCCGGGATCGATGGGACCCAAGATCCGGGCCGCCGTCGAGTACATTGAGGCCGGCGGCCGGGAGGTCCTCATCACCAAGGACTCCCATCTCAAGGCCGCCATGCTCAACCGCTCGGGGACCCGGATCATCGCTTCACACGAGGAGGAGCCGCAATGAATAAGGATTTCCTGTCGATACGCGACCTGAGCATCTACGAATTCAGCCAGCTGCTCGACCGCGCGGCGGAAGTGAAGAAGCACCCGCACAAGTACCGCCGGGCCCTCGAACACCGGATCCTGGCCATGATCTTCCAGAAGCCCTCCTTGAGGACGCGCATGACCTTCGAAGCGGGCATGCTCCAGCTCGGCGGAGAGGCCATCTACCTCGCCCCCTCGGACATCCAAATGGGCAGCCGCGAGGGTGCCTACGACATCGGCAAGAACCTCGAGCGCTGGGTCGACGGGATCATGCTCCGGACGTTCGGACACCAGATCGCCGTCGACCTCGCCGCCAGCACGAAGATCCCGGTCATTAACGCCTTGACCGATCTCTCCCATCCCTGCCAGGCGATGGCCGATTTCCTGACCCTGCGAGAGCACAAGGGCGCCCTGGCCAACCTCAAGCTGGCCTATGTCGGCGACGGCAACAACGTCTGCCACAGCCTGATGCTGGCCGCCGCCCGGGGCGGGACGAAGATGGCCGTAGGGACGCCCGCCGGTTACGAGCCGAAGCCCAAAATGGTCCAGGCGGCCCGGGAGGACGGCAAGGACACCGGCTTCGCCCTGACCCTGACGAACTCGGCCGAAGAGGCGGCCAGCGGGGCCGACGCCGTCTACACCGACGTTTGGGCGTCCATGGGCCAGGAGGCGGAAAAGGAGAAACGGGCCCGCATCTTCGCCCCGTACCAGGTCAACGCCCGCCTCATGTCCCACGCCAAGAACGGTGCCGTCTTCATGCATTGCCTGCCGGCCCACCGCGGCGACGAGGTCACCGACGAGGTCATCGACGCGCCGACCTCCGTCGTCTACGACCAGGCCGAGAACCGGCTCCACGCCCAAAAGGCCATCCTCCTCGCGCTGATGGGAAAAAAAGACTGAACATGAACAGCGAAACGACCACCCTCACTATGGTGTCCGCCGAGGACATCGCCCTCGTCGAGCGCGAGCTCGAACAGACGCCCCAGCCTCGGTCGACGCAAGCGCTCGCCGGAAAGCTGGCCTTCGAGAAGACGGCCACGGAGCGGACGCAGGACGTCAAGAAGTACGACCCCTATTCCCACTACGATGTGGGCGACTTCATCGAAAAGGACTACAACGAGCCCCTGACCGTGGGTAGCAAGGCCGTCGAGCACTTCGAGGGCCGGGTCATCCTGAAGGTCGTCGCCAAGACGTATTCCAAGCATTTCAACTGCGAGATGCTCGATCTCGACTACCCCGGCGGCGGCGTCTTCCGGAAATATGTCGACTACATGAAAAAGACCAGGACCCAGGTCCTGCTCCCCGCGAGCCTCGAAGGCCGGAACGAGGCCGCGGAGATCATGGCTAAGGGCGACGACCCGCGGCTGACCGAGCTGCCCATGACCGAGCGCGACCTCAAGACGCTCGAGAAGAACCTCCGGACCGCCCTGGCCAAGAACCCCAAAGTTTTCAGCTGGAATGACTTCTGGCAGCTTTCGACAAAGCGCGTGGACATTCTTCCCGAAAAAGTCAAAGAGATCGAGAACGAGTTCGTCGAGACCCGGCGCTCGGCCGCGACGGAAGACCTTGTCAAAAAATATTTCGGGCTGGAGGCGTCGAGCGACCTCTTCGACCTCACCTGTCTGAGCCTATCCGCCCTCCTCGAGAAGAAATTCAAGAAGGACTTCATCCTCCTGGCCGAATTCGGCTGGGGCAAGTGGCACCTCAAGTCGATCCTCAACGCCCTGCCCGAGAACCTCCCCCTGGCCGCCCCGATGGCCAAAGTTCCCGAGCTCGAGGAGGTCGAGAAGCCCGAGATGAGCATCGTCCAGGCCTTCCCGATCAAGATCTACCTCACTTGGCGCGAGATCCTTTCGGGCGGGGTCAAGGTCCCCCGCAGCTTAAACAAGGAGCTCTCCCACGCCCGGGAGTACACGTTCACGGATCCCGAGGAAGGGAAGGCCTATACGCTCTATTACTACCCGAACCAGAATTTCTTCCTGGGGCTCCAGGATTTCTACGCCCAGTACAACGTCCCCCAAGGGACGAGCCTGACTCTCGAAAAAACCGGCCCCAACGCTTTCAAGTTCTGGATCAAGAAATCGAAGAAGAAGATGTCCGTCGCCCGGCTGGCCTACGACGCCGAAAAGGACGAGTTCCGCAGCGCGGGCGAGGAGGTCTACACCTACGCCGAGCCCAACAAGATCATCTACATCGAGCGCGAGACGCTGGCCCGGATCTTGGCGCTCGCGGCGACACGCGAGGGCCTCGATCTCAAGGAACTCGTCGTCCCCATCTTCAAGGACCCAGCCCTGGCCACGTCCTCGCATTCCCTCCATTTCCTGCGGGCCTACCACCTCGTCGACGTCATCCGCCAAACGAACCAGGAGGACGTGGAATTCACTCTCCTGAACTCGCCGGAATTCGCCAAGTCCGATAAGAAAAAGGGCGTCTTCACGTATCATGAGCCCTACGTCCCGAAAGAGGAGGCGCCGCTCGAGGCCGCTTTCCCCGAAACCTACGCCGAACCCGAGGCCGAAGCCATCACGCCCGAGGAAGCGGCTCTCGAAGCCGTGGCCGAAGAGCTGCGGGGAGCCGTGGCCGCCAGGGAAGAAGCCCCCCGGGAACGCCCGACGGCGCTCGCTCTCCCCCCCGAGCCCGGCGCCCCCCTGAAGAAGGAAAAGGTCTTCAAGAAAAAGAAGCTTATGTCCGAGGGGGAGAAGGGCCAGGGCCCGAAGAAAAGCGAACGCCGGGTCATCGAAGAGAAGCTCGTCGAGGAAGAATCGGTCCAGGAAGCCCTGGCCGCCGTCAAGGAAAAAGCGGAAGAAGGCCTCGAACAGCGGGCCAAGGAAAAGAAAGAGGAGTTCAAGCCGGCTCCGAAAGAGCAGCCCAAGTTCGGCATCTTCGGCGACTTGCTCAAGACCGCCCTCAAGAAAAAGGACGACAAGCCGCCCGAAGACGAGACGAAGTAGCTAAAGGATATCCCGCACAGAGCCCTTGCGGCGCGTAACCCCCATACTGCCCTAATCCTCGCCAACGGACGAGGATTAGGACTGCATGGGGATCAAAGCATGTCTCTTTCAGAACCTTTTCGTCTCGTTATCCCCATGCTGTCTAGCAGTTCGAGGAGAGGGATGCTGCCCTCATCCTCATGAAAACATGAGGATGAGGACTGCTTCGCTGCCCTTCTTTTCATTAGACGAGGATTAGGACTGCATCCCATCCGGAACAAAACTCATGCGACCGACGTGTATTAAAGAATATCCCGGACTGAACCCTTCCTACGGGTCACTCCCATACTATCCTAATCCTCATTAAGAAATGAGGCTTAGGACTGCATGGGGATCAAAGTATGTCTCTCACAGAACCTTTTCGTTTCGTCACGCCCATGCTGTCTAGCAGTTCGAGGAGAGGGATGCTGTACTTTCGCGACAGGCCGGTTATCACCTTGAAATCGGCGACGGTCAATTCCCGCTTCCCTGATTCCCGGATCTTGCGGACGATCTCGTCGAGCCAGCGGGAATGGAGGATGAACCCGTCCAGGCCCTCGACGATCTTCTTCCGCTCGGCGAGGACGGCGAGGAGCGTATGAAGCTTCCCCTGGGTGAGCTTGAATTCGGCCTGGATGTCGTCCAGGGTTACGCTCCCGAGCTGGCCGCTGAGGACCATCCGTTCGAGCGCGGCCAAGGTCTCTTCGTCTGCGGCCGTGAGGGGGATCCGGAAATCGGGAAGCCGGACGATCCCCCCCTCCTCGATGATCCGCACCTCCTTGGCTAGCAGCCGGAGGGCCAGGACGAGGACCGTCCGAGGGGCGTCGAAGCGCTTCTCGAGCTTCTCGAGGGGGGCTCCTCTCTGGGAGGGGTGTTTCTTGTGGTACTGGGTAACGAAGGAAACGACCCGGCCGCGGAGAAAATCCAGGGTGCCCTGGGAGACGAGGAACAGGGGCGAAAACGCGAGGATGCGGGCCTTCCCTTCCTCTTCGAGGAGGTGAGCCAGGGCCTCGACGCGGGACCTAGGCAGGCGGCAGAAAACGTCGAGGTTCTCACCCTTCAGCCCTTTCAGGCCTCCCGCCTCCGCGAGGGCCAGGATCATTTCTTTTTCCCCGAGCGAGAGCCGCGTCAGGAGGGCCTTTCGCCTCGAAAGCTTGAGCTCGTCGGGCGACGGCGAGCCCGGATAAAGACAGGTGCCGCACCCGAGGCTGTCGCCGGCCGCCGTCCGGACTTCGAACGGGTCCCCCCACTTGACGTCGACGGGACCGACGGCCAGGGCCCGGACGAACGGGGCGCCCTTCCGGCCGGGGACCGGATACTCGGTGAAACGGGCGGCGACGGCGCCGTCGAGGAAGACGGCCTCGGCCGGCGCGTCTTGACCGAGTTTCCCCAGCGGGAAATCGAGGACGGCGTCGAATGCGGGCGCTTTCATGGACGGCTTTCCTCCGGGTCCACCGCCGGGACGAAGCTCATGCGGCGCAGGGCCGGGTCGCAGGAGACAAGGATTACACGAACTTCGTCCCCCAAGTCAAACGTTTTCCGGAGCCGGCGCGGCCGGAGCCGGCGGGCCGCCGGCTTCGGTTCGTAGTCCCCCCTCAGGGAATCGAAGGGCAGGAGGCCGGAGACGAAGTACTCTTCGATCTCGACGATGAGGCCGACCTTGATGACGTCGACGACCATCCCGCTGAACTCGTCGCCCAGGCGGTCCTTGAGAAGGCGGAAGATCCGCCATTCGAGGAGCGCCTGCTCGGCCTCGGCGGCGTTCCGCTCCCGCTCGGAGGACTTGGCGGCGATCGCATCGAGGTCAAGCCGGCCCGGCTCCTCCCGGGCGAGGAGGCCCTTGAGGATGCGATGGACGACGAGGTCGGGATAGCGGCGGATGGGCGAGGTGAAATGCGTGTAGTGGTCCTGGGCCAGGCCGTAGTGGCCGACGTTCCCGGTCGAATAAACGGCGAGCTTCATGGCCCTCAGGACCTGCCGGCCGACGAACTTCTCGCCGGGGAGGCCCTCGGCCTTTTTGAGAACGCGCTGGAGGTCATTCGACCGGACCTTGGCCGGCTCCGGCAGGGTCAAGCCGAAATTGAGGATAAGGTCGCGCAATTTTTCGAGGTCGCCGACGTCCGGCGGGGGGTGGACCCGGTAGACGGCTGGGATCTTCTTCTCCGAAAAGGCCGTGGCCGCGGCGACGTTGGCGGTGACCATGAATTCTTCGATCAGGCGATGGGCCTCGTTCCTTTCCGTGGCCGCGACGGCAAGGAGCTTCCCCTTCTCATAGACGAGCTCGGGCTCGACGAGATCGAAGTCTAGACTCCCCTCGGCCAGGCGCCGTTCCCGAAGGGCCCGGGCCAGCTCCCGCATCAGCAGGAGGTCGGGGACGACATCGGCGTAGGCTTTCGCTTCCGCGGCGTCCCCCTCTAAGATCTTGAACACCGAAGCGTAAGTCATCCGGTGGGCCGTACGGATGATGGAAGGAGCGAACTCGGTCCGGCCAACACGGCCGTCGTCGCCGATGTCCATCAAGGCCGAAACGGTTAGCCGCGGCTCTCTCGGCCGCAGACTGCAGAGGTCGTTGGATAGCTTTTCGGGGAGCATCGGCAGGGTCAGGTCGGGGAAATAGACGCTCGTCCCCCGTTCGAAAGCTTCGCCGTCGAGCGGGCTCGCGGGCCGGACGTAGTGGGAGACGTCGGCGATATGGACGCCGAGGAGCCAGCCCCCGGCGGGGAGCCGGCGGATGCTGACGGCGTCGTCGAAATCCTGGGCCTTCTCCCCGTCGATGGTCACGGACGGCCAGTCGCGGAAGTCGCGCCGCCCTTCGATCGTACCGGCGGATAGAACGTCCGGAATCCCGGCGGCCTCGCCCAGGACCTCCTCCGGGAACTGCTGCCGAAGCCCATACCGCCGGATGACCACGTGGGCGTCGACGCCCGGGTCTTCGGGCATCCCGAAAACCCGCGTGACGGCCAGGGTGGCCCGGTCGGCCTCGACGATCATCCCCGGGGCCGGCCCGAGTTTGCCGCGGGACTTGAGGGGGACATCGTCCTGCGACGGCGAGTCGAACGGCTGAAGGAAGGGGGCGCCCCCCCGTTCGCGGTAGACGCCGAGGAGCGCCGTCCGTCCCTTCTTGAGGATGCGCTCGACTTTCCCTTCGGGCTTGCCGAACTTGCCCCGCTCGTTGACGACGACCGTCACCTCGTCGCCCGGAAGGGCCCCCTGCGCATGGCGGGCGGGGATGAAGATGTCCTTGCCGCCGCCTTCCGGCGTGACGAACCCGAAGCCGGGACGGGCGGTGACGAATCGGCCGCGGACGAGGTCCGTCTTCTCGGCCAGGAGGAAGCGGCTGCGGAGGTAACGGACCTGCCCCCGGGCTTCGAGCTTCCGGATCTCCTCGAGCGCCTTGGCCCTGTCCCGGCGCTTGACGCCGAGCTCGATCAGGATCTCGTCGAAGGGCAGTCCTTCCTTGTATCTCTTGAGCAGGGCGAGGATCTTGAGGGCGGTCATGGGGATTTTCTCTCAGTAATAATAGAGGGAGACGTGGGGGATCTTGCGGCCGGCCCGCAACTCCTTGACGACCTGACGGCGGATCATGGCTTCGATCCCTTCGGGCCGCCGGCCTCGGAGCCCTTTGCGGGCCTCGGCCTCGGCCGCGCCCTTCTCCGACCCCGTCGCCCGGCCCCAGAGGAGCTCTTCGACCTCGGAGTCTATCCTCTCTAGCGCGGCTTCGTCCGGCTTCGGCGCATCCAGGATCTCAAGGGCCGCCTCGAGCAGGCGGGCGATCTCCCGGTCGTCCGGGGCCAGGCCGTGAAGCCCTTTCTCTACCTCCCGGCGGGCCCGGTCCTTTTTCCGGGGCCGCGGACCGGCTGTATTTCGCCGGCCGGCCGACCGGTCCAGGTGCTGGGCCAAGGCGTCGTCGACCTGCCTGTCGCAATGGGCGAGCGATATCCCCTTCGTCCCCCTGCCCCTCGTTTTGAGGCCATCGAAGGCCCGGCCGATACCCTCGAGAACGACTCGGAGTGGGACTCGCCTGGATTCCCAGGAGGCGATCGCGGATTGGTCTCTCGGCGACAGGAAGAACGGCGCGCCGCGGCGGGCGAGGAACTCCCGGGCAATCGTTTGGTAGTACCCGCTCTGTCCCTTGTCTTCGGTGTCCATGGTCGTCCGGCCGGGGCGCGGTCTAGGGCTTGGCGTTGCGGTTCCTCTCGTGGATGATCCTCAAGCCCTCGAGGACGAGGTCCGGCTCGTAGGCCTCGATCACCGGAAGCTCCGCCGCGATCTGGCTGCCGAAACCGCCCGTGGCCACGACCCGGACGCTCCTGCCGAGCTCCTTGCGCATCTCCTCGATCGTGTTCATGACCAGGCCGACGTAGCCGAAGTAGAGCCCCGAC
>MEXZ01000119.1:18375-24691 GCA_001773855.1 Candidatus Aminicenantes bacterium RBG_13_64_14
GTCCGGCCGATGGCCCGCTTCGGCTTCTTGATCTCGATCCGCGGGAGGCGGGCCGTTTTGAGATAGAGGGCCTCGGCGGCGATCCGGATACCGGGCGCGATGGCCCCGCCCAAATATTCGCCCTTGGCCGAGACGGCGTCGAACGTCGTCGCCGTGCCGAAGTCGACGACGATGGCCGGACCGCCGTACTTCTCGAACGCGGCGACCGCGGCCGTGATCCGGTCCGCCCCGACTTCGAGGGGGTTCTCGTAGAGGATGGGCATGCCGGTCTTGAGGCCGGGGCCGACAACCGAAGCCGTCGTCCCGAAATACGCGCGGCACATGTCCTCGATGACGGGCGTCAGCGGAGGGACGACGCTCGAGATGATGGCGCTCGATATCGTCTTGGCCTGCAGCCCGGCCACTTGGATCAGGTTGAGCAGGGTGGCCCCGTATTCGTCGGACGTTGTGTCGCTATCCGTCTTGATCGTCCAGCTTTTGACCAGCTTCTTGCCGCGGAAAAGGCCGACGGCGATCGTCGTGTTCCCGACATCGAAAGCCAAGAGCATCTCGATCCTCCTTATCACGCCCCGTCGAGTCCGAGGACGGCGTCGAGGGCGACCGTGCCCGCCGCGCCGGCGCGCTCGACCACGAGCCGGCCGTCCTCGTCGAGGCCGCGGCAGATGCCGGTGAACGTCCCGGCGGCCGTCGTGACCCGGATAGGCCGTCCGGAAGGGAAGGCCAGCCGCGCTTCGAACGTCCTGATGACCGACCCCTTGTCTCCCCGGGCGAGGGCATTATACCAGCAGTCGAGGGCCCGGCAAAGGCCGTCGAAAACGGATCCGATCGTCACCGCCCGGCCGCCGATGATCCGGAGGGAGGTCGACGACGCGCGAAGGTCGGCCGGGAAGTCCCCCGGAACGTGATCGACGTTAATGCCCACCCCGACGACGGCGAAATCCCCGGCCGGGCCGCCGGAGACACCTTCGGACAAGATACCGCCGAGCTTTTTCCCGTCATAGACGAGGTCGTTCGGCCACTTGAGCCGGACGGCAACGCCGGCCCCAGCTAGGACCGCGTCCGAAGCGGCCAAACCCGCGGCGAGGGGCAGAAGGTGAAGGAAAGGAACCGGGCCCGCCCCGGGACCGCGAAGGATGAATGACGCGTAGAGCCCCAGGCCGGGCGGCGAATGCCAGACCCTGCCTTTGGTGCCCCGGCCCCGGGTCTGTTCCCCGGCGACGACGGCCGTGCCGTGGTCGGCCCCGGCCAAAGCCAGCTCCCGGGCGACGTCGTTCGTCGAGTCGACGCGGTCTCTCCGGTAGACGATCGTTCCGACGGGCATGGGTCCCCGCTTCCTACTTCAGGACGCGGCGGCGACCTTGGCCAGGTTCTGGCCGAGTTTCTCACGGCGGGCCCGCAACTCTTCGAGCCGGGTCCGGTTTTCCTCGACCACGGCCGCCGGCGCCTTGGCCACGAATTCGGTGTTCTCGAGCTTGCGTTCGATCTTGGCCATTTCCGCTTCGACCTTGGCGATCTCCCTCTGCAGCCGCTCTTTTTCCTGGCCCAGGTCGGCCGGTTTTTCCAGGATGATGGCGACCTCGAACGGTCCGGCGACGCCCTTGAGGACGCTCGGCCCCTCGGGCAGGGCGGCCGTGAACTCGAGCGCCGTGAGACCGGCCAACGCCCGGACCGATGCCGCCTGGGATTCCAGGGCCGCGGTTTCCTCGCGGCCGGCGGTCTTGACGAGGAGGCGCAGCTTTTCCTTGGGCGCGATCTTGTTCTCGGCCCGGACCGTCCGCGTTTCGACGATGACGGCCTGGACGAGGGTCATGGCCTGGACGGCCCGCCCGTCCTTCCAGCCCGCTTCGGGAACCGGGTAGGGCGCGACGGTGATCGACTTGCCCGCCCCGGGCAGGTGCTGCCAGAGCTCTTCGGTGATGAAGGGCATGAACGGGTGGAGGAGGCGCAGGATGCGGTCGAAGGCGTCGGCCAGCACGGCCTCTGTCGTCCGGTTGCCTTCCCGGAGCCCGACCTTGGCGAACTCGATGTACCAGTCGCAGAACTCGTGCCAGATGAAATGGTAGACGAGGTCGGCCGCTTCATAGAATTTGTATTGCTCCAGACTCGTTGACAGCTCCGCCGTGACGTCGGCCAGGCGGCTCCGGATCCAGCGGTCGGCGAGCGTCAATTCCGCCTCCCGGACGGCGGGACGGTCCTGGCCCAGGTTCATCAGGACGAACCGCGAAGCGTTCCAGATCTTGTTGGCGAAGGCCTGGTAGCCGGCCATGCGTTCCTCGGACAGGGCCAGGTCCATGCCGGGCACGGCCAGCGCGGCCAGGGTGAAGCGCAGGGCGTCGGTGCCGTATTTATCGATCATCTCCAGCGGGTCGATGATGTTGCCCTCGGACTTGCTCATCTTGCGCCGCTTGAGGTCCCGGACCAGGCCGTTGATGAAGACGTGGCGGAAGGGGATCCGGCCCCGGAACTTGAGGCCCATCATGATCATGCGTGCGACCCAGAAGAAGATGATGTCGAAGCCGGTGGACATGAGGTCGGTCGGGTAGAAGGCCTCGAGGTCCTCTGTCGCGTCGGGCCAGCCGAGCGTCCCGAAGGGCCACAGGGCGGACGAGAACCAGGTGTCGAGGACGTCTTCGTCCTGGTCGAGTGCGCCGCCGCACTTATCGCATTGCGCCGGCGCCTCCATGGCCACCATGATGCGGCCGCAGTCCCGGCAGTACCAGGCTGGGATGCGATGCCCCCACCAGAGCTGGCGGGAAATGCACCAGTCATGGATGTTGTACATCCACTCGAAATACGTCTTGGTCCAGTTCGCCGGGATGAACTCGATCGAGCCATCCTCGACGACGCGGATGGCCTCGTCGGCCAGCGGCTTGATGCGGACGAACCACTGCCAGGATAAGTGCGGTTCGATGACGTTCTTGCAGCGGTAGCAGTGGCCGACGGCGTGTTCGTGGGCCTCGACCTTGACCAGGAGGCCCTGCTCGCTCAGCTTTTCGACGACCTTGGCCCGGCAGGCGAAGCGGTCGAGTCCGGCGAAGTCCGGGCCCGCCGCCTCGGTCATCCGGCCCGAGCCGTCGATGACGATGACCTGCTCCAGGCCGTGTTTTTTTCCGAGCTCGAAGTCGACGGGGTCGTGGGCCGGGGTGACCTTGACCGCGCCCGTGCCGAACTCCCGCTCGACCCGCTCATCGGTGATGACCGGAATGGGCCGGTTCTGGAGCGGCAGGATGACGCGCTTGCCGTGAAGATGCGTGTAGCGCTCGTCGTCGGGGTGGACGGCCAGGGCCGTGTCGCCGAGCATGGTCTCCGGCCGTGTCGTCGCCACAACCACGGACTCGGCCGATCCTTCTACGGCGTAGCGGATGTGCCAGAGCTTGCCGTGGAGGTCCTTGTGCTCGATCTCGATGTCGGAGAGAACCGTCCGGCAATGCGGGCAGCGGTTGACCAGGAAATAGTCGCGGTAGATCAGCCCTTCATCATAGAGAGAAACGAAAACCTGTTTCACGGCCCGGCTGAAGCCCGGGTCCATGGTGAAGCGTTCCCGCGACCAGTCGAGCGAGGCGCCGAGCTTCTTGAGCTGACCGGTTATGGCCCCGCCGTACTTCGCCTTCCAGTCCCAGGCGATGCGGAGGAATTCCTCGCGGCCGACCTTCTCCCGGGTCAAGCCCTTTTCGGCCAGGCTCTTCTCGATGACGTTGTGGACGGCGATCGAGGCGTGGTCCGTGCCCGGGAGCCAGAGGCAGTTGTAGCCCTGCATCCGCTTCCAGCGGGTGATGATGTCGGGCAGGGTGAAGCAGAGGGCGTGGCCCATGTGCAGGATGCCGGTGACATTCGGCGGCGGCAGGACCATCGAGAACTTGGCCTTCGGGGACTTCGGGTCGGCGACGAAGAGCCCTTCGTCCAGCCAGAAATTTCCCCACTTCTCCTCGACGGGTTTGGGGTCGTAGGCTTTGGCCAACTCGTCTTTGGTGTTCATGGTTTCGACATCCATTCTTTGAGGTCCGCGACGACGCGCGCCCGGACCCGCTTCTCGATCTCCCGCTCCATGCCGACCATTTCCTCGCGGACCCAGTCCTTGAGATCCCGGTCCGCGGCGAGCGCCGGCGTCCCGGGATCGCCTCCGGCCGCGGGCCGGAGCGGCTCTTCGGGCAGCGACGATGGCCCGGTTTTCCGGGCGATGAGCTCGCGGACGGCGGCCGCCAGGCGTTCCGAGTCGAAGGGCTTCTGGACGATCTCGTCGTATTCGGGGGGCGCGTTCCTGTCCGCGTCCAGGGACTCGAAAGTCCCCTTCAGCCCGATGAGCGGGACGTTTTCGAGCTCTTTCCGGCTCCTCAGCGTCCGGCCGACTTCATAACCGTCCCGCCCGGGGAGCGTGAGGCTGACCAGCAGCGCGTCCGGCCGGACCTCCGCGACCGATTCGAGGAGCGACGCGCCGTCCTCGAACGGGTAGACCTTGAACTCCGGCTCGGCGAAGACGAGCAGGGCGGTCTTCTGGACCGAAGGGCTGGGGTCGGCCACGATAATCCTGTAGGGCACGTCAATCCTCAGAAAATCAACAGAATAATCAACTTAATCTACCCTTTTCGCCCCGGCCCGTCAATAATCGACCGAGACCGACTTCTCGCCGAGCAGGGCCTCGACTTTCTTGATGAGGGTCTCCGAAGGCGCGACCTTCTGGACCTCGGCGCTCTGGGCCGTCAAGCGGTAGGATCGAGGGGTCTCGAGCTCGAAGTAGACGGGGCACTTCCCTTCGTGGGCGTCCAGGATCTCCTTGAGCTCGGAGAGCGTCGCCTCCTCGAGACCCGGCAGGAAGATGCGGACGACGACGCGCTTGGCCTGCTTTTCGAAGGCCTCTGCGAGCGGCATGGCCTGGCTCAGGCTGATGCGGCGGTTGTCCTCTTCGCCCATGTACTTGCCCTTGACCCAGACAAGTTGGCCTTCCCGCAGGTACGTTCCATGCCTGGCGTAGCAATCGGGAAAAGCGACGACCTCGATCTTGCCGGTCAGGTCCTCGAGGACGAAGGTGGCCATGCGCTCGTCCTTTTTCGTCTTGAGCTGCTTGAGCGAGCCGATGATGCCGGCCAGGCGGACCTCTTTATCGAAGTCCCGCTCGGAATCGAGCTCGTTGAGGAGGTGGCTGACGAGCTTTCGCACCCGGTCCTTGTGCTGGGCCAGGGGATGGCCGGTGATATAAAGGCCGAGGGCGTCCATCTCGTAGGACAGGACATGGGACTCGTCCCACTCCCGCATCTCCCGGACTTCCTGGGGGATGGGCGGCGGCTCGGCCCCGCCCGAGCCGAAGAGAGACGTCTGGCGGGTGGCCTGGGCCTTCTGAACGTCGTGGCCGAAGTCGATCATCCGGTCGAGCATGTGGAAGCACTGCGACCGCTTCCAGCCCAGCGAGTCGAAGGCGCCGGCCTTGATCAGACTCTCCATGGCCTTGCGGTTGAGGATCTTGGTGTCGTGTTCGAGGAAGAGGTCGAACGGCGACTTGAAGCCGCCGGCTCTCTTGCGGGCCGCGACAAGCACCTCGACGGCCGCCTGGCCGATGCCCTTGACGGCGGCCAGCCCGAAGCGGATATCGCGGCCCTCGACCGTGAACCGGAACTCGCTGGTATTGATGTCCGGGGGCAGGACCTGGATGCCCATCTCGTGGCATTCGCCGATGTACTTGACGACCTGGGGCGTCGCCCCGCGCTCGGCTTCGGACGTCAGCAGGGCGGCCAGGAAATGGACGGGGTAATGGGCCTTGAGGTAGGCCGTCTGGTAGGCCAGGAAGGCGTAGGCGGCGCTGTGGGACTTGTTGAAGCCGTACTCGGCGAACTCCTTGATCTGCTCGAAGATCTTATCCGCCTTGGACTGGCTGATGCCCTTCTTCTTGGCCCCCTGAACGAACTTCTGCTTCTGGGCCTTCATCGTCTCCTTGTCTTTCTTGCCCATGGCCTTGCGCAGGATGTCGGCCCCGGCCAGGGTGAACCCGGCCAGGTCGGTGGCGATACGCATGACCTGTTCCTGGTAGACGATGATGCCGCGTGTCTCCTTGAGGACGGGCTCGAGCTCAGCCAGCTCGTAGGCGACCCGCTCGGGGTGGTTCCGGCGGTGGATGAACTCGTCGGTCATGCCGCTCTTGAGCGGGCCCGGCCGGTAGAGGGCGTTGAGGGCGATGAGGTCCCGGAATTCCTCGGGACGGAAGCGGCGCAGGAGGTCCTTCATGCCCGGGCTCTCGAACTGGAAGACGCCGTCCGTGTTCCCGGCCTTGAAGACGTCGAAGGTCGGGCCGTCGTCGAGAGGCAGGTTGTTGATGTCGATGACCAGG
>MEXZ01000119.1:24708-25178 GCA_001773855.1 Candidatus Aminicenantes bacterium RBG_13_64_14
GAGCTCCAGGGCGTCGTCGATGACCGTCAGGTTCCGGAGTCCCAGAAGGTCCATCTTGAGCAGGCCCAGGGCCTCGACGTCGCCCATGGGGAACTGGGTCGTGATCTCGCCCTTGACCGACTGGTAGAGCGGCAGGAACTCGACCAGGGGCCGGGGCGTTATGACGATGCCCGCGGCGTGGATGGAGGGGTGGCGGACCTGGCCCTCGATCTGCTGGGCGATGGCCAGGAGCTGGGCGATCTTGGAGTTCCGGTCGCGAAGCGCCCTCAGCTCGGGGACGCTTTTCAGGGCGTCGGCGATCGTCGCGTCCGGCACGAACGGGATCATCTTGGCGATCCGGTCGACTTCGGGGAGCGGCACTTCGAGGACGCGGCCGACGTCGCGGATGGCGCCGCGGGCGGCCATGGTCCCGAAGGTGATGATCTGGCAGACATTCTCCTGCCCGTATTTCTTGGTCACGTACTCGATCA
>MEXZ01000120.1:0-8376 GCA_001773855.1 Candidatus Aminicenantes bacterium RBG_13_64_14
ATGACGGAGTTGACCGTTGCCGACTCCTTGATGCCCCGGACGAGGACGTAGGCGATGAGAGCGATGATGAAGGCCGCCGGCAGGTTGAGGAGGGCCCCGGTCTTCGTCCAAGCCCCGGTTTGCGGGTCGAAGGAGTAGGGAGCCGCCGCCAAGGAAGCGGGGAAATCGACGCCGATATCCTTGAGGAAGCTGACGACGTAGCCCGACCAGCCGATAGCCACCGTCGTAGCGCCCAGCGAATACTCCAGGATGAGGTCCCAGCCGATGATCCAGGCGAAGAGCTCGCCGAGGGTGGAATAGGCGTAGGTGTAGGCGCTCCCGGCGATGGGGATGAGCGAGGCGAATTCGGCGTAGCACAGACCGGCGAAGGCGCAGGTCAGGCCGGCCAGCATGAAGGAGAGCGTGACGGCCGGCCCGGCGTACTGAGCGGCGGCGTGGCCGGTGATGACGAAGATCCCGGCGCCGACGATGGCCCCGACGCCGAGGAAGATAAGGTGCCACGGCCCGAGGACGCGCTTGAGGCCCGAGGCCTCGGAATCGGCTTCGTGGGTCAACTGCTCCAGGCTCTTCGTGGCGAACAGGACGCTTTTCATGGTGCCGATTTATAACACAGCGTCCCCAGCGAAGTCAAAAACACGCCAGCCAGGACGCCACCCGTTCAATGACATCCTCGGCCCCTATTATCACGGCTTACTCCGCCACGCCGTTGTGTCGTCGCCCCTCGCCTCGCTACTCGCTCGCTTGTTTTGCCCGGCCGAGCCAGCTATAGAGGACCGGCAGGACAAGGAGCGTCAGCACTGTCGACGAGATCAGGCCGCCGACGACGACCACGGCCAGGGGTCGCTGGATCTCCGAGCCCGGGCCCTGGGCGAAGAGAAGCGGCACGAGGCTGAAGATCGTGATCGTCGCCGTCATGAGCACCGGCCGGAGGCGGTTCAAACAGCCTTCGACGATGGCCTCTCCTATCGGTCGGCCCTCTTCCTGAAGTTGGGTGATGTAGGAGAGAAGGACGATGCCGTTGAGGACGGCGATGCCAAAAAGGGCGATAAAGCCGACGGACGCCGGCACGGACAGATAAAGCCCGGCGAGGTAGAGCGCCAGGACCCCTCCGATCAGGGCGAAGGGCAGGTTCAGGATGACGAGCAGCGAAAGCCGGAGGGAGCCGAACGTCAGGAAGAGCAGGAACAGGATCAGGCCGATCGTGGCGGGGAGAATGATGGCCAGCCGCTGCATGGCCCGCTGCTGGCTTTCGAACTGTCCTCCCCAATCGAGGAAATACCCCGGGGGCAGCTTGACGTCGCGCCCGATCGTTCGGCGGGCCTCGGCGACGAAACCGCCCAGGTCACGGCCCGAAATGTTGCATTCGACGCCGATCCGACGCTGGCCGGCCTCACGGCTGATCTGGTTGGGGCCCTCGATCATGGCGATGTCCGCCACCTGGCTGAGCGGGATCCGCGCCCCGCCCGGGGTCCGGACGAGGATGGCCCCGATGGCCTCGACCGAGTCACGCCGATCCTCCGGGTAGCGGAGCTGGAGGTCGAAAAATCTGTCACCCTCATAGATCTCCGTGACCGTCTTGCCGCCGACCGCCGTCTCCACGACAGACTGGACGTCTTCGACGTTGAGGCCGTGGCGGGCGATCCGGGCCCGGTCGGCCCGGATGGTGATGTAGGGCTGTCCAGCGACGCTCTCGACGGTGATGTCCGTCGCGCCGTGGACCCGGGCCAAAGCTCCGCCGATCTGCCCGGCTTTGGCCTTGAGGACATCGAGGTCCGGGCCGAAGAGCTTAATGATAAGCTGGGCCCGCGTCCCGGCGACAAGCTCGTCGATGCGGCAGGCGATGGGCTGGCTGAAGGAGAAGCCCATGCCCGGGAAGTCCTCCATGGCCTCGCGCATGCGGTCGGTGAGCTCCTCGCGGGTCCGGGCCGACGTCCACTCCCCCCGCGGCTTGAAGACCCCGACGTAGCCCGTTTTCTCGACGCCCCGGGCTTCGAGGGCGACGCCTGTCTGGCCCGTTTTGCCGATGATCGTGACGAGCTCGGGGAACTCCATGAGGCGGGCTTCGACCTTGCGGCTTATGGCCAGCGATTCGTCGAGGGAGATGCCGGGAAGGAACTGGATGTCCATGTCCAGGGCGCCCTCGTCCATGATGGGCATGAACTCCGTCCCCAGACGCGGAATGAGGAAGGCCGTCCCGGCCAGGAGCCCGACGGCGAGCGTCAGCAAGACAGCCTTGCGCCGGAGCCCCCAGCGCAGGAGGGGCAGGTAGGCCCGCTTGGCCCACTCGACCAGGGGGCTTCTCTTATTACGGTGGGGCTTGAGGAAAAAATGGCAGAACGCCGGGATCGCGGCGAGCGATAGCAAGAGCGAGGCGAACAGGGCGATGACGTGGGTGAAGGCCAGGGGCAGAAACATCTTGCCCTCGATCCCCTGGAGGGCGATGATGGGGATGAAGGTCAGAGCGATGATAAGTTCGCCGAAGATGGACGGTTTGCGGACCTCGAGGACGGCCTTGAGGATCGTCGGCAACTTCGGGGCCCTGGCCGCCGCCTCCGAGAGGTGACGCTGGGCGTTCTCCACCTGGATGATGGTCGCGTCGATGATCATCCCGATGGAGATGGCCAGCCCGCCGAGGGACATGAGGTTGGCCGAAAGCCCGAAGAGGCGCATCATGATGAAGGTGAACAGCGTCGACAGCGGCAGGGCCAGGATGACGATGAACGCGCCGCGGAAGCTGCGGAGAAAAAGGTAGAGGACGAAGACGACCAGCACGGAGCCGATAAGCAGTGCCTCGGTCACGGTATGGACGGCCCGGTTGATGATATCCGAGCGCTTGTAGTATGGCACGATCTGGAGATCGAGCGGCAGGACGCCCGAAGCGTTGATCTCGCCGACCCGGTGTCCGATGGCCCGGACGACTTCCCGCCCGTTGGCGCCGCGGAGCATCATGACGATACCTCCCACGACTTCGCTTTTCCCGTCCTTCACGGCGCCGCCCTGGCGCACGGCCTGGCCGGCGCGGACCTCGGCAATGTCCCTCAAGAGCACGGGCACGCCCGCCTCCGTCTTCAGGGCCACGGCGCCGATGTCCTCGACGGTCTGGAGAAGGCCTATCCCCCGGACGAGGAACTGCCTTTCGGCACGCTCCAGGATGTTGCCGCCGACGTTGAGGTTGTTCCGCCGGAGCGCGTCGCCGATCGCCCCGAGAGTGAGGTCGTAGGCGAGGAGTTTTTCCGGATTAACGGTGACCTGGTACTGCCGGATGTAGCCGCCGAAGGAGTTGACCTCGTTAACGCCCGGGATGGACTTGAGGAGCGGGGCGAGCGTCCAGTCCTGGATCGTCCGGACCTCGGTCAGGTAATCCACGTCCTCCCCCGCCGCCGGCCGCGGACCGTCGAGGGTGTATTGATAGACCTCGCCCATCGCCGTGGAGACGGGCCCCATCGAGATCTGGATCCCCTCAGGGACGCGCTGCCTGGCCTCGATCAGCCGTTCGAGGACGAGCTGGCGGGCAAAGTAAATGTCGACGCCGTCCTCGAAGACGATCGTGATCACCGAGAGCCCGGACTTCGATATCGAACGGACCTGGTCGAGCCGGGGCAGGCCGCGCATGGCGATCTCGACGGGGTAGGTGACGAACCGCTCAACCTCGGGGGGCGACATGCCCGGGGCCGTGGACAGCACCTCGACTTGGATGTTCGTGACGTCGGGGAAAGCGTCGATGGGGATGCGGAGGACGGACCAGACGCCAAGGGCGACGAGAAAGAAGACGCCGATGAGGACGAGGGCTCTCTTGCGGAGCGAGCCCTCGATGAGGCGGTCAATCATGCCCATGTTCGTCCTCCAGCCCGCCCTTGTGTATCTCGGATTTCAAGAGGAAGCTGCCCGACGTGACGATCGTCTCTCCCTCCGTGAGGCCCTTGACGATCTCGACGTAGCCGGCTAGTCGTTCGCCGGCCTCGACCTCCCGCCGGGTGAAGGTCCTCTCCCCCGTCTTGACGAAGACCACCGCTTGGCCGTCGTCGTCCTGGAGGGCGGCTTCGGGTACGAAGAGGGCCGTCCGTTCGCCGGCCGCCACCGAAGCATCGACGTACATCCCCGGTTTGAGCTTGCCCGAGGGGTTGGGGACCTCGACCCGGCCCTCGATCGTCCGGGTCCCGGCGCCGACGACGTCGCCGATGAGGACGAGCCGGCCGCGGAACTCCTCGCCGGGATAGGCCTGGGTCTTCAGGCTGACCTCGGTGCCCGCCTTAACGGCGGCGAGGTCTTTTTCCTGGACGTGAAGGCAGGCCCAGAGCGTCGACAGGTCGGTCAGCCGGAATAGGTTCGTCCCAAGCTCGACTTGGTCGCCGGACAAAACGCTGGATTCGAGGACCGTTCCCGACAGTGTCGCCCGGACCGAAAGAAGCGGACGGGGTACGGGAGAAGCGCCGAGCCCGTCGACCTCGGCCGGGGACGCGCCCAGGAGAAGGAGCCGTTCCCGGGCGCTATCGAGAAGGGCTCGGGCCGGGCCCGCTTCGGCCGGGTCGCCGGCGTGCCTTTTAGCGCGCTCCGCAATCAGGATATATTCGGCCTGGAGGGTCAGATGATCCGGACTGTAGATCTCCGCCAGGACCTGGCCTTCGCGGACTCGGTCGCCACGGACGACAAGGACGCGCTCGACCCGGCCCGGAGTCCGGGCCGTGAGATGAACGAGTCGGCGCCCGTTGAATTCGAGTTCGCCCGCGGCCTTTATGCTCCGGGCGAGGACACGCATCGCCGCCGGTTCGGTCTTGATGTCCGCAGCCCCGACACCCTCCGGCGTCAGCGTCACCGAGGATTTCACTGCCGCCTCGGACGCAGGATTTTCAGCTTGGCGACCGGCTTCGCCGAGCGCGTTATCGCGGCAGGCGGCGATGAGGAAGAGGGCCGGGAGGGTCGCTCCGACGATCCATCGGGGAAAATTTTTCATGGGGATTCTCCGTTATTCCATTTCCTCGCCGGCGATTTCCAGGTCTGCCAGGGCGAGGTTATAAAGAAGGAGGGCGCGGAGGTATTCGACCTCGGCCAGGACATAGG
The DNA here is from genome assembly GCA_001773855.1 of Candidatus Aminicenantes bacterium RBG_13_64_14. Classification (GTDB taxonomy): domain Bacteria; phylum Acidobacteriota; class Aminicenantia; order Aminicenantales; family Saccharicenantaceae; genus RBG-16-66-30. Next base: position 5,059 of record MEXZ01000120.1, read on the forward strand.
TCCGGTGAAGGTCGAGAAGACTGTAGGCCTCGACCTTGCCGTAGCGGAAATACTCGAGCTGAATCTCGAGCTCGCCCTCCAGTTCCGCAAGCAGGCTCTTCTCAAAGACGAGGACCTGCTCCTCAGCGGCCTTGGCGGCGGCGTAGGCTCTTTCCAGGACCGACCGGACACGCCTGTCCAGGGCCTCGGCCGCGAGCCGGGCGAGCTCCGCCTCGGCCCCGGCCTCCATAGCTTCTCCCTTGACTCTCCCCGGCCGGAGAAAGGGCATGGTCAGGCCGAACGAAACGCCCCAGGCGTTGGGCCGGACGCTCGGGAGCAGGAAACCGGCCAGGAAATCGGGACGACGGCTGAGCCCGGCCAGCTTTACGGCCGCCGCAGCCCGGTCCTTCCGGAGGGCGGCGATCTTGAAGGACGGCCGGGTCGCCAGGGCATGCTCATAAAGGACGGCAAGATCCGCGGCGAGCGGAGTGAAGGACATGCCGGTCAGGAGCTCGACCGGTTCGTCAGACGCCCTTCCCAAGAGCTCGTTCAGCTCCAACCCGGCTATCTGTCTCTCCTTGGTCTGCTCGAGGATCTGGTTTCGCAGACGGGCCTTTTCAGCCCGCGCCCGCAGGATATCGGCATAGGAGGCGGCACTCATCCGGTATTTCACCTGCAGGTCGGCCAGGAGGGCGTCGAGCCGCACCGCGGATTTTCCCAGGGCCACCGCCGCGCTCCCGGCGAAGGCCGCTTTCCAGTAGGCCCTTTTCACCCTGGCCGCAACGATGAGCTCGACACGCTCGAGCTCGGCCGCGGCCAGGGCTTCGCCGTGACGGCCGATCTCTGTCCTAAGCGAGCGCTTGCCGGGATATTCGAATACCTGTTCGACCCCGAGGTTGACCTCGGCTTGGTCGCCTTCTTTATTCAGCGCGGGAAGAGGGGCTCCCTCGACGCTCCCGAGAAGCCGGGGTTCGGGCCGGGATGCAAGCTGAAGCCTCCGGCCGCGGGCGGCCTCGATCGCGGTCCGGGCCGCGAGGATGTCCGGGTTGCGAGTCTGGGCGATCTCCACGGCTTTTTCGATGGTGAGACCGCCCTCCTGGGCGGGAAGGGCGGTGACGATGATCGCCGCCGCTAAGACGGCGAGAACGAACGGTCTCTTGACCGGCATGGGAATCCTCCTTGTCGGAATGTCGAAGGGAAACCGGCGAAGGAATTAGACGAGGAAGGATTTCGGAGGGTGGGCGATGTCCGCACCCAGGGAAGCACGCAGGCGGCTCTCGCCGGCCGGGGCCAGCATGATCCGGAAGTCCGAGGCTCCGACCCAGTCATCGGATTCGGGGCCGAGAAGCAAGTTCAAGAAACAGAGGCAGGTCGACGCATTCCCGTGATGATGGTGGAGGTGGCCGAACCCGCCGCCGTCCAAGGGCAAGCGGACGGGACAATGATCCTCGCCATAGAAATAATGGAACATGCCGGCGGCGAAGATGAGGAAAATGACGACGACCACGGCCTTTTTCATTCTTTCGAGATTATCCCACGGCCGGCGGCTTTCGTCAACGCCACGAGGGAATTGGACCTAGGAGGCGGGAAGGAGAGCGGACAAGTCTCAAGAGCCGGGGTTAGCCCCGGAAAAACCGGCCGATCCGCTTGATTCCCTCCTCCAGGATGTCCGGCGCGGGTGCGAAAGAAAGCCTCAAGCATCCTTCCCCGACCCGGCCGAAAGCGCTGCCGGGGATCGTGACGACTTTTTCCGCTGCGAGGAGTTTCAAGGCCGCGTCCAGGGAATTGTCGAATCTCGCCAATCGACCGGAGACGTCGACGAAAAGGTAAAACGCCCCCGCCGGTGCCACGTACGGGAGGCCGGTATATCGATCGACGCAGGCCATGGCGAAATCCCGTCTTTTCCGAAGCTCCTCCAGGTTTGACCTCTTTTCCTCGTCCGCGAACCCGCGCAGGGCATGGATCGCCGCGTATTGTGAAAGCGACGGTACGCACATCACGGCCAGCTGGTGGAAGGTCCGGACGGCCTTGGCGATGTCCGGCGGGGCCACGCACCAGCCTATCCTCCAGCCCGCCATGCTGTGGCTCTTGGACAAGCTATTGACCGTGACGCAGCGCTCGGCCAGGCCGGCGACGGAAGCGGCGGGCTCTCCGAACACGATGTCCCGGTAGACCTCGTCGGATATCACCGTAAGGGGAAGAGAGTTCAGCCTTCCGGCCAGAGCAAGGAGTTCCTTCGGTGAATGGACGGACCCCGTCGGATTATTCGGGCTGTTGATGATGACCGCCTTCGTCTTGTCGGTGATCAGGCCCATCACCCTTTCCGCCCGGAAGGCGAAGTCATCCCCGGGACAGAGCGGATAAGGTTTCGGCCCCCCGCCGGCCAGGCGGACGAGCGAGGCGTAAGCGGGGAAGCCGGGGTCCGGGATCAGGACTTCGTCCCCGGGCTCGACGAGAACCATGAGGACGTCCAGCAGCGCTTCTTCGGCCCCCACCGTAACGCAGACCTGCTCGGGAGATACGGACTCCCCCGACTGCTCCGCGATGAGCTTTCGAAGCTCCGGGAAACCCTCGTTCGGGGAATACCCGAGACGCCACGAGTCCAAATTTTCTCGGACGTGGTCGAGGATGGCCTTAGGGGTCGGGAACTGCAGTTCCCCGAGCCCGAGATTGAAACAGGACGGATCGGCCAAATCGTTGATCCTGCGGATCATGGTCTTTTCCATACCCAGCATCCGCCCGGCGAGCGCAGAGGGCATCGTCCTCATTCCTCCATAAGCCGCCGAACCAGCATCTTATAGATGGCCACGGCGTCTTCTAACTGGCTCTTCTCAACCCGCTCGTTTTCGATATGGGCATCCAGGACCGAACCCGGCCCTAGGAGCAACGGACGGCCGAACGCGGTCAAATAAGGGATATCTGTGCCGTAGGGCATGAGTTCAGTCGGGAAGCCGGGCAGCGTGAACAGGACCTGGGGCTGGGATTTCGTGCGCACCGCGATGTCCGCCCGGCCGGCAGCGGCCGAACGGACGCCGGAGAGGACCAAGTCCGGCGAGACCCCCGTGCGGAAAGACAGGACGGCCTCGGCCCTCTCGGGGATGACGTTGGACGCCGTGCCTCCGTTGATCTGGCCGACGTTCATCACGGTCGGACCCAGGACGGGATCCCGGCCGAAATCCAGCTTGCGGATGTCCGACAGGACGTCGAGGAGTTTGAGGATCGCGGATTCGCCCCGCTCGGGAAAAGCGGAATGGGCGGCCTTCCCCTTGGACGTCAAGGTCAGGGTGAGAACACCCTTGTGCGCCGTGGCGAGCTTGTTCCCGGTCGGTTCTCCGACGA
>MEXZ01000120.1:8566-9845 GCA_001773855.1 Candidatus Aminicenantes bacterium RBG_13_64_14
ATGTGCGTGCAGAGGACGACGGCCGGCGCGTCCCCCAGGAGGGCCAGGATGTTCCGTCGGCCGGCCTCGACGTCCTGAGACCGGACATCGAATTGTTCTTCGGCCAGCAGCGCGCTAAGGAAGTCGGCCATCGCGGCCTCGTTCCCCGTGACGGACGGAATATCGACCAGTGATTTGGCCAGTTCGAAGAGTCCCGCCCGGTTCATTCTCTTCATGAATTATCTCTCAATCGGAGATCTCCCGGTTCACCCGATGATGGCCGCGCAGGCTTTTGACGATCCCGATCTTGCTCTTCTCCGCGATGTCCTTGACGGCCTTGATGACGACCGCCGGGACACCCGCCGCAACGACGCCCGGCGGGACGCTTTTCGTGACCACGGCGCCAGCCGCGACGACGCTGCCGCGTCCGACCTTCACGCCCTCAAGAACAACAGCGTTGGCACCGACCAGAACGTTGTCACCGATGATGACCGGACGGGCGCTCGGCGGCTCGAGCACTCCCGCGATCACGGCGCCGGCCCCGATGTGGCAATTCCGGCCGACGATCGCCCGGGCCCCGAGCACGGCGTTCATGTCGACCATCGTGCCGGCGCCGACTTCCGCACCGATGTTGATGACCGCGCCCATCATGATCACGCAGTTTTTGCCGATCCGGGCCCCGTCGCGGATAATCGCTCCCGGCTCGACGCGGGCTTCGACCCGGCTAAGGTCCAAGAGGGGAAGAGCCGAAAACCGGCTGGTGATTTCGGCGTGGCTGTCCACGATTCGGCTCTGCCGGGCCTTGAGCCACGGCTCGATGCGGGCGTAATCGCCGATCAACACCCAGAAATCGCCGCTTCCAAACGCCTGAAATCCGGCCTTCTCGAAATCCTCGCGCTGCAAGGAAGCCCGGAGGAAAACCCGTGACGCCGTCCTTTTCCTGCTGCCGGCGATGAGCGCGGCGATTTGCTTATAGTCCATGGATCTCTTTCACTCCTTCGTTGGAAGCCCGGGTAACGAACACCTCGGATTCGGCGCCGGCGGGGTCGCGAAAATTCCGCATGACCTCGGCCACCGACGCGAGATGCTCTTCAGCACAAATCGCGAAAACGGAGGATCCCCCGCCGCAGATGTTGCAGCCGAAGGCACCCGTTTCAAGGACTTTCCTTTTGAGGTCGTCATACCCGGGGATCGAGCGCGAACGAACCGGCTCGGAGATATGGTCCCGGTTGATGGACGCCCCGATGTCCTCAATATCCCCTTTGAGCACCGCGTGAATGACGGCGGCGCAGCCCGCCAT
>MEXZ01000120.1:10019-10634 GCA_001773855.1 Candidatus Aminicenantes bacterium RBG_13_64_14
CGCGCCGCCGTCGGCGCCGGTCCTCTGGAAAAAGTGGAGGGCGGCGAGCCCGGCCGTATTTTCTTCAGGCTTCGTCGGCAGGTCCGGATTACCCCCGCTGATCCGAATGACGAGATCCCCCCGGCGAGCGGGGCGGATTTTCAGCACGTTAGAGGGCCCTTCGAGCGCCAAGGCGAACATATCAAAGCCGGGGCCAAAGTTAGCGATGGTCGCCGGGGGCTGGACGATGATCTCCGGTTTCACTGAAGGCTCCGCTCCTTAATAAGTTTTTTGAGGAGCTCCCGGTTCGTTTCAGTCAATCGCGTCAACGGCGGCCGTAGGGGACCTCCCGGAAGCCCCAAGATAGAGAGGGCTTCCTTGACGGCCATCGGGTTTGTTTCGAGACGCAGGGCCTCGAACAGCTCATAGTACTTGAAGTGGATCTGCCGGGCCTCCTCGGTTTTTCCCTGAAGGACGAGGTCCACGAGGTCGCGCATCACGGCGGGAAGGATATTTCCGGCCACCGTGAAGACACCGCTCCCGCCGAAGGACATCAGGGGAAAACATGTCGTGTCTTTTCCCGTAAAAACGGAGAACGTCGATCCCCTGGCCAAGTAAAGGATCTTGGCCAGATGA
>MEXZ01000121.1:0-760 GCA_001773855.1 Candidatus Aminicenantes bacterium RBG_13_64_14
TCGCCGACCTTGACGACGCCGCGCTCGACCCGGCCGGTCACGACCGTGCCGCGGCCGGTGATCGAGAAGACGTCCTCGATGGCCATCTGGAAGGGCTTGTCGACCTCGCGCATGGGCTCGGGGATGAAATCGTCCAGGGCCTTGATCAGGTCCCAGATGGGCTTGGCGCCTTCGCCGTTGATGTCCGCTATGGCCTTGGTAGCGCTGCCGCGGATGACCGGCAGCTTGTCCCCGGGGAACTCGTACTTCGAGAGGAGCTCCCGTACTTCGAGCTCGACGAGGTCCAGTATCTCGGGGTCGTCGACGAGGTCGCACTTGTTCATGAAGACGACGATCGCCGGCACGTTGACCTGGCGGGCCAGCAGGATGTGCTCCCGCGTCTGGGGCATCGGGCCGTCGGCCGCGGAGACGACGAGCACGGCGCCGTCCATCTGGGCCGCACCCGAGATCATGTTCTTGATGTAGTCGGCATGACCGGGGCAGTCGATGTGGGCGTAGTGCCGTTTCTCACTCTCGTACTCCACGTGGCTCAAAGCGACCGTAAGGATCTTCGTCGCGTCCCGGCGGAACATCTTGGCGTCGGCCTTGGCCACGTCGTCGTAGCTCTTGGCTTTGGCCAGGCCTTTGGTCGCCAGAACCATGGTTATGGCGGCCGTCAGCGTCGTCTTGCCATGATCGATGTGCCCGATCGTGCCGACGTTGACATGGGGTTTCGTCCTCGCATACTTTTCTTTCGCCATCGCTCACCTCCTGTATGGTT
>MEXZ01000121.1:810-13018 GCA_001773855.1 Candidatus Aminicenantes bacterium RBG_13_64_14
CCTCGATCCGGGCCACAATCTCTTCCTGGACGCCGGCCGGCGTCCGGTCGTACTGGGCAAACTCCATGGCAAACACGCCCCGGCCCTGGGTCAGGGTCCTCAGCGTCGTCGCGTAGCCGAACATCCCGGCCAGGGGGATATGGATCTTGATGACCCGGGAGCCGCTGCGCATCTCCATACCCTCGATCTTCCCTCGCCGGGCGTTGATGTCGCCGACGATGTCGCCCAGGTAATCGTCCGGAGCGACGATCTCGAGGTCCATGACCGGCTCGAGGATGACCGGGCCGGCCTTTCGGGCGGCCTCCCGGAAGGCCAGGGTCCCCGCGATCTTGTAGGCGACGGGCGTCGAATCATCCTCGTGGTACGACCCGCCGACGAGCGCCGCCCGGAGATCCGTGACCGGGTATCCCGCCACGATGCCCCCCTCCATGGCCTCCCGCACGCCGTTCTCGACATCGATGACAAACTCGCGGGGAATGACGCCGCCCCGGGTCCTGTCGACGAACTCGAAGCCGCGGCCGCGGACCAGGGGCTCGAGGTGAAGCACGCAGTGCCCGAAAAGGCCCTTCCCCCCGGCCTGGCGAATGTACTTGCCCTCGCCCTCGGCTTCGGTCCGGATGGTTTCTTTGTAGGCGACCTGGGGCTTTCCCAAGTTGGCCCGGACGCCGAACTCCCGTTCCATCCTGTCCATGACGATCTCGAGATGGAGCTCGCCCATTCCCCGGAGCAGGGTCTGCCCGGTCATCGGGTCCTGGTTGACTTTGAGAGTGGGGTCCTCTCGGGTCAGCTTGGCCAGGGCGGCGGCGAGCTTGGGGTGGTCGGCCTTGGTCTTGGGCTCGATCGTCGCCGCGATGACCGGCTCGGGGAAGCGGATGGACTCGAGGACGATAGGGTGGCTCTTGAGGCAGAGGGTGTCGCCCGTCGAGATGGCCTTCGTCGAGCCCATCGCGGCGATGTCCCCGGCGTAGACCTCTTTGATCTCCTTGCGCTTGTTGGCATGCATCTCGAGGAGACGGGACAGCTTTTCCTCTTCGCCTTTGGTCGAATTGTACACGGGCTGGCCGACCTTGGCCTTTCCGGAATAGACCCGGAAGTAGGCCAGGTTGCCGAGGAAGGGGTCGCTCGCGATCTTGAACACCAGTCCGGAGAACGGAGCCTCGTCCGAGGCGGGCCGGGTTTCCTCGGCCTGGGTGCGCGGGTGGTGGCCGGAGACAGGCCGGATGTCGGCCGGGGACGGCAGGTAGTCGACGATGGCGTCGAGGAGCGGGTGGACACCCTTGTTCCGGAAGGAGGCGCCGTAGAGGACCGGGACGACCTCCAGGGCGAGGGTCGCCCGGCGGACGGCGTTCCGCAGCTCCGGCGCAGAGACCTCGACACCGTCGAGATACTTCTGCATCAGGCTGTCGTCGTGTTCACTCAGCATTTCCAGCATGTCCTGTCGCTTCTTTTCGACGTCTTCGCGGTTCTCCGCCGCGACCTCGCGGACAACGTAATCCGTCCCGAGGATGTCCTGACCCCAGTCGTACACCTTGCGGTCGATGAGGTCGATCACTCCGCGGAATCCGTCTTCCCGTCCCAGGGGAATCTGGATCGGCAGGGGCTTGGCCGCAACCCGGGTCCTCAACTGCAGGACGGCCCGTTCCGGGTCGGCCCCGACCCGGTCCATCTTGTTGATGAACACGATGCGGGGCACCCGATATTTGTCGGCCTGGCGCCACACTGTCTCGGACTGCGGTTCGACGCCGCCAACTCCACACAGTATGGCTATTGCGCCGTCGAGCACTCGTAAGGAGCGCTCAACCTCCGCGGTAAAATCCACGTGACCCGGCGTATCAATAATATTGATACGATGGTCACGCCAGGCGGACGTCGTCGCGGCCGAGGTGATGGTGATCCCGCGCTCCTGCTCCTGGACCATCCAATCCATCACGGCCGTCCCATCGTCCACCTCGCCCATCTTGTAGGTCATACCCGTGTAAAAGAGAATTCTCTCCGTCGTCGTCGTTTTGCCGGCGTCGATATGGGCCATGATACCGATATTCCGTACTCTCTCGATCGGGTATGACCGCATATTTCCGTCTCTCCATATCGACCCGGTGCACTCTATGAGCTCTTTCGATGGAAACTACCATTTATAATGGGCAAAGGCCCGGTTGGCTTCCGCCATCTTGTGCGTGTCCTCGCGTTTCTTGACCGCGCCGCCGCGGTTGTTGATGGCGTCGATGATCTCGGCGGAGAGCTTTTCCTGCATGCTCTTGCCGCCGCGTTCCTTGGCGTACTTGATCAGCCAGCGGAACCCCAGCGAGTAGGACCGGCCGGACGAGACCTCTATGGGGACCTGGTAGTTCGCGCCGCCGACCCGCCGCGATTTCGTCTCGAGGAAGGGCCGGATGTTCTCCAGGGCCTTCTCGAGGACCTTGAGAGGATCCTCCTTGGTCTTGGCCTTGAGGATGTCCATCGTCCCGTAGACGACCTTCTGGGCGATCGTCTTTTTCCCCTGGCGGAGGAAGAGGTTGATGAACCGGGCGACGACCGTGCTTCCGTAGAACGGGTCGGCCGGGGTCTTGCGCTTCTTGATGATTCCGCGTCTCGGCATGGGAATACTCCTGACTAGGCGGCCGCCCGTTTCTCTTTCGGCCTCTTCGTCCCGTACCGGGAACGCGCCTTGAAGCGGTTCTGCACACCCTCGGCGTCGAGCTTGCCGCGGATAATATGGTAGCGGACGCCGGGCAGGTCCTTGATGCGGCCTCCCCGGATCATGACGATCGAGTGCTCCTGGAGGTTGTGGCCGACGCCGGGGATGTATCCCGTGACCTCGATGTTGTTGGTCAGCCTGACGCGGGCCACCTTCCGCATGGCCGAATTCGGCTTCTTGGGCGTCGTCGTGAAGACCCGGGTGCAGACGCCCCTCTTCTGAGGACAGGAGTCGAGGGCCGGGGATTTGGACTTATATTTTTTGGGCGTTCGGCCTTTTCTGACGAGTTGATTAACGGTCGGCAATGGAAAATACTCCTCTACAGTAAATTCAAACGTGAGTTTTATTCAGCCCCAGGAAGATAGTCCCGAGACGAATGCGCGAATAATAACAAAATTTGGCCTCCCTGTCAAGAAATTTAAGGGGATTCCCGCCTCGAGAACGGCCTCAAGTGCCGGGCAGGATCTCCTTCTCCTTTTCGGAGAGGACCGGCGGCATGTCCTCTTTGAGCTCCACGTTCCGGTAATGCTTGTAGCCCGTACCGGCCGGGATTAGCCGGCCCATAATGATATTTTCCTTCAGCCGCCTGAGGTAATCCACCTTTCCGTAAAGGCTGGCCTCCGTCAGGACCCGGGTCGTCTCCTGGAAGGAGGCGGCCGAGATGAAGCTGTCGGTGCTCAGGGCGCTCTTGGTGATCCCCAGGAGAAGCGACCGGGCCTTGGCCGGTTTGCCGCCCTTTTTCATGATCTTCTCGTTCTCCGCCTGGAAGATGAACTTGTCGACCTGCTCGTCGACGAGGAACTCGGTGTCCCCCACCTCCTCCACCTTGACCCAGCGCAACATCATCCGGATGATCGTTTCGATGTGCTTGTCGTTGATGGACACGCCCTGGAGCCGGTAAACGGCCTGGACCTCCTTCAGGAGGTACTCGGCCAGCTCCTTCTCGCCCAGGACGCGGAGGATATCGTGGGGGTTGACCGGCCCGTCCATCAGGGCGTCGCCGGCCCGGATCCTCTCCCCGTCGGAGACGCTGAGATGGGCGCCCTTGGGGACGAGGTATTCCTTCTCGCCGCCGCGCTCGTTGCGGACGGAGATCTTGCGGGAGCCGCGGACGAGCCCGCCGATCTGGACGATCCCGTCGATCTCGGAGATGACTGCTGCAAGCTTGGGCCGCCGGGCCTCGAAGAGCTCCTCGGCCCGGGGCAAGCCGCCCGTGATATCCTTCGTGCGGGCCGCCTCGCGGGGGATCTTGGCCAGGATGTCACCGGCGAAGACCCTCTCATCGTCCTTGATCTCGAGATTCGCCCCCGAGGGAAGGAAGTACTTCCTCAGGATGATGCGCTCATAATTGGCTCCTTTGCCGCCCTTCTTTCGGATCTTATCGTTTTCGGCGTCCACCGAAGCCATTTCGACGACATCATGTTTCTTGAATCGCGTTTCTCCGGGGTCGTGTATCTTTGCCGACACCGGATCGAGGATCTCGATCTGGGGCTGAAGCTTCTCGTCCTTGGGATCGATGATGACTTTCTTTCTCAGGCCGGTGAACTCGTCCTGGACCTCCTCCATGCTGACCTCCAGGACGACGTCGTGGTAGCGCACGATCCCCGTCTCCTCGGTCAGGATGAAGGTGTTGAAGGCGTCCCACTCGGCGAAAGCCTGCCGGGCCTTGACCTCCCCGCGATCGGGGACGAGGATCTTGGCCCCGTAGGGAACCTGGTAATGCTCCACCTCGCGGCCCCGGTGGTCGAGGATGGCGATGTTGGCGTTACGGTTGACGACGATCGACGTCCCATCCTTGTTGACGACGGCTTTGAGGTTGTTGAACTTGAGCACGCCCTCGTTCTTGGCCTCCAGTTTGGATTTTTCGGCACCGCCCATGGCGATGCCGCCGACATGGAACGTCCGCATCGTGAGCTGGGTGCCGGGCTCGCCGATGGATTGGGCGGCGACGATGCCCGCAGCCTCGCCGAGCTCGACCATCTTGCCGGAGGCCGGGCTCCGCCCGTAGCAGAGCTGGCAGATGCCGCGCTTGGCTTCACAGGCCAGGACCGAGCGGATCTTGACCCGCTCGATGCCCAGGTTCTGGAATTCCTGGGCGACCTTCTCGGTGATCTCCTGGTTCGTGTCGACGATGGTGACGCCGGAATCCGGGTTGACGACGCGCGTGAGGGCGATGCGGCCGACGACACGGTCGATGAAGGGCTCGATGATCTCGCCGTTCTCGACGATGGCGGAGACGTTGATCCCCTTGAGGGTGCCGCAGTCGAGCTCGTCGACGATGACTTCCTGGCAGACATCGACGAGTTTCCGCGTCAGGTAGCCGGAGTTGGCCGTCTTGAGGGCGGTATCGGCCAGGCCCTTGCGGGCGCCGTGGGTCGAGATGAAGTACTGGAGGACGTTCAGTCCCTCCCGGAGGTTGGAGACGATGGGCGTCTCCAAGATCTCGCCCGAGGGCTTGGACATGAGGCCGCGCATCCCGGCGAGCTGGCGGATCTGCTGCTTGTTGCCCCGCGACCCGGAGTCGGCCATGACGTAGAGCGGGTTGAGCTCTTTGCCTTCGAGGCTGATCCTTTTCATTTCCTTGAGCATGGCTTTCGAGACGTCTTCCGTGACCGTGCCCCAGGTCTCGATGACCCGGTTGAACCGCTCGCCCGAGGAGATCGTGCCGGCCCGGTAGAGTTTCTCGATGTCCTGGACGTCCTTCTCGGCCTTTTCGACGAGCGTCTTCTTTTCCACGGGAATGACGAAGTCGTCGATGCCCAGAGAGAATCCGGCCTGTGTCGCGTAGGTGAAGCCGAGCTCCTTCAAGGCGTCGAGGATCAGGACCGTCGGCTGGAGCCCCGCCTTGAGATAGGCGTAGTAGATGAGGTTTTCCATGCCCTTTTTCCGGAGCATCCCGTTGACGTAGGGCAAGCTCTTGGGCAGGACGCTGTTGAAGATGATACGGCCCGGCGTCGTCTCGACGAGCTCGTTCTTGAAATCCTGGACGGGGCAGTTCATGACGCCCTGGTCGTCGTCATACGTGTCCAGGTTCATGAAGGGACCGCTGAACCTCAGCTTGATAATGCTCTGGAGCGAGAGCTCCTTGTTCTCCATGGCCAGGAGGGCTTCGTCGCGCGAGCCGAAGATCCGGCCTTCCCCTTTCCGGCCGGGCTTGGCCAGGGTCAGGTAGTAGCATCCGAGGACCATGTCCTGGCTGGGGATGGTCAGCGGCCGGCCGTGCGCGGGAGAGAGGATGTTGTTCGTCGAGAGCATCAAAGTCCGGGCCTCGATCTGAGCTTCGACCGAGAGCGGGATGTGGACGGCCATCTGGTCGCCGTCGAAGTCGGCGTTGAAGGCGGCACAGACGAGCGGGTGGATCTGGATGGCCTTGCCCTCGACGAGGATGGGCTCGAAGGCCTGGATGCCCAGGCGGTGAAGGGTGGGCGCCCGGTTGAGGAATATCGGGTGCTCGCGGACGACCTCTTCGAGGTAGTCCCAGACCTCGGGCCTCTCCTGCTCGTGCCATTCCCGGGCGACCTTGACGCTCGGGACGAGGCCTTCCTTTTCCAGCTTGTTGAAAATGAAGGGCTTGAACAATTCAAGGGCCATCTTCTTGGGCAAGCCGCACTGGTTCAGCTTGAGCTCGGGGCCGACGACGATGACGGAACGGCCCGAGTAATCGACGCGCTTGCCGAGGAGGTTCTGGCGGAACCTCCCCTGCTTGCCGCGGAGTGCCTCGCTGAGGGACTTGAGGGGCCGGCGGTTGGCGCCGAGGTGGACGCGGCCGCGCTTGCCGTTGTCGAAGAGGGCATCGACGGCCTCCTGGAGCATCCGTTTCTCGTTGCGGATGATGAGCTCGGGGGCCTTGAGCTCGATGAGCTTCTTGAGCCGGTTGTTGCGGTTGATGACCCGGCGGTAGAGGTCGTTGAGGTCGGAGGTGGCGAAGCGCCCGCCGTCGAGACGGACGAGGGGACGGAGGTCGGGAGGGATGACCGGGATGACATCGAGGACCATCCACTCCGGCCGGTTCCCGGACCGCTTGAGGGCCTTGAAGACGCGCAGCCGCTTGGCGTAGCGGAGCTTGCGCTGCTGGGAGGCGTCCTTCTTCATCAGCTTGCGGAGACGCTCGGCCTCCTTCTGGATGTTGATCTTCAAGAGGAGGATCTTGATCGCCTCGGCCCCGATCGAAGCCTCGAACTTGTCGCCGTACTTCTCCTGGGCGTCCTTGAACTCCTCCTCGTTGAGGAGCTGCTTTTCCTTGAGCGGCGTGTCGGCGGGGTCGATGACGATGTAGGACTCGAAATAGAGGACCTTCTCCAGGTCCTTGATGGACAGGTCGATGACGAGCCCGACGCGGCTCGGCGGGCTCTTGAAGAACCAGATGTGAGCGACGGGGGACGCCAGCTGGATGTGGCCCATCCGTTCCCGGCGGACCTTGGACTTGGTGACCTCGACGCCGCAGCGCTCGCAGATGATGCCCCGGTACTTCATACGCTTGTACTTGCCGCAGAGGCACTCGTAGTCGTTGATGGGCCCGAAGATCTTGGCGCAGAACAGGCCGTCCTTCTCGGGCTTGAACGTCCTGTAGTTGATGGTTTCGGGCTTGGTCACCTCGCCCCAGGACCAGCTCTTGATCTTATCCGGGGAGGCGATGCTGATCCGGACCCGGTCGAATTCGAGTCGCGGCCGCGGAGCGGTCGTGATCGGTGTCCTGATATCCATTACGCTCCTCCTTTGCCCGCCTGAGGGGGTATGGCGATGCCCCAAGGGAGCACTTCTTCCTTGTCCCCCTTCTCCAGCTCCACGTTCAAGCAGAGGCTCTGAAGCTCTCGGATGAGGACGTTGACGGATTCGGGGAGACCGGGCGTGAATTCCAGGTCGCCTTTGACGATGGCCTCGTAGATCTTGGCCCGTCCTTCGACATCGTCGGACTTGACCGTTAGGAGCTCCTGGAGGCAGTAGGCCGCGCCATAGGCTTCGAGGGCCCAGACCTCCATCTCGCCGAACCGCTGGCCGCCGAACTGGGCCTTGCCGCCTAGCGGCTGCTGGGTGATGAGGGAGTACGGCCCGGTCGAACGGGCGTGGATCTTGTCGTCGACGAGGTGATAGAGCTTCATCATGTAGATGTAGCCCACGGTCACTTCCTGGTCGATGAGTTCGCCGCCCATGCCGTCGAAGAGCGAGGTCTTGCCGCTCTCCGGCAGCCCCGCTCTCTTGAGCAGCGCCTTGATCTCGTTCTCGCTCGCGCCGTCGAAGACGGGGGTGGCCATCCAGATATCGAGGGTTCGGGCGGCCCACCCGGCGTGGGTTTCCAGGATCTGGCCGACGTTCATGCGGGAGGGGACGCCGAGCGGATTGAGAACGATCTCGACGGGCGTCCCGTCCTGCAGCCGGGGCATGTCCTCCATGGGCACGATCTTGGCGATGATGCCCTTGTTGCCGTGCCGGCCGGAGACCTTGTCGCCCACGGACAGCTTCCTCTTCATGGCGATGAAGACCTTGATCGACTGGATGACACCCGGGGCGAGCTCGTCGCCTTTCTTCAGGTTGTCGACCTTTTCCTTGAAGATGGATCGGAGAGCCTCGATCTGGCGCTTGGCCTTCTTGTCGAGGTCCTTGATCTCACTGTCGCGCTCCGCGTCGTCGCTGAGCTTGAGCTTCGCCGCGTCGTCGAAATCCAGGGTTTCCAAGACCTTCTCGGTCAGCTTGGTCCCTTTTTCAAGCGTCAGGCCGCTGAGCTTCTGGGTCTTCTCGACGACAGAGCCCTTGAGGAGGGCCCGGACCTTCTCCCATTTCTCGGCCTCCATGATGACGATCTCGTCGTCGAGGTTCCTCTTCAGCGAGGCGATCTCGTCTTTCTCGATGGCCTTGGCCCGGGGCCCCTTCTCGATGCCCCGGCGCGAGAAGATACGGACGTCGATGATGGTCCCCTCGACGCCGGGCGAACAGGAGAGGGAGGCGTCCTTGACGTCGAGGGCCTTCTCGCCGAAGATCGCCTTGAGAAGCTTCTCCTCGGGCGAGAGCTGGGTTTCCCCTTTCGGGGCCACCTTCCCGACGAGGATGTCGCCCGACTTGACGTGGGCGCCGATGCGGACGATGCCGTTCTCGTCGAGGTTGCGGAGCAAGTTCTCGGGGACGTTGGGGATGTCGCGGGTGATCTCCTCGGGGCCGAGCTTGGTATCGCGGGCCTCGATCGTCTCCTCGACGATATGAAGGGACGTGAAAATATCTTCCTTGATCAGGTTTTCGCTGACGATGATGGCGTCCTCGAAGTTGTAGCCCCGCCAGGGCATGAAGGCGACGAGGACGTTGCGGCCGAGGGCGAGCTCGCCGCCGTCCGTGCAGGAGCTGTCGGCCAGGACCTGTCCCCGGGTGACCGTGTCCCCCTTCCGGACGATGGGCCGGTGGTTGGTGGAGGTGTTCTGGTTGGTCCGGAGGAACTTGATCAGGGTGTAGAGGTCCGTGCCGACGTCGTAGCTTCGACCGGCCTCCTTGTCGTCCACGCGGACGATGATCCGCTCGGCGTCGACGAACTCGACGACCCCGTTCCGGCGGCAGACGACGACGTCGCCCGAGCCGACGGCGACCAGGCCCTCGATCCCGGTCCCGATGAGCGGGGCCTCCGGGCGGATGAGCGGGACGGCCTGGCGCTGCATGTTGGAGCCCATCAGGGCGCGGTTGGCGTCGTCATGCTCGAGGAACGGGATGAGCGCGGCCGACAGGGAGACGAGCTGCTTCGGGGAGACGTCGATATAGTGGATCTGCTCGCGGGGGATGAACTTGAAGTTGCCTCGTTCCCGGGCGCTGACGAGGTCTTTCGTGAAACGGTTTTTCTCGTCGACGACGGCGTTGGCCTGGGCAATGTTGTACTTCTCCTCCTCCCAGGCGGTTAGGTAGAAACAGTAGGGCTGGACGACCGGGAGTTGACGGGCCTTTTGCTCTTTGAGCCGTTCGACGGCCCGGTGCATCTTGTCCTTCTCGACGATCTCGCCGATCTTGTAGTCGCTCGTCCCGGGATGGAGGATCTTGACGTAGTCGATGATCCGGGCATTTTCGACTTTCCGGTAGGGGGTCTCGACGAAACCGTACTCGTTGACCCGGGCGAAACAGCTGAGGGAGGAGATCAGGCCGATGTTCGGGCCTTCCGGGGTCTCGACCGGGCAGATCCGGCCGTAGTGAGAGGCCTGGATGTCGCGGACCTCGAAGCCGGCCCGTTCCCGGCTGAGACCGCCGGGACCGAGGGCCGAGAGGCGCCGCTTGTGGGTGATCTCGGCCAGGCTGTTGATCTGGTCCATGAACTGGGAGAGCTGGGAACTGCCGAAGAACTCCTTGAGGGCCGCGATGACCGGCTTGAAGTTGATGAGGTCCTGGGGCATGGCCGCCGCCAGGTCGGCGGTGATGGTCATCTTTTCCTTGATCGTCCGCTCCATCCGGGTCAGGCCGATGCGGAAGGCGTTCTCGACCAGTTCGCCGACGGAACGTACCCGCCGATTGCCCAGGTGGTCGATGTCGTCGACCAGGCCCTCGCCGAAGCGGAGGCTGAGCAGGTACTTGAGGACTTCCACGTAGTCGTGCGGCGTCAGCGTCTTGTCGTCGAGGGGGGTCTCGAGCCCGAGCTTGATGTTGAACTTGAGCCGGCCGATCCGGGAGAAGTTGTACTTCTGGGGGTTGAAGAACAGGCCGCGGAAGAGATTTTGGGCACTCTCCTGGGTGTGGGGCTCGCCCGGCCGCAGCTTGCGGTAGATTTCGCCGAGCGCGGACGGCTGGTCCTTGCGGAGGTCTTTTTTCAGGGTCGTGCTCAGGATGAGCCCGGCCCGGTCCTCCTCGGGGAAGAAGACCTCGAACGGCTCTCCCCTCCCGATGAGAAGGTCGAGCTGGGTGTCGACGATGTCCTCGTTGACCCTGACCTTGCCCTTGATCCCGACGAGGGAGTAAGCCCCCTGGAGCTCCTTCTTGAGGAGCGGGACCCGGGTGACGCCGGCGGCCTTCAGGGCGGCCAGGACATCCGGGGTGATCTTCTTCTTGCCGGGGGCGAGAACCTTGCGGCCTTTGGCATCGGTGACGTCGTCCGCCGGGGACTTCCCAATGAGGCTGTCCGTGACCTCCCAGTACATCTTGCCGCCTTCGGGGATGACTTTGTAGGTCTTATGGAAGAGCTTGAGGATCTCCTCGTCCGCGCCGAAGCCGAGGGCCCGCAGGAAGACCGTGGCCAGGAACTTTTTCTTCCTGTCCAACCGGACCCAGATGAGGTTTTTCGCATCGTGTTCGAACTCGACCCAGGCGCCCCGGTACGGGATGATCTTGGCGATGAAGAAGCCCTTATTCTCCGCCTGGCGGAAGAACACGCCCGGCGAGCGCTGGAGCTGGCTGACGACGACCCGCTCGATGCCGTTGAAGATAAAAGCTCCCTTCTCGGTCATGAGCGGAATGTCGCCGAAATAGACTTCCTGCTGCTTGATGTGCTTTAGGCGCTTGGCCTTGGTCACGGCGTCCTTTTCCCAAGACACGAGTTGGATCTTGAGCTTAAGAGGGATGGAGTAGCTGTAGCCCTTCTGCATGCACTCCATCGGCGTGTACTTGAGCTTGATGCCGACGCGGTCGCCGCAGTGCTCGCAGAGGGGAAGCTCGATCTTCCTGGCCGCGCCACAGAAGGGGCAGACTTCTTTCTCGGCGAACTCCATGTTCGCCGGGAGGAGGGTCTGGCAGGCGTTGCACCGGGTCCGGGAGTTCTCGACCCCCTTGAGCCGGCCGCACTTGCATTCCCAGGTCCCGATCGAATAGCTGAGGAACTCCAGCTCCGTCGTTTCCTTGAAGTCGGAGATGGGGAAGACATCCTTCAATGCGGCCTGGAGGCCGGTGTCCTTGCGCTCCTCGGGCAGGAGGTCCATCTGGAGGAATTCGGCGTAGGACTTCGTTTGGATGTCCAGAAGGTCGGGCATGGGGAAGACCGCCTTGATCTTCGAGAAATCGACCCTCTCGCGGTACGGTTTTTTAGGTTCTTTGAGCATGCTGTCTCACTCTCAAGCAGAGATGGAGTGTCCTCGTTTCCGAGATCGGACAAACGGACGCTCAGCCAACCGGGTCACTTACTGAAGCTCGATGACGGCTCCGACTTCGGCGAACTTGGCCTTGATGGATTCGGCCTCTTCCTTGGTCACGCCCTCTTTGATCGGCTTGGGGGCGCCGTCGACGAGGTCCTTCGCCTCTTTGAGGCCGAGGTTGGTGACTTCCCGGACGACCTTGATGACGTTGATCTTCTTGTCGCCCACGGTTTTCAGGATGGCGCTGAACTCGGTCTTCTCCTCTGCGGGCTTGGCGTCGGCCTGGGCGGCGGAGCCGGCCACCATGACGGGAGCAGCCGCGGCGGCGCTGATGCCGTACCGGGTCTCGAACTCCTTGATGTAGTCCGAGAGTTCCAGGATGGTCAGGGTGTCGAGGTGGGTGAAAAACTGTTCCTTGGTGAGTTTTTCCATGTCACGAGTCTCCTTTTATTAGTTTTCGGGGGTTTTCGTCTTCTTGAGTTCGCCGAGA
>MEXZ01000121.1:13144-14220 GCA_001773855.1 Candidatus Aminicenantes bacterium RBG_13_64_14
CGGCCGGGGGCGAGGTACTGGCCCTCGACCTGGCCGCCCTTGACCGCAAGGATCTTTCCCTGGTTGGAGAAATCCTTGAGGATCTTGGCCAGCTGGATCGGGTCCTTGCCGGCGAAGGCGATGGCCGTGGGCTTCTGGAAGAAGGGACGGAGGGCCTCCGGGCAGCGCTCGCCCAGGGCCCGCAGGGCCAGCCGGTTTTTGATGACCTTGTAGGTGAAGGCGTTCTTCCGCAGGATCTTCCGCAGCTCGACCGACTGGGAGACCTTCATCTTCTTGAAGTCCACCAGGTAGTAGGTGCTGTTCGTTTCGAAGAGACGCTCGAGCGTCTGGACGATGGGTTGTTTGTCTTCCTTTTTCACTTCGCTCGCTCCTAGCTCTCTAAGACGTCCTCGGAAATCTTGAAGGATGGCCCCATGGTCGAAGACACGAACATCGTCCGGATGTACTTGCCCTTGGCGGCCGGCGGCTTGGCGTGGACGATGGCCTGGATGAAGGTCCGCAGGTTCTCGACGAGTTTGGCTTCCGGGAAGGAGACCTTCCCGACGGTGGAATGGACGATGCTGGTCTTGTCGACGCGGAACTCGACCTTGCCGGCCTTGGTCTCCTCGACGGCCTTCTTGATATCGAAGGTGACCGTCCCCGACTTGGGGTTCGGCATGAGGCCCTTGGTGCCCAGGATGCGGCCGAGCTTGCCGACGCCGCGCATGACGTCGGGCGTCGCGATGACGATGTCGAAGTCGATCCAGCCGCCGGCGATCTTCTCGATGATCTCGTCCCCGCCGAAGTAGTCGGCGCCGGCCGCCTCGGCCTCCCTGAGCTTCTCCCCGGCGGCGATGACGCAGATCTTCTTCGTCTTGCCGGTGCCGTGGGGAAGGATGACGGTGCCGCGGACCATCTGGTCCGAATGCTTGGGGTTGACGCCCAGCCGGATGTCCATGTCGACGGACTCGTCGAACTTGGCGAAGTGGGCCTTCTTGAGGAGGCTGACGGCCTCCTCCAGGGAGAAATTGCGGGGCTCCGGCCCCTTGACCTCCCGGGCCTTGATGGTGTTCTTGCCGTGCTTACTCACTGATGAT
>MEXZ01000121.1:14534-24725 GCA_001773855.1 Candidatus Aminicenantes bacterium RBG_13_64_14
ACTTTGGGGACCTGGCGGATCATCAGCCAGTTCTCGTCGCTCATCTCCATTTCGACGAGGATGTACCCCGGGTAAGACCTCCTCGTGGAAACGACCTTCTTCCCGCCCCGGATCTCGATGACGTCCTCGGTCGGGATGATGACCTGCCCGACCTGGTCCTCGAGATGGAGCTCGATAGCCTTCTGCTTGATCGATTCGGCAACGAATTTCTCGAAGCCCGAGTAGGTGTGAACGACAAACCAGTTTTTTGCCATCATCCGATTCCTTGCGTTTATCCGAACAGCGTTTTGACCTGGCCGATGACCCAGGAAAAGATCACGTCCATGAAGAACAGGTAGAAGCCGAAGAAGATCGTGGCCGCGATGACGACGATGGTCGTGCTGGTGACCTCGTTGCGGGAAGGCCAGGTGACCCTCTTGAGCTCCGACTTCACGTCCTTGAGAAAATTCACGAACCGTTTGTACCAGCGAATCTTGTCGTTCATGGCATGTCCTTTGTGCGATTTGCGCCGCCGGGCCGTCCCTGTCCCGCCGCCGCCCGCCTTGCAGGGAGAAGATGGCAGGTGAGGCAGGGCTCGAACCCGCAACCTGCGGTTTTGGAGACCGCTGCTCTACCAATTGAGCTACTCACCTGTCGTCCCGTCATGGCCGTTCGCTTATTTAGCTTCCTTGTGGGCCGTGTGCTTCCGGCAAGAGGGGCAGAACTTGCTCGTCTCGAGCTTCTCCGTCTTAGTCTTCTTGTTCCGCGTCGAGGTATAGTTCCGCCGCTTGCATTCACCGCACTGGAGCGTGATGATCTCTCGCATGTTCAACCTTTCCTTCCGTCGGACGCCCTCTTGGACGTCTCGACGCTGTCGCCTCGAACCCGGTCCCCGCGGACCTGACGCTGCCTACGCGAAAAAGCCCAAGACCAGAATTGAACTGGTGACCCCGTCCTTACCAAGGACGTGCTCTACCAACTGAGCTACTTGGGCTCGACGACCTCGAAGAAGAGCGGGAAACGGGATTCGAACCCGCGACGTTCAGCTTGGAAGGCTGACGCTCTACCAACTGAGCTATTCCCGCGGAAATGGGCAGGGAAGGATTCGAACCTCCGAAGCGTTTCCGCAACGGGTTTACAGCCCGTCCCATTTGACCACTCTGGAACCTGCCCATTTTAAGATGCATTTTCGTCGCCCTCAATCGGCCGGCCGGCGATCCCTCCTCTTCGGGGGTATCCGCAGCCCGCAAACGCGCTCGATCCTCGCTTCAAAGCCAGCGAAGGGACTCGAACCCCCGACCCGCTGATTACAAATCAGCCGCTCTACCTGCTGAGCTACGCTGGCGTACCCTCAACCTGACTGTCCGAATACCTTTATATATGGGGGAAATACGGAAAAATAGATGAAAAAAAGAAAAACCTTCTCTCCTCGAGCTCAAATATGTTCTTTTTTTCAGAGATTTAATCTGAAATATACAGAACGACCACCGATATCCTAGAGGAAATCGAAATTCTTGTCAAGGGGTTCTTTTTATCGGCCCCTTCAGGCCTCTGGCCCTCTCCAGGTTCTCCCCGATATTCCGGAGGAAATCCACGGTAAAAACGAGATATCGGGCCCTTTGGACGGGGGTCAGGACGCCGTCGAGGACACCCTCGACCTCATCGTCCTTTTGCCTGATGGCCGAGCGGGCTTCCATGATCTGGGCGACCAGTTCGAGGATGCGCTGCTCCCCCGCCCGGGCTTTAGCCAGTTCCGCCCGGAGTTCCTGTAGGTCCAGGCCCATCCGGCGCTGGATTCCCGTTTTTTCCTTCTCAACCCTTGTCAGCAAGGGGTAGAGCTTGGCCGTCTGCTCCTCCGTCAGGTCGAGGGCACGTGTGAGCCGGAGAAGATACAAGTTGGAAATATTCTCCCTGATCCTCATCCGGGCCTGCGGGTCGCCCTGAAGGGGGCCCTGGGCCAGAGCCAAGGTCCCCAGGACCAGGACAAGAACAAAGATGGCGGCGGGCGCGCATTTTTTCATTTCGGACCTCCGTTACCGGTTTCTCTCTCCAATTCCACGGCAATATACTCGAGTTCCTCCTCGCTCAGGCCCTCCCAGAAAAGAGGGTCGGCGGCGAAGGGAAAGGCATAATCCTCTTCCGGATCCGGGGCCACGGCCGCGATCGAGGCCAGGAGTTCGCGGTTGACGAGGTTTTCGACCTCCGGGTCTACCTCGGCTTCCTGGAGAAGCCGGGCGAGGGAGTCCTCGTAAGGGACCCAGGCCGTTCCCAGGGTCCCGCCCGGCCGGTTGACGGCGAAATAGATCCCGACGGCCACCATGACCAGAAAACCGGCCGCCGCCCAGGCCCATCTCCGGCCGGGGAAAAGCCGAGCGCGACTCGCCTCCCTGACGGGCTCAGCGAAGGCGAGTTTGGACTCGATCCTCCTCTCGAAGGCCGCCCAGCATTCCGGTGAACGGTCCTCCACCGGTGGGGCTCCGGCCTGAAGACAAGTGAGGTCGGCCCGGTAGCCCCGGCAGGTGCGGCATTCCCGGTTATGGGCATCCAGACGGGCCTTCCTTTTCGGCGAAAGGGCGCCGTCAAGGTCGTCCGAAAGCCATTTTTTTATCGTCTCACATCTCATGACCGGACCTCCCCGAGATAGGGCTTGAGCCGGGCCTGGAGGATCTTGCGGGCCTTATGCATCCTCCAGGAGACGGTGTTTTCCGAGCAACCGAGGATACCGGCCGCTTCGGCGTGGCTCAGGCCCTGATTCACGACCAGAACGAAAGACGCCCGGAAATGGCCGGGCAGAGAAGCGATGGCCTCGTCCATCCGGGCCCGGAGCTCGCTCCGCGAGGAGCTTCCCTCGGGAGAAAAAGAAGCGTCCCGGCGGGTATCGATACCGGCCATATTCTCGTGGAATTCCGCCCTGTCCTTCTCCCGGCTTCTCTTCCGCAGGAACGTCAACGAGGTATTGACGGCGATCCTGTAGAGCCAGGTGTAGAAACTCGAGCCCCGTCTGAACGAGGCGATCGACCTCCAGGCTGTCAAGAAAATCTCCTGGGCCAGATCGTCGGCGTCGGAATGATTCCCGGCCATCCGGAAGACGAGACCGTACACTCTCCGCTCGTGGAGCCGGACGAGCGCAACAAAGGCCTCCCGGCTGCCCCGCCGCGCGTCCTCCACGAGATCGTCTTCCGGGCGTTCATCCATCACGTTCTCACCTGATTAGACGGCCATTATACAAAATCCTTTGAACGGGGGCGAGGTTCGTTGACAAGCCCTTCGTCCAACTGTTATGATTTCCTTCTCCACATGAAAGGCTGAAAAGCGCCATGATCGAACGCTACACCCGCCCCGGGATGGGGGCCATATGGACCGAAGAGAACCGCTACCGCAAGTGGCTCGAGGTCGAATTGGCCGTTTGCGACGCCTGGGCCAAGCTCGGTAAAATCCCCCGGCCCGCCAATCGGACGATCCGGGCCAAGGCCTGCTTTTCCGTGGACAGGATCGACGCCATCGAGAAGGTCGTCAAGCACGACATCGTCGCCTTCCTGACATCGGTCGCCGAGAAGGTCGGGCCCGACTCCCGCTACATCCACCTCGGCCTGACCTCCTACGACGTCGTCGACACGGCCCTGTCCCTCCTCATCAAGGAGTCGCTGGAGAGTGTCCTCGGCGACCTCCGCGCCTTCCGGCAGCTTCTGAAAAAGCAGGCGCTCAAGCACCGCAAGACCGTCTGCATCGGCCGGACGCACGGCATCCACGCCGAGCCTGTGACCTTCGGCTTCAAGCTCCTCGTCTGGTACGAGGAGGTCGGGCGACACATCGGCCGCCTCGAAAACGCCCTGCGGACGATCTCCGTCGGACGGATCTCGGGTTCGGTGGGGACGTACATCCACCTCGACCCGAAGGTCGAGGTCATGGCCCTGAAGAAGCTCGATCTCGAGCCGGCCAAGGTTTCGACACAGGTCCTCCAGCGCGATCGCCACGCCGAAGTCCTCTCGGCCCTGGCCCTCCTCGCCTCCTCCATCGAAAAGTTCGCCATCGAGATCCGCCACCTCCAGCGGACCGAGGTCCTCGAAGTCGAGGAGCCCTTCACGAAAGGGCAGAAGGGGTCTTCGTCCATGCCCCACAAGAAGAACCCCGTCCGATCCGAGAGGATCTCGGGCCTGGCCCGCCTCGTCCGCGCCAACGCCCAGGTCGGCCTGGAGAACGTCGCCCTCTGGCACGAGCGGGACATCTCCCACTCCTCGGCCGAGCGGATCGTTTTCCCGGACTCATTCATCCTGACCGATTTTCTTCTGGCCGACGCCGCCGACATCATCGGGAACTGGGTCGTCCATCCCGACCGTATGAAGGCCAACATCGGCGCGACCCGGGGCCTTATTTTCTCCCAGAGCGTTCTCCTGGCCTTGACCAAGAATGGCTTGGCCCGCGAGGAGGCCTACCAGGTCGTCCAGAGGAGCAGCCTCAAGGCCTGGAAGGAGGGCCTCGATTTCCGCGAGCTCGTCTCCGCCGACCCCGATGTCGCGCGCGTCCTCGGGCCGAAGGACATCGAGCGCTGCTTCTCCCTGGCCCCGTACCTCGATAGGATCGACTACATTTTCGAAAGGGTTTTCCGCGATGAAAGTTAGAATCCTCGTATCATTCAAGGATAGCGTCCTCGACCCGCAAGGGCAGACCGTCAAGAACGCGCTCCACACCATGGGCTATGGTGTCGTCAAGGACGTCCGGCAGGGCAAGGTTTTCGAGCTCGAGCTCGAAGGGGCGACGAAGAAAGAGGCCGAGGCCCTCGTCCCCGAGATCGCCCGCAGGGTCCTGGCCAACCCCATCATCGAGAAGTTCGACTGGCAGATCATCAAGGGCCGGTAAGGGCCGCCGCCATGAAATTCGGAGTCGTCCAATTCCCCGGTTCCAACTGTGATTTCGACACGCTCTACGCCCTGCAGAACGTGATGAAGAGCCCGACCGTCCTGCTCTGGCATAAGGACCACGATCTTCAGGGCGTCGACTGCGTCGTCCTGCCGGGAGGTTTCTCCTACGGCGACTACCTCCGCTCGGGAGCCATCGCCCGCTTCTCCCCTCTCATGCAGGAAGTCAAGGCCTTCGCCCGCAAGGGCGGCCATGTCCTGGGCATCTGCAACGGTTTCCAGATCCTCCTCGAGCTCGGCCTCCTGCCCGGGGCCATGATCCGGAATAAGAACCTCAAGTTCCTCTGCCGGCACGTCCACATCCGGATCGAGAACGAGAAGACAGCCTTCACCCGGGCCGGCCGCAAGGGTCAAGTCCTCCGGATCCCCATCGCCCACTTCGACGGCAATTACTACGCGCCGGCCCGCGTCCTAAAGGACATGGAGCGACACGGGCAAATCGTCTTCCGCTATTGCGACGCCGCAGGGAACATCACCGAGGAGGCCAACGTCAACGGTTCCCTCGGGAATATCGCCGGCATCCGGAACCGGGAAAGTAACGTCCTCGGCTTGATGCCCCACCCGGAGCGCGCTGCGGAGGCCCTGCTCGGGAGCGAGGACGGCCGGACGATCTTCGCTTCCCTCATCCTCAGCCTTGGACGGCGGAAGCCGGCCCGCCGCCCCGTCCGCCGGGAAAGGGCCCGCCATGATTGACAAGAAGACCCTCGATCAGCACGGCCTCACCGAAGGCGAATACGGGCTCATCGTCGGCATGATCGGCCGCGAGCCGAACCTGACCGAGCTCGGCATCTTCTCGGTCATGTGGTCGGAACACTGCGGCTACAAGAGCTCCCGCATCCATCTCAAGAAGCTGCCGACCGAAGGGAAGCGCGTCGTCCAGGGGCCGGGGGAGAACGCCGGCATCCTCGACATCGGCGACGGCCAGGTCATCGTCTTCAAGATCGAATCCCACAATCATCCTTCCTATATCGAGCCCTACCAGGGTGCGGCCACCGGCGTCGGCGGGATCCTGCGCGATATCTTCACCATGGGCGCCCGGCCCATCGCCGTCCTCGACTCCCTGCGCTTCGGCCCTCCCGACGACCCCAAGAACAGGTCGGTCATGGAGGGGGTCGTGTCCGGGATCGCCGGCTATGGGAATTCGATCGGCGTCCCGACCGTCGGCGGCGAGGTCTATTTCAACCCGTGCTACAACCTCAACCCCCTGGTCAACGTCTTCTGCCTGGGCCTGGCCGACAAGGACAAGATCTTCTACGCCAAGGCCGAGGGCTCCGGGAACAAGGTCCTCTACGTCGGGGCCAAGACGGGCCGGGACGGCATCCACGGCGCGACCATGGCCTCGGCCGAATTCGGCAAGGAGACGGAGCACAAGAGGCCGAACGTCCAGGTCGGCGACCCCTTCAAGGAGAAACTCCTCCTCGAGGCCTGTCTCGAGGTCATGGACCGCGGCCTCATCGTCGGTATCCAAGACATGGGCGCCGCCGGCCTGACCTGCTCGACGACCGAGATGGCGGCCAAGGGCGGCATGGGTATCGTCGTCGACCTCGACAAGGTCCCCCAGCGCGAAGCCGGCATGACCCCCTACGAGATCCTGCTCTCGGAATCGCAGGAGCGCATGCTCCTGGTGGCCACGCCGGAAAAGGTCCGGGCGGTCCAGGCAGTCTTCGCGAAATGGGACCTTGACGCGCCCGTCATCGGAGAGGTCGTCGAGGGCGGCCGGGCCCGGATCAGCTTAAAGGGCGAGGTCGTCGTCGACATCCCGGTCGACGCCGTCGTCAACCTCTGCCCCGCCTACCGCAGGCCGAGCCAGGCGCCCGCCGCGCCCGTCGGCGGAACGGCCCTCCCGGCGCTGCTTCTTCCTCAGGATTATGACGACGTCTTCCTGAAACTGCTCGCCTCTCCCACGATCGCCGACAAGGAATGGGTTTTTCGGCAGTACGACCACATGGTCCAGGTCAACACGGTCTTCCTGCCCGGGGCGGACGCGGCCCTGCTGCGGATCAAGGGTTCGAAGAAGGCCCTGGCCATGACGCTGGACGGAAATTCCCTTTATACCCAGCTCGATCCGAAAACGGGAGCCAAGATCGCTGTCGCCGAAGCCTGCCGCAACCTCGCCTGCATCGGGGCCCGGCCGATCGGCGTCACCAATTGCCTGAATTTCGGCAACCCCGAAAAGCCCGAGGTCATGTGGCAGTTCGAGCAGGCCGTCGACGGCCTGGCCGAGGCCTGCCGGGCCTTCGACATCCCGGTCACCGGCGGCAACGTCAGCTTCTACAACGATACGGAGGGGCTCTCCATCCACCCTACGCCCGTGCTGGGGATCGTCGGCATCCTCGATGACATCCGCAAGGCCGTCAGCCCCGGCTTCAAGGCCGCCGGGGATGTCGTCGTCCTCATCGGCGAGAACCGTGAGGAACTGGGCGGGTCGGAATACCTCAGGGTCGTCCACGACCTCGAAGCCGGTGCCCCGCCCTCGATCGACCTGGAGCGCGAAAAACGCCATCAAGAATTCTGCTTGGACGCCATCGAGGCCGGGCTTGTCCGGTCAGCCCACGACCTTTCCGAGGGAGGCCTGGCGGTGGCCCTCGCGGAATGCGCCTTCCACGGCCGGAAGAAAATCGGCTGCTCCATCGCCCTCGAGGACTCCATCCGGCCTGACACCCTGCTTTTCGGCGAGACCCAGTCCCGGATTCTCATGACGTGCCGGAAAAAGGACCTCGACAATCTGCGGGAATTGGCCCGGCGGAAGGAGGTCCCAGCCAGGGCCGTCGGCGAGACAGGCGGGACCGAGATCGCGGTCGAGCATCGCGGCCGAAAGCTCCTTCGCCTCCCCGTCGAAAAGGCTTTCCAGGTCTGGAAAGACGCCCTGCCGAATTTTTTCAAGGTCCGGATTTAGGGAGGGATCATGGACGACGTTGTCTTCCGGAGTCCCCGTAAAAGGGGCCGCATCGCCATCTTCCTCTCCGGCCGCGGCTCGAACTTCATGGCCATCCGCGAGGCGGTCCGGAGGGGCGATATCAACGCGGACATCGGCCTCGTCTTCAGCAATAAAGAGGATGCCCCCGGCCTCGGCAAGGCCCGCGAATGGGGCCTTGAGACCCTCGCCCTCAACCCCAAGCTTTTCGCCACCCGCGAGGATTACGACAGAGCGATCATCGGGCAGCTCGACGAAAGGCGGATCGACCTCGTTTGCCTGGCCGGTTACATGAAAGTCCTGACGCCGGAGCTCTGCGACGCCTTCAAGCACCGGCTGGTCAACATCCACCCCGCGCTCCTGCCGTCTTTCCCCGGCCTCCACGTCCAGCAGAAAGCCATCGACTGGGGCGTCCGCTTTTCAGGATGCACGGTCCACTTCGTCGCCGCCGAGGTCGACATGGGCCCCATCATCCTCCAGGCCGTCGTGCCCCTCCTCCAGGACGACACGGAGGAGACCCTGGCCGCCCGCATTCTCGTCGAAGAGCACCGGATCTATCCGGAAGCCGTCCGGCTCTATTTCGAGGGCCGCATCGAAGTCAGGGGGCGGCGCGTCTTCGTCCTCGAGCCCGAGGCCTGAGCCGGTCGTCATCGCGCGAAGCCCGGCATGGAGAGGGAGCTGACAAGAAAATCGCGGCGCGCGGGATCCGTCGCCGCCCTCGTCCTCGTCTTCGCCGCGACATGGGCGCTCCTCGACCGCACGGAACATCGCCCCGGCTGGCTCACCGTCGAGGCGCCGGAGGCGGCGGTCGTCGGGCAGCCGCTCGAGATCCGGGTCAAGCTGGACAAGTCCGTCGGAGCGACCGAGATCAGCTGCACCCTTCACCGGGCGGGAACCAACCGGAGGCTTCGGGAGCGCGTCGCCTCTTCCGGCCCCGCACGAGAGGCGGCCTGCGGCGGGACTTATCTCTTCCGCTTCGAGAGCCTGGACAATAGCAACCTCGTATTCGTCTCCGCTGTCATCTACCTCTCTCCCACAGGGAGCTGGCAGGACCGGACGCTGGCCGCGCACACGAAGCTCATTCCGGTGAAACCGGCGGACGCGGGCAGCGCGGCCCCTCCGTTTAGAAGGACGAGCGTTTATGCGTCGACCTCCGCGGCGGAGGACGATGCGGCGAAGGCGGCCGAGCGGGGCCCGCGCCGCGGTCCCTCGCCGTGGGCCCATCCCGTCATTTTCGTCATCCTCATCTCTTCGGCTGCCTTCTGCCGGGCGAAGGCCGGCCGCGAGAGGCCGGATGCGGCCCCGACAGAGACGAGGGAGCGGACGATCTGGCTGGCGTTCGCGGCCGTCTTCGTCATCGGCGCTTTCCTCGAACTCTCCGGCGTCGTCGGGCATCTGGCCGCGTGGGGCCGCCGACTGGCCGAGGAGGGAAACCTTTACGATCTCCGCAAGCCCTTCCAGAAAGCGCTGATGGCCGCCGTGGCCGCGGCGGCCGTGGGGCTCTTCTTCCTCTTTATAAGGGCGCTGAGAAAGCCGGGCTCTCGCCTCTTGTTGTGGTGGGTCGGGATCGGACTCGCCGCCTATCTTTCGGCGTCGTTCATCAGCGTGCTGTCTTTCCATGCCGTCGACGCCGTCAGGGGGATGACTTGGCACGGCCTGTCCCCCGTCGACGCGGCCCGAGGGGCGGGCGCGCTCGTCTCGCTCTTCGCGGCGGCCTTCGCCCTCAGGCGGAAAAACGGAACCCGGAGCGGCTAGCCGCTTCGTCCCTTTTCCCCGTTCATTGAAAGATCTTGGGAGGAGACATCTTCGGCGGGCGGCCGAAGACCTTGGCGTAGATCCCGGGATAGGCGTCTTTTCCCCCGAGCATGAGGCAGGTCAGCGGCATGGCCTTCTTGGCCAGACGGGACATCTCGACCGCGGCCCGCCGGATCTCCCACTGGGCCGTGGCGTCCTCCCGGAGCCGGGAGAGGTGGTAGAGCTCTCGGACGTTGACCTTAAGCAGGGCCCGGCGCCTGTGGGCGTTGGTCAGGACATAATCCGCCGCCGGACCGATCTCCTTTTCGAGCACGGCGTGGGTCTCGTTCGTCCGGTCGATGACGGCCCGGAATTCTTTCTCGGCACCGATCTCCAGGACCGACGGCGGGACGGTTACACCCAGGCCGGGGTCGTAGCGCTGCCAGGTCAAGGTGGCCATCCGGTGCCGCTTGAGCTGGGCGAAGCACGACGCGGAGACGACGAGGTCGTAAACGAGCTCGGCGTGCTCGAATTCGCGCGGCGGAAAATCGTAGAATTCCATCCGCTTGAAAACCAGGCGGACGATGTCCTTCCGGACTGACGGCCCGGCGTTCTTCAAACGCTCCAGGCATTCCTTATAAGAGAGGC
>MEXZ01000121.1:24786-28985 GCA_001773855.1 Candidatus Aminicenantes bacterium RBG_13_64_14
CAGGACGACCTCCTTGGCTGCGCCGGCCCGCCGCTTCCCGCCCCCGCCCGGTGCCGCCAGCTTGTCCGCCGCGACGGCGATATCGGGGTAGGTCGCCGCGTCGAATTCGTTCGGGTCGGTGAACAGGATGATGGACGGGGCGACGCCCTTGGCCAGGGCATGGATCTTGACGTTGAACGCCCGGAGCTCCTCGAGGCCTTTGGCCGCGAAACGACGGACGAGGAGCTCGAGGTTGCGGGCGTTCAGGGTCAGGCCGAGCTGGCCTTCCGTGGCCAGGCTGACAATGTAGCGGGCGTCTTCCTTGGCCCAGCCGTCGAGGATGGAGTGGTTTTTCGGGTTGGCGGCGGCGTCCGAAAATTTCTCGAAGACGAACGGCTTGAGGCGTTCGTAAAGCCGGTGATAGAAGGCATTCTGGGCCTTGACCGTTCCGACGAAGAGGTCCTCCCTCCCCGCCCGGCGCACTTCTTCGGGGATGACGAAGTCCGCGCCGAGGGTGATGTAGCGCTGCGACTTTTCGGTGAAGGAACAGAGCCGGAAGCGCTCGATCTCCTCGATGGCCAGCCGGCTGATCCCGATGACGTCGAAATTGAAGACGGCGTGTTCGGCCACGGAATGGTGTCCCATCTTGAAGATTATGGACTGGTTGGAGCGCCGGGCCCGGTCGACCTCGGCCCGGGCCGCGGCCCTGAGCTCGTCGGCCGGACGCGGATCACGGGAGATCCGGGCGTAGGACGCGGACAAGGTTTCGGGCGTCACATCCTCGCGAGGAGGAGAATTCTTCTTGAGCTCGTCGAGGACGGCGCTGTCGACGTTGTATCCGGCCAGAACGACTTTCATGGCGCCTCTACCTTAAGAGGCGGCGAAAGAATTGTCAAATCGAGCTCGCAGCTCAGTGGGCCGCGGAGGAGCCGCGGGCATCGTCTACGTTCGCTGCGGTGATTTTTTACGCCGATCAGCGCACCGGACTCGGCACCAAAACAACTCGCTCGGCGTGCGCTACGCCGAGCTCAAACACGTTTTGGCGGTTTCCCCTGAAACTGCCCTCGTCCGGTTTCTGATCGACTAAATCACCGCTTATGCTCACTCAGACGATACCCTCAGCTCCTATTCCGCGGCCCCCCAGGTATGGCCAGCGGCTTTCAAGTCGCGCTCGTTTGGGGTAACTTAGAGAGCAGAGGGACAGGACGATGAAGAACCGGGAAATCGCCGGGATGTTCGACAAGATCGCCGACGCCCTCGAGATCCGGGGCGAGACGGGCTTCAAGGTCGTCGCCTACCGGAAGGCCTCCCGCATCCTCCAGGACATGACCGAAGACATCGGTGAGGTCGCCCGGCAGGGCCAGCTCGAAACGGTCCCCGGCATCGGCGAGGGGCTGGCCAAGAAGATCGCGGAATATCTCGGGACCGGGAAGATGACGAAATACGCCGAGGTCATGAAGGATGTCCCCGAGAGCCTGCTCGGCCTGCTCGAGATCCAGGGTCTCGGCGGCAAGACCGTCCATTTTATGCACAAGGAGCTCGGCGTCAAGGACCTCGCCGGCCTCAAGCGCGCGATCGCCGACGGCTCGCTGGCCGGGCTCCCCGGCATGGGCGAGAAGAAGGTCGAGAACATCCGCAAGGGCATCGAGGCCCGGGAGCGCGGGGCCGAACGGATCTCCATTTGCGAGGCCGCCCGCGTCGCCGACGAGGTCATCGCCTATCTCGAAAAAGCGCCCGGCATCAGCCGTGTCTCGGCCGCCGGGTCCCTTCGCCGCATGAAAGAGACCGTCGGCGACATCGATATCCTGGCCTGCGGAAAAAACGGGGCGGAGATCGTCCGCTATTTCGCCCGCCACCCGGACACCGTCCGCGTCCTGGCGGCCGGAGAGACCAAGGGTTCGATCGTCGTCCGGGCCGGCGAAACCGAGCGCCAGGTCGATCTTCGGGTCGTCGACGGGGCGGCCTACGGAGCCGCGCTGCTCTATTTCACGGGCTCCAAGGCCCACAACATCAAACTCCGCGGCCTGGCCAAGGACCGCGGTCTCAAGATCTCCGAATACGGGGTCTTCCGCGGCGCGAAGCGCCTGGCGGCCCGGGAGGAGGAGGACTGTTACCGGGTCCTGAAGATGCCCTGGGTGCCGCCGGAGATGCGCGAGGACCGCGGCGAAGTTGAACTCGCTCGGGAAGGCCGCCTGCCGCGTCTCGTCGAGACCGGGGACATCAAGGGCGACCTCCACGTCCACACCCGGGCGAGCGACGGCGACCTGACCTTGGCCGAGGTCGTCGGCCTGGCCCGGAAGATGGGCTACTCCTACGTCGCGATCTGCGACCACTCCCAGGCGGCCAATTACGCCCATGGCCTGGCGGCGGACCGGCTCGCGGCCGAGATCGAAGAGATCGAGGCGTTCAACAGAACGCTCAAGGGGTTCCGCATCCTCAAGGGAAGCGAAGTCGACATTCGGACCGACGGCTCCTTGGATTTCCCCGACGAACTCCTCGGCCGGCTGGACTTTGTCGTCGCCGCCGTCCATTCGGGTTTCAGGAAGAACGTGACCGAGCGGATGCTCAAGGCCCTGGAGAATCCCTACGTCCGGACGATCGCCCATCCGACGGGCCGGCTGATCTCCGGACGCGAAGGCTACGACGTGGACATCGAAAGGGTCATCGACGGGGCGGCCCGCCTCGGCAAGGCGCTTGAGCTTAACTCCTATTGCGACCGGCTGGACCTCGACGAGCTCCGCCTCAAAAAGGCCAAAGAAAAAGGCGTCAAGATCACGATGGGGACCGATACGCACTTCGCGGACGGGCTGGCCATGATGCGTTTCGGCCTGGGCATCGCCCGCCGGGCCTGGCTCGGGCCCGGCGACATTTTGAACTGTTTAAGCGCCGAGTCTCTCCTGGGCAAGACCGCGGCAAAAACCGGCCGCGGACGACGGAGCTCCTCGGATCCGGGAAAGTCCCCGGTCAAGGTCTAGCCCTTCATGACGCCGATGGGGACGACCTTGGCGACGAGGCGGCCGAGCCCGACCTCATGGGATACGCGGACGACCTCGTCGACGTCCTTGTAGGCCTCGGACGCCTCCTCGGCGACACCCTTCCAATTCGTCGACCTGAGCTCGATCCCCTTGCGGGCCAGGTCGTCCCGGATCCTCTCGCCGCGAAAACGGCGGACGGCCTCGTGCCGGGACATGACCCGGCCGGCGCCGTGGGCCGTGGAGCTGAAGCTCAGCCCCTCGGCCTCCTGCGTCCCGGCCAGGATAAACGACGCCGTCCCCATGCTGCCGGGGATGATGACCGGCTGGCCCACGGAGCGGTAGCATTCGGGGATCTCGGGCCGGCCGGGGCCGAAGCTCCGCGTCGCCCCCTTCCGGTGGACGACGAGCCTCCTCGAGCGTTCGCCCGCCTGGTGCGTCTCGACCTTGGCCACGTTGTGGCAGACGTCGTAGACTTGGTCCATCCCCTTGGAGGTGCCGAGAACCCTGGCGAAGACGTCGCGGACCCAGTGGGCGATCATCTGGCGGTTGGCAAAGGCGTAGTTGACCGCCGCGCACATCGACCGGTAATACTGCTGACCCTGAGGGGACTTGAAGGGGGCGTGGACGAGCTCGCGGTCGGGCAGGCCCTTGACCCCGAAGGCGTTTTCCATGGCTTCGATATAGTCGGTGGCCACCTGGTGGCCGAACCCCCGGCTGCCGCAGTGGATCATGACCAGGACCTGGCCGGCGGAGCGGATGCCGAAGGCTCGGGCCGCGGTCTCATCGTAGATCTCGTGGACTTTCTGGATCTCGAGGAAGTGGTTTCCGGAACCCAATGTCCCGAGCTGGGGCAGGCCTCTCTCCATGGCCCTGTCCGAAATGGCGTCGGCGGCGGCGTCCTTCATCCGACCGTACTCCTCGGTCCGCTCGAGGTCCTCTTTCCGGCCGTAGCCGTTCTCGACGGCCCACTCGGCGCCTTTGACCAGGATCTCCTTGAGGACGCCCCGGCTGAGCTTGGTGACCCCCCCCTTCCCCACTCCGGCGGGGACCTCCTTGAAGATCTCGGCCAGGAGCTCCTTGCGCTTTCCGGCGACGTCCTGCTCCATGTAATCGGTCTTGAGCAAGCGGACGCCGCAGTTGATGTCGTAGCCGACGCCTCCCGGTGAGATGATGCCCGTATCGAGGTCGAAGGCGGCCACGCCGCCAATCGGGAAACCGTAGCCCTGGTGGGCGTCGGGCATGACG
>MEXZ01000121.1:29008-30598 GCA_001773855.1 Candidatus Aminicenantes bacterium RBG_13_64_14
CAGGCAGGCGACATTCCGGGCCTGGGTCAGGGTCATGTCGCGACGGATGTCGTCGAGGAGCCGGGCCGACGAGTAGATGACGGCC
Organism: Candidatus Aminicenantes bacterium RBG_13_64_14; assembly: GCA_001773855.1. Classification (GTDB taxonomy): domain Bacteria; phylum Acidobacteriota; class Aminicenantia; order Aminicenantales; family Saccharicenantaceae; genus RBG-16-66-30. Next base: position 29,094 of record MEXZ01000121.1, read on the forward strand.
GGGACCCTCATTTCGCCCTGTTTCGGGATCTCCCAGACATTGTCGCTAATTCGTTTAAGGTCCATGGCTTTCCTCACATGTCCACGACGACCTGGACGGTGAAGCCGCCGCACTCTTCGATCTTCAGTTCGTGATAGGTCACGGCCTTGACGTCGCCGAATAGCTCGTAGCGGTCGGACAGGGTGTCGCCGCCGAGGAGGGCCTCGAGGCTGAAGCCCTCGAATTCCGGATGGATCTTGAGCCCGTCGACTTTCGCCAGGAGGAACTGCTTGGTCTCGAAGAGGTAGATGGTCTCGCCGAGAAACTTGACCAGGAGCTGTTCCCTGTCGATGCCCCTGACATGGACGAAATGACGGCCCCTCGGTTCGACCTTCGACCAATCCCACATGAGCGACGACATGGCCAGGGCGGCGTTCCCGAACGCCTCCTCGAGCGTCGCCCCGTAGGCCTGGAACTTGCCGTCGGCCGTGTGGGGGAGAATTCTATATCTTTCCATGAGGGTCCTCAAGGCTCCTTAGGAAATCTTACCCCAACCGCCCCAAAAAGTCAGCCCGAACGCGGGTCCGGCGGCCGAGCGGGCGGGCGGCCCTTCCCTACATGACGTCGGCGACGACAGCGTTGAGGACTTTCCTGGTCTCCTTGTCCTGGACGAAAAAGACGACCTTGAGGCCTTGCCGCGGGATGGCGTTTCGCCGGACAGCCCACTTGAAGTTCGGGACCCGGGTGTAGGTCTTCTCGAACTCGGTCAGGTAGGCGTCGGCGGCCTTTTCCGAGGCGGCCAGGTCGAACGTCGCCGTCTTCGGAGCGGCCGGATCGACGGTGACCAGGTCGCGGACGACCATCTTGTGGGAGACGAGGCCGTTCGAGCCCTTGTGCTCCTGCTCGTCCTGGACGAGGACAAGGTGGTATTCCGCACCCGGCACCACCCTGTCGAACTCATAGGCGACCTTGACCGCACCCCGGGCCAGGGAAGCCCGGACTTTCAGCAAGACCTCCGGTGCGGCAGAAAGGAGCGGTTCGACGGCGGTCTTGTACTCCGCGAACTTGCCCTCGGCCATGACGCGGTTCCCTCCTCCGACCATCCTGTTCGCCCCGTCGAAGAGAACCGTCGGCGTGCTTTTGACGCCGTAGACATCCTGCCGCGTCTTGGTGGCCGGATTCATCATCGGGTCCGGCCGGGGAATGGGCAGATGGTAGACGAGGATGACCAGGTACTTCGCCGGGACGGACTCGACAAGCCCGTCAAAGGCGAGATCGGCGCCGACGCAGGGAGGACACTCCGAACCCGTGAAGAGCTCGGCGAGCACGGCCTTGCCTTTCCAATCGGCCGGCGCCTTGAACGGCTCCGGGTGATACGGCAGGGCCTTGAGCTTGGCCTCGAGGATGCTTCTCTCGATCGCTGCCGCGAACTGGCTGTTCGGGTAAGCGGCCTTGATCCTTTCGAATTCCTTGATCCGAGCCGAGGCGTCCTTGATCGCGTAGGCCGCGGCGAGATCATTCAATTC
>MEXZ01000121.1:30897-37689 GCA_001773855.1 Candidatus Aminicenantes bacterium RBG_13_64_14
AATTCCTTGATCCGGGCCGAAGCGTCCTTGATCGCGTAGGCCGCGGCGAGATCATTCAATTCCGGCGGCGGGCCCTGCCGGCCCTGGGCGAGGACCCGGCTCGGAACAATCAATCCCAGGACTATAATAAAGATGAGAGCCGCTTGAAATCGTATTTTCAAATTCATGGGGACCTCCTCGAAAAGGATTATTATACAGGAATCCTATAGGAAAAGAAGACGAGATAAGAGTCAGCTGAACCGGCCGGCGAGCGCGGTGCCGCAGGACGGGCAGCGCGAATCCCGGAGGGTGGTCCCGCCGACCGAGAAACCCCGGCGGCGGATGAGGGCGAGGCCGCAAGTCCGGCAGAGCGTGTCTTCCGACTCGCCGGGAACGTTGCCGATGTAGATATATCGCAGGCCTTCGCGCCGGCCCGTTTCGGCGGCGGCCCGGAGGGCGGCGACGGGCGTCGGTGGCGCTTGGGTATATTGGTAATCCGGGTGGAAACGGCTGAGATGCCAGGGGATGTCGGGGTCCACCGAGGCGATGAAGCGGGCGATCCCGGTGATCTCCTCCGCCCCGTCGTTGAGGCCGGGGACGACGAGGCTCGTGACCTCGACCCAGATGCCGAGCCGGCGCATCAGGCGGATGGTTTCGAGGACGGGTTCGAGCCGGCCCCCGCAGACCGTTCTGTAGGTTTCGTCTTTGAACGCCTTGAGGTCGACGTTGGCGGCGTCGAGATAGGGCCGGATAGTCTCCAGGGCCTCGGCCGTCATGTAGCCGTTGGTGACGAAATTATTGAGAAGGCCCGCCTCTTTGGCGAGCCTGGCCGTATCGTAAGCGTACTCGAAGAAAATCGTCGGCTCGGTGTAGGTATAAGAAATGCTCCGGCAGCCCTGGTCGAGGGCGGCCCGGACGATGTCCTCGGGGGCGAACGGCTCGCCCGCGATCCCGCCGCCCTTCCGCCGGGACGCTTGAGAGATCTGCCAGTTCTGACAGAAGCCGCAGCGGAAGTTGCAGCCCGCCGTAGCGACGGACAGGGCTTTGGAGCCGGGGAAAAAATGATAAAGCGGCTTCTTTTCGATGGGGTCGACGTGCGCGGCGACGACCTCGCCGTAGACGAGCGTCCGGAGACTCCCGTCACGGTTTTCGCGGACGGCGCAGATCCCCTGCTTGCCGGGCGCGATGACGCAGCGATGGGCGCAGAGCCGGCATTGGACCTTCCCGCCCTCGAGCGGTTCCCAGAGCATGGCCTCGCGGATCATTTCGGTTTTCCGCCTGAAATAAGGGCCGCGGCCGAAGGGCAGAGCCGCCGCAGGAAGCAGTCCGGACACTTCGGCTTGCGCGCCGGACAGAGGGCCCGGCCGTGTTCGACGAGCAGGAAGTTGAAATCCAGCCAGTCGTCCTTGGGGACCAATTTCAGGAGGTCGCGCTCGACTTTGACCGGGTCCTCGTGCCGGCTCAGCCCGAGGCGCCGGGAGAGGCGCCCGGCGTGGGTATCGACGGCGATCCCCTCGGCTTTGCCGTAGCCAGCGGCCAAGACGATGTTGGCCGTCTTGCGGGCCACCCCGGGCAGCGTGACGAGCGCCTCCATGGAATCCGGGACGGCGCCGCCGTATGTCTCGACGATCCGGCGGGCCGCGCCGATGATATTCTTGGCCTTGTTCCGGAAAAAACCGGCCGAGCGGATCTCCTGCTCGAGCTCAGTCCGGTCGGCTCCGGCGAAGGCGGCCGCCGTCGGGTATTTCCGGAAGAGCCCCGGCGTGATCCGGTTGACCCGCTCGTCCGTGCACTGGGCGGCCAGGATCGTGGCAATGAGGATCTGGAGCGGGTTGCGAAATTCGAGGGCGGTCCGGGCTTGCGGATAGTGCTCCCGGAGGAGCTCGATGATCCGACCGATGCGCCGGGGCGCCGGCTCCATGACCTCTCCCCGCCTCCCCGCGTCAGGGCCCGACGTGGAAGAGGTCTTCGCCAAGATGGAAGTCATCGACGCTGTAATAGTCGGGGAACTTCAGGAGGAGTTCGAGTTCCGACTTGATCATGGCCTGGTGGCTCCTCTCGACGCGGCCGAGGTAGGCCAGGATCTTCCGGCTCGCCTCGTCCTCCGCCCTCCCGCCGGCCTCGTTGTAAAATGCCTCGGCCGCCTCCTCGGCTTTAAGGGCCGCCTCGAAGAGGGCCGGGACCGTGGGCTCGGTGCCGAGCGAAACCGCGATCGGGGGCATCAGCGACGACTTGGGCACGTCCTTGGGCTTTTCCGGATATTTCTGCCCGAGGAGACGCTCGAGGATCTTCTTGTGGTGCTCCTCCTCCATGGCCAGGAACTTGATTTTCTGGACGAGGATGACGTTCTTCACCCGCTCCTGGAGCCGCGCGTAGAAAGCGGCGGCGTCGACTTCGGACCGAATGGCCACGCCCAGGACCTGCCAGGCCGCCAGTTTCTTATCGATGGCCATCTGAACCTCCCTGAAATTCTTTTTCAGAACGTGACGAATTTGTCTTTCGGAGTACCGCAGACGGGGCACTTGTCCGGCGCGTCGCCTTCCATAGTGAAGCCGCAGACGGAGCAAACATGGACGGGCTTGAAGTCGATGTCCCGGCCCGCCTCCGCGGCCGCGCGAGCGCCCCGGTAGATGCCGGCATGGACTTTTTCGGCGGCTAACGCCCAGTTGAAGAACATCTCGGCCGTCTTCTCGCCCTGGGCCTGGGCCACGACGAGGTAGGCCGGGTACATCTCTTCGATCTCGAAGTTCTCTCCCCCGACGGCCGCGTCGAGGTTGCCCTTGGTGGAGCCGATGCCGCCAAGCGTCTTGAGATGGTTCGTGGCATGGATCTGCTCGGCGTAGGCGTTGGCCTTGAAGGCGCGGGCGACGTTGGGCAGCTTCTCGGCGGCGGCCTTGTCGGCGAAGGCCAGGTACTTGATATGGGCCTGGCTCTCACCGGCGAGGGCGGCCTTGACGTTTTCTTCGGTCATCTTCTTCATCGAGGTATCTCCTTTAGGGAATTTGTAGCATGGCTTGGATGGCCCCTCGGGCCCGGTCGGCGATCTCCGGGGGGACGACGATACGCGTGGTATCCGTTTCGAGCGCCCGCAGGACCTTGGCGAGCGTTGTCATTTTCATGTGGACGCAGAGCGCCGCGTCCCGCCCGGGAAAGAATTTCACCGCCGGGTTCTCCCGGCCGAGCCGGTAGAGGATGCCCTTCTCGGTGCCGACGATGACCTCCCGCCGGGACGTCGCCCTCGCCTCGAGGACCATCTTTCCCGTTGACAGGACCTTGTCGGCGAGGTCGATGACGTCCAGGGGGCACTCGGGGTGGACCCAGACCTCGGCGTCCGGATGGAGGGCCTTCGCCGCGAGGATGTCCCCGGGGGTGAACTTGTGGTGGACGTGGCAGTAACCGTCCCAGGCGATGAGCTTTTTTCCCGTCTCCCGGGCGACCCACGCGGCCAGGTTCTTGTCGGGGACGAAGAGGGCTTCGTCGACGCCCAGGGAGTTGACGACATTGACCGCGTTCGAGGACGTGCAGCAGATATCGCTTTCGGCCTTGACCTCGGCGCTCGTGTTGACGTAACAGACGACCTTGAGCCCGGCGTAACGCTCTTTCCAGGCGCGGAGCTCGCGGGCGTTGATCATATCGGCCATCGGACAGCCGGCGGCGGCCTCGGGAAGGAGCACCGTCTTCGACGGCGAGAGGACGGCGGCCGTCTCGGCCATGAAGTGGACGCCGCAGAAGACGATGACTTCGGCTTCGAGAACGGCGGCCTTCCGGCTGAGCTCGAGGGAGTCTCCGACGAAGTCGGCGGCGTCTTGGACTTCGGGGAGCTGGTAGTTGTGGGCCAGGATGACGGCGTTTCTCCTCCGCTTGAGCTCGGCGATCCTCTCGAGAGTGTTCAGTTCGTTCACGGGTTTTCCCACTTCCCGGCAGCCGTCTCGGGACCTAGCCCTTCATCGGTTTTCCGCAATGAAGGCACTTCGTGTCGCCCTTCTTCGTGATCCCGCCGCAGGAGGGGCATTCCTCGAACTCGACACGGCAGGCCCGGCAGAAGGTCTTGTCCTCCTCCTCGAGGGAGGAGTCGCAGTAAGGGCAAGCGCCGCCTTCGTGTTCGTGGGCGTCGGCGGGTACGCCTACGCGGGGCGCGCGGCCCTCCCGTTTATCCTGGAAATTTTTGATGGCTTCGTGAAGGGCGTCGGCGCCGAGGTTCGAGCAGTGCATCTTATTTTTGGGCAGCCCGCCGAGCTCCTCGGCCACGAGGTCGTTGGTGATGGCCATCGCCTCGCTGAGCGTCTTGCCCTTGGCCATCTCGCTGACCATGCTGGAAACGGCGATGGCGGCGCCGCAGCCGAAGGTCTGGAACTTGACGTCCTCCAGCCGGTCATCCTTGACCTTGATGTAGAACGTCATCATATCGCCGCACACGGGATTGCCGACCTGACCGACGCCGTCGGCCTCGGGAAGGACGCCCACGTTGCGGGGGTTGGCGAAATGGTCCATGACTTTGTCGCTGTACATTATGACCCTCTCTCTTTCAGGTACTGGGTGTAGAGCGGAGACATGCCTCGGAGCCGCTCGATCGCCGGAGGAAAGACGTCCAGCAGATAATCCACGTCTTCGGCGGAAGTCCCTTGGATCAGGCTGAAGACGAGGGAGCCTTGGGCCGTGGCGTGGTCGAGCCCCATGGCCAGGAGGACGTGGGAGGCCTTCAGGGCCTTGGACGTGCAGGCGGAACCGCTCGATACGGCGACGCCCTTCATGTCCAGGCTCAGGAGCATGGCCTCGCCCTCCACGAACTCGATGCAGAAGCTGGCATGGTGGGGAAGGCGCTCCGTCCGGGATCCCGTCACGATCACGTGCCCTACGCGACCGGGGAGCTCTTCGAGGAGGCGGTCCCTCAAGGGAACGAGCGCTGCGATCCTCGCTTCCATCTCCTCCCGGGCCAGCCGGGCGGCGCGGCCCATCCCGACGATGCCGGCGACATTCTCCGTCCCGCCCCGGCGTCCGCCTTCCTGGATGCCGCCGTCGATGAGCGGCAGGATGCGCGCACCCTTGCGGACGAAAAGCGCCGCCGAGCCCTTGGGGCCGTAGAACTGGTCGCCTGCCAGGCTCATGGCATCCACGCCGAGCGCCTTGACGTCCAGCGGGATGCTGCCGGCCGCTGCCACGGCGTCGGTGTGGACGAGGACACCACGCGAGCGGCAGACGGCCGCGACCGCCGCGACCGGTTGGACCGTCCCGACCTCGCTGTTGGCTGTCATGACGGAGACAAGGACCGTCTCCTTTGTTAGGGCCTTCTCGACGTCGGCCGGATCGACCCTGCCGAAGCGGTCGACGGGGACGAGCGTCGCCGTGAAGCCCTGTCTTTCCAGGGCCTTGACGGAATTGAGGACCGAGGAGTGCTCGATGGCCGAGATGACGACGTGCCGGCCGCGGGCCTGCTGGCCGAGAGCCAGTCCCTTTACGGCGAAATTATTGGCCTCGGTCCCGCTCGAAGCGAAATATATTTCGGAGCTTTGAGCGCCGACGAGCCCGGCGACTTCTTCGCGGGCCGCTTCGACAGAGTCAAGGGCCTGGCGGCCCTCGGCATGCAGACTCTGCGGGTTCCCGGTGACGTCCCCGAGGCAGAGCCGCATGGCCTCTAAAACCTCAGGATGCAGAGGAGTGGCCGCGATGTGATCGAGATACACTCTTTTCATGACCTCTCCCTGCGCGGCCGAAATCCCCGCCGGCGGCGGAACCCCTCCGCCCCGCGCGAATAACGGCTCAGACCGCCTCGACCGACGTGACTTCGGGAACCTCTTTCTTCAGGATCCGCTCGATCCCCATTTTCAGGGTGAGCTGGGACATCGGGCAGCCGCCGCAGGCCCCTTTGAGCCGGACACGGACGACACCGTCCGCACCGACGTCCACGAGTTCCACGTCGCCGCCGTCCGCTTGGAGGGCGGGGCGGATCTTGGTCAAAGCAAGTTCGATTCTTTCTTTCATCGAGAACTCCCTATTTTTTCTTGGCCGGCTTCTTCGCGGCCTCTTTTGTAATTTTCATTCATACCACCGTGTCCGGGGGAAGTCAAACATCCAGGCCGGGCGGGTCCCAGTCGAGGAGACGCTTCTCTCCACGGAGGGCCCGGATGCCGGTCACGTCCTGGCTGACTTCGAGCGAGCCCCGGTACTTGCCCCCGCCATCCCTCAGGGCGAAATAGCGGATGTGGATGAACTTCCCGTTCAACTCGATCCAGAACTCCGCGGCGTCCCGGCTTCCGTCCCGGAAGGCGGTCAGGATCTGAGTGACCACGTCGAGGCTCTTGGGCGGGTGGCAGTTCTGGACCTTCCGCCCGATGACCCCGGGCGTACGGGGGAAAATCCTCTCCCGGGTTGCCGAGTAAAAGACGACGGTGTCGTTCTCGTCGACGAAGGAAATGTCCACGGGAAGGTTGGTCAGCAGGAGGTTGACCTGCTCCGCGCTCAGGACTCCCGTATCGAGGGCCAGCCGGTTTCCTTCGGCCATGAGCTCCTGCTCCATCGCCGCGATCTCTCCTCCGGAGACGTCGCCGCCCCGATGGAGGTCGCGGATGATATCCTTCAGGACTTCCTTCTTATCGGTCTTATCGTCGATGATCATGGTTTCACCTCTCACTACTAGCCATTATATAATAAATCCTACTTAAATAGTAGTATTTGATTATATTTTTTTTCATATCCTCGAACGCGGATGACCCCCGAGGCACCTTCAGACGACGACGCGCGGCACGAGCGGGTTGATCCGGGAGAGGATCTCGTAGCTGATCGTCCCGGCGAGCGCGGCCAGGTCCTCGGCCGCAA
>MEXZ01000121.1:37844-38008 GCA_001773855.1 Candidatus Aminicenantes bacterium RBG_13_64_14
CCGCGGTCGTAGCCGTCGAAATAGCCGACGGGCACGACCGCCATGACTGTCGGCCGGGTCGTGCGGAACGTACAGCCATAGCCCACGAAGGCCCCGGCCGGGATCTTTTTGATCTGGGCGATCCGGGCTTTCCATGAGAGGACCGGCTCGAGCGAAAGGGGTTT
>MEXZ01000122.1:0-4432 GCA_001773855.1 Candidatus Aminicenantes bacterium RBG_13_64_14
CGAGCTTCCTCGCGACCTTGCTCAGGACCCTGTGGAAGTCCGTGTACGAGTTGACCTTCCCCTCGCGCGCGTAGAGGTGGGAGAAGTCGAGGCAGGGCTGGAGGCCGTCGACATCGCGGCAGAGCATCAGCACTTCGTCGAGCGACCCGAACTGGGACCGCTTGCCCATGGTTTCGACGCGTAGAGTGATGGGCAGCCGCTCGGCCCGGACGATGGACTGGACCGTCCCCAGCTCCCTCTTGACGGTGGCGTACGTTTTTTCGGCCGAGTCCTTTCCATAGAAGGCGGCATGGAAGACGACGCTCACCGCGCCGCAGGCGGCGCCGACGCGGGCCGTATTGAGGAGGCGGTCCTGGCTCGAGAGGCGTTTGCCGGGGTCCTCGGAATTAAGATTGATGAAGTAGGGGGCGTGGACGCTCAGCCGGACGCCGAGCGCCACGGCCTTTTCGCGGACCTTGCGGGCCGTGTCGAAGCCCATCTTGACGCCCTTGACGAACTCGATCTCCAGGCAATCGAGCCCGAGGGCTTTGATGCGTTCGATCGCGGCCAGGCTGGAGTCCTCGGAGGCAGAGAGCGGGACGCCCGCCGTCCCGAAGAGGAGTCCTTTAGGAGCAATCGCCATCGGCCTTCCCTCCGGGGTTGAGGAATTCGCCGACGATCCGCATGGCGCAGAAATCCCCGCACATCGAGCAGGCCTTGCTCTTGGACTTTCTCCGCTTCCGTACCGCAGCGAATTTCACGGGGTCGATGGCCAGCTTTCTCTGGGTCTCCCAGTCGAGACGTTTCCTTGCCCGGGCGAGCTCGAGGTCGCGCTCGAGGGCGCCGGGGACGCCCTTGACGATGTCGGCCGCGTGGGCGGCGATCCTGGAGGCGATGAGACCTTCCCTGACGTCGTCTTCCGTGGGCAGGCCGAGATGCTCCGCGGGAGTGACATAGCATAAGAAATCGGCCCCGGCCGCGGCCGCGACGGCGCCGCCGATAGCCGAAACGATGTGGTCGTAGCCCGGGGCGATGTCCGTGACCAAGGGGCCGAGGACGTAAAACGGGGCTCCGTGGCAGACCCGTTTCTCGAGATGCATGTTCATCTCGACCTGGTCGAGGGGGACATGGCCAGGACCCTCGACCATGACCTGGACTCCGGCTACCCTGGCGCGCTGGACGAGCTCGCCGAGGGTCAGGAGTTCCTCGATCTGGGGACGGTCGGTGGCGTCGAGGATGGAGCCGGGACGGAGGCCGTCGCCCAAGCTGAGGGTGACGTTGAAGCGACGGGCGATCTCGAGCAGGCGATCGAACCGGGCGTAGAACGGGTTCTCCTTGCCGTTGTGGAGCATCCAGGCGAGATGGAAGGCGCCCCCCCGGGAGACGACGTCGGCGACGCGGCCCTGCTGTTTCAGGCGGTCGATGGCCTTCATGGTCAGCCCGCAGTGGACGGTCATGAAGTCGACGCCTTCGCGGGCTTGAGATTCGATCGCCTCGAAAAGGTCGTCTTCGGTCATGTCGACGATCGTCGCGCCGCGGTCGATGGCCTTGACCGCCGCCTGGTAGATGGGCACTGTTCCCAAGGGAACGGGGGTCCGGGCGAGGATGGCCTTGCGGATCTTGCGCAAGTCGCCGCCCGTGCTCAGGTCCATCAGGGTGTCCGCCCCGTACTCGAGGCTGATCTTGACCTTGCGCAGCTCGTCGGCGAGGAGTGGAAAATCGCGCGACGTGCCGATGTTGACATTGACCTTAGTCCTGAGGCCCTTGCCGATCCCGGCGGGACGGGCGGGGGAGTGGTTCGGATTGAAGGGGATGACGGCGAGTCCGCGGGCGACGAGTTTGGCCAGCGTTTCAACGGCGATGCCTTCGGCCGCGGCGACCCTTTTCAGGACATTTTTTGTCAGCTTCATGGAAATCCGGGTCCGTCTGTTAAACAGGAAATTAGATTAGAATAGATTAGAGTATAGAGGAGGGCTTGGGGAGTGTCAAGGAAACGGGCGGAGTAGCCGGGCCCCGTTTTCCCTCCCCCCAAAGGGCTAGGCCAAGGGGTGATTTTTCACCCCCGGATTCATCCGGCCGGACGATTGTCCGGGGGTATCGGGGGCCCTATCATGGGCTCGCAATGATATGGCATGCTCCGTTCTCTTCGCCGGCCGAACATTCGGCTATAATAGGGGCATTCCGTCACTCGCAATAGCCGATAAAGCGCCCGGAGTTCCTGCCGCAAGGTGCGGCGTTTTAACCAACGGCGGTAGCCTGCCGCGAAAGGTCTATCGATCCGCCCATGGACGTCCGTAACAAGATCATCTTCCGGAACACGGTCCTGAACCTCTTCGGGCTCGTCATCCCGCTGGCCGTCGGCTTCGTCACCATCCCCATGGTCGTCCGGGCCCTGGGGAACGACCGCTTCGGGATCCTGGCCCTCGTCTGGGTCGTCTTCGGCTACTTCGGCCTCTTCGACCTCGGCCTCGGCCGGACGACGACGCGGTATATCGCCGACGCCCTGGGCCGGAACGAGAACGACAAGCTCGCCGGCACCCTCTGGACGACCGTCTATCTCCAGACCGGGATCGGGCTCTTCGCCGCCATCCTTTCGTACCTGGCCGCCCCCCTGATCGTCCGCCGCGTCCTCAATATCCCCGAAGGGTTCATCGGCGAGACGATCCTGACGATCCGCCTCGTCGGCCTGTCGCTGCCGGTGATGTTCATCAGCTCGTCCTTCCGCGGCGTCCTCGAAGCGGCGCAGAGGTTCGACCTGGTCAACGCTGTCAAGGTCCCGGTGAACATTCTCTTCTATGTCCTCCCCCTTGCCGGGGTCGCCCTGGGGTTCGGGCTCCCCGGCATCGTCGTCCTCCTGGTGGCCTCCAGGGCGGCGGCGCTGGTCGTCTGGGGGGCGTTGAGCTTGCGCATCATGCCCGCCCTGCGGACGCGGCCGGTCCTCCACGGGAAACTCATCCGGCCGCTCATCTCGTTCAGCGGCTGGCTCGGGCTGTCCAGCATCCTCTACGCCGTGACCTCCTCGATGGACCGGCTCGTCATCGGCTCCCTGATCACCGTCGAGGCCGTCACCTTTTACAGCGCGCCCTACGAAGCCATCAACCGGGTCGGGGTCGTTCCCGGCAGCCTGTCGATGGTCCTCTTCCCCGCCTTCAGCTACCTCGACGCGGGCGGCAGGAACGACCGGGTGGAGACGCTCTTCGCCCGGTCGATGAAGCTCTTGCTCCTCTCGACCGGCCCCATCTTCCTCCTGCTGATGTTCTTCGCCGGGGATTTCCTCCGTCTCTGGCTGGGCGCGGATTTCGCCGCGAAGAGCGCCTTCGTCGTCCAGATCCTGGCGGCCGGCTTTCTCATCAACACCGTCATCGCCGTGCCCAACAACTATCTCCAGGGGATCGGCAGGGTGGACATCGCCCCGAAATACCAGGCCTTCGAGCTCATCGCCTTCACCGCCATGACTTGGGCGGGGGCGAAGTTCTGGGGCATCAAGGGTGTCGCCGCGGCCTCGGCCGTCAGGCTGGTCGCCTTCACCCTCTTCCTCTCGGCGGCGTCGTTCAAAGCCGGCCGGATCCGCTTCGGGTTCGTCTGGAAGAAGGGCCTCGCCGGGGCTTTGGCCGTCCTGGGTCTTTTCGCCGCCGGCCTGGCCGCCAACGCGGCGTTCGGCTTCGGCGTCTGGGGCGCGGGAGTCCTCGTCCTCGTCTTCGCCGGAGCGTCCTACTTCCGCCTTCTCGACGACGAGGAACGAACGTTCATCGCGGGCCTGCTTGGGATCCGGCGCGGGGCCGGCCGGACGGATGCGGTGGAAACGGAGGAAAAGGGATGACCCCCCGCGTGGCCGTCGTCCATCCCCAGCTCGTCGCCGGCGGCGGCTCGGAAGCGTGCGCGATGTGGACGCTCCAGGCCCTCCAGGACGAAAGCCGCCTGACCCTGGTCACGATGGGGCGGCCCGACCTCGTATCCATGAACCGGAAGTACGGGACGACGGTCGACGAGAACAAGATCGAGAGCCGGTTCCTCCGCCTTCCCCCCGGGACGCGGAAACGGTTCGACGCTCTCCGGGGATTTCCGCTGTCCCGCTACTGCCGCCGGCACGCCCGGGACTTCGACGTCATGATCTCCGCTTACAACGTCATGGATTTCGGCGTGGCCGGGATCCAGAGAATCGCCGATTTCTCGTTCGACGACGCCCTCCGCCGCGAACTCCATTCGGCCGATGGTATCGCGGGCGGCGGATTTTACAAGGCCTCCCGGATGAGGTCGCTCTACCTCGGCCTCGCCCGTGCCCTCTCCGGAAGCCGAGGTGACGGTTGGAAGAGGAACCTCACGGTGGCCAATTCGGAGTGGACACGTGGCCTGCTCCGGGAGAGGTTCGGCGTCGCTTCCGACGTCATCTATCCTCCCGTCGCAGGCAGCTTCCCTACGGTCCCCTGGAACAAGCGCGAGGACGGATTCGTCG
>MEXZ01000122.1:4473-4774 GCA_001773855.1 Candidatus Aminicenantes bacterium RBG_13_64_14
CGGGCCGGAAAAGGCCGAGTTCCTGGCCCGGCACAAGTACGGCATCTCCGGCTGCCGCAACGAGGCTTTCGGCATCGCCGTGGCCGAGATGGTCAAGGCCGGCTCAATCGTCTGGGTTCCGGACGGCGGCGGCCAGAAGGAGATCGTCGCCCCTCCCCGACTTATTTATTCCGGGCGCGGCCACGCGGCCGCTCTCATCCTGGCGGCGCTCGGCGAGCCGGCGGTCGAGGCCGCGCTGAGATACCACCTCGAAGCTCGGGCGGATCTCTTCTCCTCCGGCCGCTTCGTCGAAGAAATGAGG
>MEXZ01000122.1:4785-5099 GCA_001773855.1 Candidatus Aminicenantes bacterium RBG_13_64_14
GGGATTTCTTTCGGAGAAATATGTCCGCTTCGCATGAGATCTCCTTCGTGGTCGCGACCAAGGACCGGCCGGAGGAACTCATCCGGATGTGGCGAAGCCTGCGTAGCCAGAGCCGCGTCCCCGACGAGGTCATCATCGTCGACTCCAGTGCCCGGCCGTCCACTCTCGTCGGCCCGCAGGCGGCTCCGCCCGTCCTGCGCTACATCCGGACCGCCGTCGCCTCGGCGACGCGGCAGCGCAACCTCGGCCTGGACGCCGTCGGCCCGGACACAGACCTCATCGGGTTCCTCGACGACGACGTCGTCCTGGAAGAA
>MEXZ01000122.1:5111-6158 GCA_001773855.1 Candidatus Aminicenantes bacterium RBG_13_64_14
GAGATGCTCCGCTTTTTCGAAACGGCGGACGCCGGGGTCGGCGGCGCCGCCTTCAACATGGCCAACCATCCGCCGCTCGATTGGCCGGTCCTCAAGCGGAGCCGCCTCGCCGAAGCCCTCGGGCTTTACGCCAGAAGGGGAGGCGCCGTCACGGCCTCCGGATTCCAGACGATGATCGGGCCGCTCGCGAGAACGGAATGGACGGATTGGCTTCCGAGCGGGGCCTCGGTCTGGCGAAAAGATGTCCTCCGGGACTGCCGCTTCGACGAGTGGTTCGGCGGCTACAGCTATCTCGAAGATTTGGATTTCAGCTACCGCGTCGGCAAGTCCTACAAGCTGGCCGTCGTCGCCGGCGCCCGCTACCTCCACCTGCAAGCGCCCGGGGGCCGGGGCGGGGGCTATGCCTTCGGACTGAGGGAAGTCCTCAACCGGGTCCATTTCGTGAAAAAGTATCCGGAGTTCTCGCCCGGAAAGTGCTATGCCGCGCTGACCGCGAGGCTCCTGATGAACGTCGCTTTCGCCGCCCGGGAGCGCAAGGCGTCCTTCATCGCCCGGGCCTTCGGCAACGCCGTCGGCCTCGTGAGATCGGCATTTGAGACCGAGTGAAACCATGAACACCGATAGACCCAAGGTCCTGGTGTCGGCCTACGCCTGCCACCCCAACCCCGCCACCGCCCATTTCCCGGGAGAGGCCATCCTGGGCTGGCACCTGGCCAAGGAGATTGCCGGCTTCGCCGAGCTCCATCTGATCACCTGGGCCTTCAATCGCGCGGGTGTCGAGGGAACGCTCTCCGGGCCTGACGGCCGTCCGGCGATGGTCCACTACGTCGACCTGCCGCCCTGGCTCCATCGGGCGCTCCGCGACAGGCACCTAGGCACGCGGATCTATTATTACCTCTGGCAGCGCGCCGCGGCAAAATGCGCCAGAAAGCTGTTTGGACAGGAGCATTTCGACCTCTTCCACCAGATCACGTTCTCGAACGACTGGATGCCGAGCTTTATCGCCCCCGCGCTGCCCATCCCGTTTATTTGGGGACCGATCGGCGG
>MEXZ01000122.1:6242-6591 GCA_001773855.1 Candidatus Aminicenantes bacterium RBG_13_64_14
CCTCTGGCGCGCGACTCCGGCCCGGCGCCGATGCGCCCGGAAGGCCTCGGCCATCCTCGTCTGCAACAAGGAAACCCAGGGCGTCCTCTCCCGCTGGAGGGATAAGATCGTCGATTTTCCGGTCAACGGCATCTCCCGTGAAGATATCACGCCCGCCCTCCGGACGGGCATCATCGACAGCCTGCGGGCGGTCGATGATGTCCGGCGGGAGGGGTTCCGCCTGCTATACGTCGGCCGGTTCGATCCTATCAAGGGCCTGCCGCTGGCCTTCGAGGCCCTGCGCATCATCCTCGAGATCTCGCCCGCGGCGACTCTCGAGCTCGTCGGCGAGGGCCCCGAACGGCCGCGG
>MEXZ01000122.1:6610-14807 GCA_001773855.1 Candidatus Aminicenantes bacterium RBG_13_64_14
GCCTGGGGATCGCCGACCGCCTCGTCTGGACCCCTTGGAGTCCGCGGTCCGAGATCTTCGCCCGGATGCGGCGGAGCGACGTCTTCCTCTTCCCCTCCTTACGGGACGGGGGAGGGGCCGTCGTCGTCGAGGCCATGGCCAACGGCCTGCCCGTCGTCTGCCTGGACCTGGCCGGTCCGGGTCTCCACGTCCGGGACGGCTGGGGGGTCAAGGTCCCATCCGGCCGGCCGGACGCGGTTGCGGCCGGGCTGGCCGGCGCCCTCGGACGGTTCTGGTGTGACCCCGGCTTGAGAGTCCGCATGGGCCATGCGGCCAGGGCCAGGGCCGCATCGTTCTACGAATGGGGCCGGCTCGGGGAGACGCTTCGCGGGATCTATCGCGACGTCCTGGCCGGAAAGCCGCCGCGGCAGGGGGAGCGTCTGTGATCCTCTCGCTTGTCCTCTGGTGCATGGTCTGGGGCGGAGTGTTCACGGGCCTCTACAACCTGACGCCGCCTCCCTCGATCCACGATCCCCTCGCGCTCTTCCAGGGCGCCCGTGCCCTGCTCCCGGTCATGGCCGCCTACTTCTGCCTCCTGTGGGCCCTGGCGACGAGGGCACGCTTCCGTTTCGGCCTGACGTCGCTCGGGTTTCTCTGTTGTTACGGAGCGCTGGGCCTTCTCGCCTCGGTCTTTTATTCTCCCGACAAGGTCACGGCCCTGTACTGGGGGTCGGCGTACATCGCGCCCCTGCTCGCGGCCTGGTTCATCACCGAGCGGCCCGACCCCCTTCCCATCCTCAGGACGGTCCTGCGGCTGAACGCCGCCGTCATCGTCCTCTTGATGCTGGCCGTGCTCCCCGAGGCCTACCGGTTCGGATTCGGCCGGGCGACCCGCTTCGAGATCTACATGCTGCCGTTCGGCCTCGGCGAGGTCCGGGCCAACGGCGTCGGCCGGTACGCGCTCATCGTCCTCATCGTCGCCTTCGTCGGCCTGGCGACCACGCCGACCAAGAAACGGCTTCTCTGGCTGCCGCTCGTCCTCCCGGCCCTCTTTCTCCTCATGCAGACCCAATCGCGCTCCTCGCTCCTGGGCCTGGCCGTGGTCAGCACGCTCTTCGTCCTGATCAAGGGCGTCAACCTCCGCTTCCTCGTCGCCGGACCCGTGGCCGCCTACGCGATCTGGGTGTCGGGTTTCACCTGGCGGGCCCGCGGCGAGTTCAGCTCGCTCGTTTTCCTGACGGGCCGCGACAACACCTGGCAGAAAGGCCTGACCCAGATCGGGCACTCGCCCTTCTTCGGCTGGGGCTTCCACGCCGACCGGCTTCTCCTCGACTCGCAGCACATGCACAACTCGTACCTCCACGCCGGGATCCAGGCCGGGCTCATCGGGACCCTGCTCTTCGCCGCGGCCGTCGCCGTCTTTTGGGCGTTCCTGGTCAAGAGCGGGGTCATCCGCAGGATCCGGGCCGCCGAAGGGCCGGACCAGACCCTGCTCATGCAGTCCGTCCTCATCCTCGGCTTCCTCACGGCCCGGAGCTTTTTCGAGTCGACCGCCGCGTTCTACGGTGTCGACCTGCTCCTCCTCGTTCCGGCTGTCGGTTTCATCTATCAGTGGGCTTTCGAAAATCCCGGTCCAAAGACATGAAGATCTTCATCCACACGATGTACTACCTCCCGGATTTCGGGAGCGCGCCGATCCTCATGGACGAGCTCGCCGATTACCTGTCCTCGGCCGGCCACGAGGTCGAGATCGTGACGACGATGCCGCGGGCGCGCGGGGCGGAGTTCCGCGGCCTCTGCTATTCCCGGCGCAAGGACCGCGGGTTCGTCGTCAAACGCTTCTGGACCAACAGCGCGCCCTTTCCGCTCGGACGGCTCCTGGCCTGGAACATCTACACGGCCGGGGCCCTGCTCAATCTCCTCTCCGTCCGGAAAGGCGACATCCTCTTCCTGCGGACGCCGCCCCTCCAGCTCGGCGTGCCGGCCTTCTGGGCCAAAGCCGTCCGCGGGGCCCGGGTCCTCGTCAACGTTCAGGACATCCATCCGGACCTGGCCATCGAATCCGGCATCCTGAAGAACCCGGCCGGCATCAGGTTCGCCAAAGCGCTCGAAAAGTGGGTTTATGGCCTGGCCGACAGGATCACCGTGATCAGCGACGGCTTCGCCCGCAATCTCCGCGAAAAAGGCGTCCCGGCCGGCAAGCTCGAGGTCCTGCCGAACTGGGTGGACACGGATTTTCTGAAACCCGCTCCCAAGGACAACCCCGTTTCGCGCCGGCACGGGCTCCACGACAAGTTTGTCGTCATGTATTCCGGAACGGTCAGCATCAGCAGCAATACGGCCCTGGAGTGCGTCCTCGAAGCGGCGAAACTCCTGGCCGGCGACCCGGACACCCTCTTCGTCATCGTCGGAGAAGGGTTGAAGAAGGAGACCCTGCGAAAGAGAGCGGCCTCCCTCGGCCTGAAGAACGTGGCCTTCTTGCCCTTCCAGCCCTACCGGGACCTGCCGGACCTGCTCGCCTCGGCCGATGTCCTGCTCGTCCCGCTGGACAAGAAGAAGTCCCAACTCTCCGTGCCTTCGAAACTCTACGCCTTCATGGCCGCCGGACGGCCTATCCTAGGCCTGGCCGATCCGAATTCCGAAGTGGCCACGCTGCTCGGCGAGAAGGAATGCGGTCTCGCCGTGCCCCCCGATGGGGCGGCGGCCGTCGCCGAAGCCGTGCGGATGCTCGAGCGGTCGCCGGAGAAACGGCGGCTTCTCGGCGGGAACGCCCGCGAGCACGTCGTCCGTAATTTCGCCAAGGACAGGATCCTCGGGTCTTATGACAAAGTTCTGAAATCCATGGTATCCTGATGGCTAAGATGTCTGCCTGGAAGAAATTCGCCGCTTACGGCCTGCCGCCGCTTCTCTGGATGGCCTTCATGTTCCCGATGGCGAACCGGGCCCTCGGCTCGAGCCGCATATACGAGGTGTTCGCCGACGTCTTCAAATGGTTCGCGCCGCAGGCTTCCGCCCACACGCTCGAGCTGGTCTACATCGTTTTCCGCAAGACCCTCCACTTCATCGAGTACGGGTTCCTGGCCTTCCTTCTCTACCGGGCCTTCCGGGCCGGTCGCGGGCCGACTTGGTCCAGGCCGAAGGCGCTTCAGGCGGCCTCCGTAGCCATCGCCTACGGTTTCCTCGACGAATTTCTCCAGTCGTTCGTCCCGAACCGGTTTGGCAGCCCGTTCGACTGGGCCGTGGACACGGCCGGGATCCTGGCCGTCATGGCCGCCATCGCTTGGGCGGGGTCGAAGCGGGACGCCGACCGGAAGAGCGCTTCCGGCCGGGCCCTTTTCCTAAAGAGACCGTTCGACGTCATCCTTTCGTCGGTCGGGCTCCTCCTGTCCGCGCCGCTCTGGGCGGCCATTCCGCTGGCCGTCTGGCTCGAGGACCGGGGTCCCGTTTTCTATACCCAGGAGCGCGTCGGGCGGAACGGGCGGATCTTCAAGGCGCTCAAGTTCCGGTCCATGGTCAAGGACGCCGAGATCGCCAGCGGTCCGGTCCAGGCCGTCGCCAACGACCCGCGGGTGACCAAGGTCGGCCGGCTCCTGAGGGCTTCGGCCATGGACGAACTGCCGCAGCTCGTCAACATCTTCAAAGGCGACATGAGCTTCGTCGGCCCCCGGGCGCTCCGGCCGAACGAGAAGGAAGTCCGGGGCGGTGGCGGGCCGGAATCGATCGCCGAGATCCCGGGATACGACGCCCGCCATGCCGTCAGGCCCGGCCTGACCGGCCTGGCCCAGGTCTACCTCCCGGGCGAATCGCCGCGGCGCAGGAAATTCCGCTACGACCTCCTCTATATCCGCAAGGGGAGTTTTTGGTTCGACCTCAAGCTCATCGCCCTGTCGTTCTGGATCACCTTCCGCGGCAGGTGGGAATCACGGGAGCCCAAGGTTTGATAGATGAAACGAGCTGATGTGATCGTGATCGGGGCCGGGCCGAGCGGGCTGCGTGCGGCCGGGCGTCTGGCCGCCGCCGGCCTCGACGTCCGCGTCCTCGAAAAGAAATCCCGGGTCGGCGCCAACGTCGTCTGCACGGGGATCGTCGGCAATGAGGTCTTCGACGATTTCGGCCTCGACCGCGGGCCGGTCATCGAAGAGCTGCGGACGGTCCGTCTCGTCTCGCCGTTCTCGACGGTCCTGACCTACGAGCATCCGCGCCCGTTCGCCTGCGTCGTGGACAGGGAGAAGTTCGACAACGCCCTGGCCGACGCGGCCGTGTCGGCCGGAGCGGCCGTCGCCTGCGATGCGCGCGTCGACGGCATCTCCATCGGCCGCGGGGGCGTCGAGGTCACGGTCCGGGACGGGCAGGGCGGCGTTTCGCGGCAGGCTGCGGCCGTCGCCATCCTGGCCACGGGCGTCGACTTTGGGCTCCAGAAAAAGATCGGCCTGGCGACGCCCCGGGATTTCCTGAGGGGGGCCCAGGTCGAAGCGTCGCTTCCCGGCAGGGGCACGACGACCCTCTTTTTCGGCCGTGACGTCGCCCCGGGCGCCTTCGCGTGGTCGGTCCCGGCCGGCGAGGGAAAGGCGCGCGTCGGCCTGCTAACCAAAAAGGATCCCAAGGCCCGTCTCCGGAAGCTCCTCGACGCGCACTTCGATGGCTGCCCCGGGACGGGGGAAGAGGCCTCGATCCGAACGAAGCCCGTCGCCCAGGGCCTTCTCTCCGGGACCTTCGGCGACCGCGTCCTGGCCGTGGGCGAAGCGGCGGGTCAGACCAAGACGACGACCGGCGGCGGGATCAGCTACGGCCTGACCTGCGCGGACCTGGCCGCGGACGTCATCCTGGAGTGCTTCGGCCGGTCGTCCTTCGGCGCCGCGGACCTGGCCGAGTACGAACGCCGCTGGAAGGGCCTTCTCCAGAAGGAGATCGTGGTCGGCTACTACACCCGACGGATGTGCGCCCGGCTGAGCGACGGCCGGATCGAGAGCCTATTCCACCTGGCCCAGACCGACGGCATCGTCCCGATCATCCGTGAGAAGGCCGATTTCGACTGGCACAGCGGGCTCATCTTCGCCCTTCTGCAGAGACTATCGTTCATGAAGATTTTCCGCGACGTCAAGGACCGCCTGGGACCCGTCGGCCTGTCCTGACCGGAAACGTGGCAAAAAGATGAAAAAGCTATCCTGTTACGCCGCCCTCCTGCTCTTCGTGTTGGGCGGCGTCCGCCTATCCGGACAGTCCTACCGGAACTTCCGGGAGGAATACGACGGTATCAAGGAAAGGGCCAGGCTCCGTTTCGGCCCCCTGCGGGTCGTCCCCACGTTCCGGTTGTCCGAGGTCGGCCACGACTCCAATGTCTATTTCCGGGAAGAGGGAGGCGAAGTCGTCCCGGACTTCACGGCGACCTTCTCGCCCGAGGCCAGGGGCTACTGGCTCGTCGGGAACTCCATCATCCTGTCCGTGACGGAAAACCCCGAATACCTCTTCTACGCCAAAGAGAAAGGGCTGCGCGCCTTTACCAACAGTTTTGCCTCGAGCTTGCGGCTTCTCGTCCTGCGGAGGTTCTCGCTCTCGGCCGACTATCATGTCCTGAGCCATGTCCGCCGGGCCATGAGCGAGCTCGACCAGAGGATCCAGGACACGGTCAAGGGTGGGACGGCAGGTTTCTTTTTCGAAACCCCCCGGGGGACGGCGGCCGGCTTGACGGGCTCGCTGCAGGACTTCCGGTACAAGGACGTCGCCTCGGACGCCCCGGACGACATCTACGCCAGGTCGCTCGACCGGCGGGAAACAGCGGCCGCCTTCGAGCTTTATTATCGCGTCTTTTCGCAGAGCTTTTTCTTTACGACCGCCGGGTGGACGCGCTACGAATTCGTCTTTCCGGAATCTGCTTGGCGCAACGCCTCCTCCTTCGAGGTCTCGGGGGGCATCCGTTTTCCGCTTCTCGGGCGGGCCCGGGGGACGCTCTCGCTCGGCTGGAAATCGTTCCAGCCCGAATCCCCGGAGCGCAAGCCGTTCTCCGGCCTCGTCGCCGCGACGGACGTCGCCTTCCGTCTCGGGAGGCTCGGTGTCACCCTGGGGTACATCCGCAACAACGCCTTCTCTTACAACGAGAGCGCGTACTACTACATCGACGGCCGGGCCAGGGCCGGCCTCTCGTTCTATGTCGCGCCCTTCCTCAGGATCGACGGGACGGTCCAGCTTGGGACGATGGATTATCCCGAGCCGCAGGAGGTCTGGTACGGCGGCGAAGTCTTTTTGATCGACCGCCGGGAAGACGCCCACCGGACCTTTTCCGTGGGCCCCGTTGTCCGGGTCGCCGGCACCGTCGGGCTCGGCCTGACCTACAATTTCTACCGGCGGACGTCGAACGCCCCGGGCTTCAACGTCCGACGGAACTTCGTCGGGGCATTTCTGACCTACGAATTTTAAGGAGCCGCACATGAGAAAAACCATCATAGCCGCCGGGCTCGTCGCTCTCGCCCTGGCCTCGGTCCCGGCCTTCGCGGCGGCAGCCCAGGAGCCGGTGAGCGCCGAATACAAGATCGGGGCGAAGGACCTCCTTGAGATCTCCATCCTCGGCGTCCCGGAGATCAACAAGCTCGTCGTCCGCGTCTCCGAAGAGGGCCGGATCACCCTGCCCATGCTGGGGCAGGTCGATGTCGGCAACCTTTCCAAGTTCGAGGTGGAGAAGAAGCTGACTCAGCTCGCCGGCGAGAAGATCGTCGTCAAACCCCAGGTGACCGTCCACATCCTGGAATACCTGAGCCGGCGCGTCTCGGTCGTCGGGGCGGTGGAGAAGCCGGGGCCGTTCGAGCTCCTCGGGCGGCAGACCGTCCTTTCGGTCCTGTCCGCGGCGGGTGGGCTGACCCGGGACGCGGGCGAGGAGATCATCATCATCCGCCAGCTCGCGGCCGGCGACAGTACGGCCATCCGCGTCCCGATCGAAGGACTGTTCGTCAAGGGCGACCCCAAGCTCAACATCGTCCTCGAGCCGGGCGACGTCATCAACGTCCCCGTCGACAAGGTCGTCGCGATCTATGTCTTCGGACAGGTCAAGAATCCGGGAGCCCTGCAGGTCAAAAGATCCAACCTGCCGACCCTGACCCAGGCCATCGCCCAGGCCGGGGGCTTCACCGACCGGGCCAACCGGAAGAGGGTCAGCATCCGGAGAAAGGACGCTTCGGGCAAGGAGTTCGAGGTCAACGTCAGCGTTCGGGACATCCTCAAGGGCAAGATCAAGGACATCCCGCTCCTAGAAAACGATACGGTCTACGTCCCGGAAAGCCTCTTTTGAGCCGGGATGCGGGGAGAAAAGCCATGAAGGGTTTCGCCAGCAAGACAGACAAGAAGGAGATCGACATCCTCGAGTACACCAGGATCGTTCTCAAGAGGAAATGGGTCCTGGCGACCTTTGCCGCCGTGCTCGTCGCGCTCGCGGCCGTCCTCTCGTTCACCACGACCCCGCTCTACCGGGCCACGGCGACGCTCCTGATCGACGAGCCGGGAGCGAGCCTGCTAAACATCCAGGACGTCCTCAACGCCGGCGCCTACTACCGCAGCGATTACATGGGGACGTACTTCAACACCCAGCTCCGCCTCCTCACCAGCCGGTCCCTGGCCGAGCGGGTGGCCAAGAAGATCAACCTCGGCGCGCGGCCGGAGTTCCGGGGGGCGCGGGTGGAGGAACCGACTTCGGCCTACTCGAGCTACGCCTTCTCCATCCTGGGCGGGTTGAGCATCGCGCCCATCGAGGAGACGCGTCTCGTCTACGTCAGCTACGTTTCGCCGCACGCCGCGCTCGCGGCCGACGTCGTCAACGCCCTCGTCGAGGAATTCGTCAGCTTCTCGGTCGAGACCCGCTACGAGGCCACCAAGCAGACTTCGGAGTTTCTATCCGAACAGGTGGCCCTTCTCCGGGAGGACCTCAAGCGCAAGGAGGAGGACCTCCAGAAATACGGCCAGGAAAAAAACCTCCTCTATCTCAGCGGCGACGAGAGCACGGTCGTCAACAAGTTCTCCGATGTAAACACGGCTCTGACCACGGCCCAGATCGAGCGCTACGCCAAGGAATCCGTCTACCGCGAGCTCAAGAACATCAGCGTCGACGCCCTGCCCGAGTCCGTCAGCAACCCGACCATCCAGGCCCTGAAGACGACCTATTCGCAGGTCAAGTCCGACTACGAGGAGAAAGGCCAGATCTACAGGCCCGATTACCCGGAGATGGTCCAGCTCA
>MEXZ01000123.1:0-10054 GCA_001773855.1 Candidatus Aminicenantes bacterium RBG_13_64_14
GGCCTTGTAGTTGGCCATCTCGGCGCCGTGGTCGCCGATGATCTTCAAGCTGAGGTCCTTGGCGAAAACTCCGGCCCGAAAACGGCCCGAGAGGTCGATGCGCATGGTCTCCGGCACCCGGAGCCAGATCTCGTCGGTCGCCCAGGTGCAGGCGGTCTCGGTCCGGCCGATGCCGGTGGCGAAGGCCCCGAGAGCGCCGTAGCTCGGCGTGTGGGAGTCGCTGCCGACGATGACCTTGCCGGGAAGGGCGAAGCCCTGTTCGGGCAGGACCTGGTGGCAGATGCCGGCGTTGATGTCGAAGAAATGGGGGATCCCCTGCTCGGCGACGAACTCCCGGATGGACTTGTGGTTCTGGGCGTACTTATCGTCGGAGGCCGGGACGATGTGGTCGAGGACGATGACGATCTTCCCGGGCGCCTTGACCTTATTGACGCCGAGCTTACGGAACTCCTGGATGATGGCCGCCGAATTGTCATGGGAGAGGATGGTGTCCGGGGATACGGTCACGACCTCGCCGGCCTGAACGTCCTTCCCCGCCTTGCGGCCGAGGATCTTTTCCGTCAGCGTTTTGCCCAAATAAACCTCCTGGCCTCCCCATTTTATGGGGGCCCGGAGGCCTTGTCAACGTGGTCTCAGGAATCGTCGTCGTTCCTTGAACGACGACGGCACCCCTCGGCCATATCATTAGTGGTAGGAACGGGGACATGCCCCGCTACGAGAGAAGCGGGACGTGTCCCCGTTCTTTATCATGTATAAAAAATGGCTTTCCCTAACCTTTTCCCGGTGATAAAGATATTAAGGGTAAGAAACGCATGAGTCGGCTATGGAAAATGCCCGCTTCGCTTATTTCCCCAATCTCGAAAAAATCCTCAACGATGCCGAGGCGATGGAAAGCTTCGCAAAATTGAATGCCGATCCCCGAGTCTTCTGGGACTTGGCCGAACCGCACAAACAGAGACTCTATAATTTCATCCAAAAATCCATGTCGTTTTCCACGGAGTCCGACGACGTCTTTCAGGAAACTCTCTTGCGAGGATTGAGGTATTTCGCCTCTTATCACAGAGAGAAGAGCTTCAGCACGTGGCTTTTCGCGATCGCCCATAACGAGATTAGGAAGCACTTCAAGAACTTGCACCGAGATATGTCCCTCCCGCTGGCGGAGAGCCTGATCCGCGGGGCCGAGCAAACAAACCTCCATTTGGTCCGCGAGGTCTACCGCTTCGCCGACAGCCTGAAGCCAAAACACAAGGAAATATTCTTCCTTTTCTACGACAGCGGCTTCAGCGTCGCTGAAATTTCCCGCGTCACTGGCGTCCGAGAAGGAAACGTGAAATTCATCCTGAACCGGGCCCGAAATTCCCTCCGAGAACGTTTGGGAGCAAACCATGGAAACCCATGACCCTTTTGACGAAGAATTGAAAGAACTTGTCCGGAGCGTCGAGCGTATCGTCCCGTCGGACCTGGAGGCAAAAGTCCGGGCCGAGGCCAAAGCGCCGCGGCCTCAGCTCAAGTCCCGATTCCCGTTCATCCGGCGGCGGATCTTCATTGTCCCCCTCTCCAGCGCGGCCGCCGTCCTGCTGGCCTTTCTGTTGCTAGTCCCGTTGTTCCGCGGCCGGCAGGCGCCTGTGATCACGGAGATCCGGACGGAATTCGAGCTCGCTGATAAGAACATCAAGATTATTTTTATCCAGAAACCGGATTTTCCGGTTTTATTAACCGTCATCTAAAGGAGATCGAAATATGAATAGGAAACGGCTTCTCTTGGGAATGGTCCTCATGTCGTGTTTCTGCCTCAGTTGGGCGAATTCCGCTCCTAGCTTTTCCTGTCAGGCTGATCAGGAACGGCCGGCCAAGTTGGAAACTCAGGAACCCTCCTCTAAGACTCCCCAACTTGTACTCAAAACCTACACCCTGAAGCACATCAAGCCGGAAGCCATACTGGACATCGCTTTACTCTATGTACATGAGGCCAAGTATTTTGAAAACATGCTCACTGTAAGAATTTGGGATAATCAAATTTCCAGATTCGAGGAACTGCTTAACAAGCTCGATGTGGAAAAGAAAACGATCCAATTCCAGGTCTTCGCTATCGTCGCCTCTCGCGACCAGGGAGAGGGACAAAAAATGAAAGAGACCCGGGAACAGGCGGCCGCACTTGCTCTAACGATGTCCTTGCCGTCTTCCAACCCAAAAACGAGCCCATCTGAAAAAGTGAAGTATACAGGTGATCCCATCACCTTGAAGTACAAGGAGACGGACCTTCGGGACGTCGTCCTCGGCCTAGCCCAGTTCGCCCGATTGAACGTGATCTTCGACGCGGACGTCCGGGGCATCGTGACCTGCAATCTTCAAGATGTCCCATGGGACCAGGCCCTCGACATCATACTCAAACAGAACAACATGGGGAAAACCATCGAGGGGAAAGTGCTTCGGATCGCTCCCTTGAGGATTCTCAGCCGCGAGCAAAATCCGGAAAAAGGTGACGTCATCGAAAATATGGACCTGAAAAAGGTCTTGGATGAATTGAAGACACTCTGGAATTTTAAAACCTATGAGGTCGACGGTCCTTCTTTCCTGAGCGTCCACGAAGACTCGGGCCCGAATAACTTCAAACTGGTCACCAACCGCGCCTTGAACTTGGTCGTTTCGAATGTCAAAGTCCTGGGCGACGAAGCCGGAAAAAGGACCGTTTCCATCGGGCAGCTGAAACTCACGGGCATGGCCAATTTCGTCGATTATGTCTTCATCGACACCCAGGGCGTCACGCTGAAAGAAAGGGGTTATTTGGTCGCAGGCGTCAGCGGATACGGTTCGGCCTCAAACGCCCTGATCCTCGTGATAAGCGCCGAGATCAAATAAAGAGAGGGGACACGCACCGCTTCTCTCGAAGCGGTTCATGTCCCCGTTCAGATCCTCCTCGGACGCTGCCAAAACGGGCGGCGGCCGGACGTCTTAAGCCGGAAGAATTCGGGTAGATTACTCCAGCCAGATCTTGATGAGGGCGCCGTCGTCGCGGATCTCGATGAGGGACGCGGGGCCGGCCTTCTTCAGGTCGGCGAAGAGGGCCTTGAGGTCGATTTCGCAGTTCCCATCGTCGACCTTGAAATGCCGGCTATCCGTGCATTTCAGGAGCACTTCGATGAGGGCCAGGGGCAGGGTCACGCTGACCCGCTCATCTTTGTCCCGGCTGTCCGTGATCAGGATCTTGAGCCATTTGGCCTCCCGGCCCTCTTCGTAGGCCGGGTTTTTCTTGACGGCCTTCTGGATGGCCTTGAAGTCGTTGTGGTTGGCCGCGGCGGCCGGGACGGCGAGAATTCCCAGACAGAAAACACCCAAGATAACCAACGATATTATTTTCACGTTTATTCTCCTCTTCGATTTCCTTTATTCGATCCAGATCTCGATGACCGAGCCGTCGTCGCCCGTGATTTTAAGGAAGCTTTGCTTAGACTTGGCCAAGTCGCTCAGAATCTTGTTGAGATCATAACCCTTCTTCCGGAGGTCGGCCCGGTCTTCCTCGTCGATGGCGCTCAATGCCAGGTCGGCCAGGGCCCAGGGGATGTTCAGCGAGAGCGCGGGTTCCTTCCGGCCCTTCTCCCAGATCCGGATCTTGATCATCCGCGGCGACTCGGACCTGGGTGTCCTGTCTTCGACGGTTTTCAGGCTTTCGGGCGAGACGCGGAGGAGGGCGATCCGGGCTCGGTCGAGGAGCTCCGGGTCCTTCTCGGACTCGACGATCTTCATGAGGACGGGCGCGGCCCTGGCGGCGACCTTCTTGTCTGAGACGAAGCTCAGCTTGTAGGCCGCATAATAGCGGACGACCTTGTTCTCGTGTCCGAGCCGGCCTTCGATGTCCCGGAGCGCGGACGCGTCGCCCTTTTCATAGAGCACGAAAGCCAGTTCGACGATCGAACCCTCGGATTCCTCGACGAGGCTGGGCTTGGCGTCGGCAAGCTGGATATAGTCCTTGTAGGCCCGCAGGGCTTCCCTCTCCCGGCCGCCGAGACCGCTCAGACACTCTCCTTTATAGAAGAGCGCCTGACCCGCCCAGGGGCTATCGGGGTATTTCTCGCGGAGTTCGCCTAGTTTGTCCAGGGCGGCGTTCCAGTTCTTGTCGTAGACAAGCAGCTTGGCTTCCCGGAAAAGCGTCTCATCCGGGGTCGTTTGGGCTTGAAGGCCCGACGCCAGGGACAGGACGACGAGAAAACCGATGATAGCGGTGAGTGTTTTCATGTCAGATCCCTCTTTCCAGTTCTTTCCTGACCAGGTTGATCTTCAGGAGGAGCTGGCGCTCCTCGACGAAGCCACGGATCTTGTGGAGCTCGGCCGCGGAAAGCTCCTCGCTGATCTGGGAGAGCTCCAGGAAGAGCATCTCGATCTGGTCGCAGATGGCCTTGGCCTTGGCCATCTGGAACCGCTCGAGCTGGGCGTTGAGGTACTTTTTTTTCGAAAGGAGGTCCCGGGCCTGTTCCGAACTGAACGCGGTCGGCGCCGCGCCGCCTTCCCCGGCCGATTCGAAGACGTCGAGAAGGACATATTGGCTCTTCTCCAGGTAGTCCAGGGTGTTCCGGCGGGCCATTTCGAGCTCGGCCCTATCCAGGAACTCTCCGGACGCGTAATAGCCCGTGTCCCCGCCCGGACGGGGCCCGGGGGTTCTCAAGGCCAGGTACATGGCGGCCGCGCCGACGATGAGGCCGGCGGCGAGCCCGGCCAGCACCGGCTTCATCCGGAGCGGGAAGGCCCAGGCCCGGAACCAGCCCGCCCGCGGAGCCTTTTCCGGCTTGCCGGCATCGGCCAGGACGCGGTCGGCGATCACGGCGGGAAGGGCCTCCCAATTCACGGAGGCGACCGCCTGGCGGATCTCGGCCTTGACGGCTTCTGTCTTTTCCAGGACCCGGCTCATCTCATCGGCCTCGGCCCGGCAATCGGGGCACTTTACGAGATGTTCGGTCATCGTCCGTCTCCTCCCTTCCTCCAGGTCGCCCGAGAGGAAGGCCGCCCAATCGTCCCTGTTCAGCGCGCATTTATTCATCGTTATATCCCCAAATCCGGCGTCAGCCACTTTCTGAGATTCTGGACGGCCTTGAAATGGAGCGACTTGGCCGTCCCGACCGAAATCCGCATGGCTTCGGAGATCTCGTTGAACTGAAGCTCGTTGTAATGTCTCATGACGAAAACCATTTTCTGCCTGTTGGCCAGCTTTTCGACGGACCGCTCAAAAGCGCTCCGGAGGTCGGACGCGGCCGAATCCGAGGCCCTGTCCTCGACCGCGACCGGGATCTCCTCGAGAGGCTTGGACGTCTCCCATTCGCGCCGTTTCATCTGGTGTTTCCGGTAGCTGTCGATGCTGATGTTCTTGGCCATCTGCAGGAGCCAGCCTTGGAACGAATTGCCGGGCTTGTAGAGGCCGGCCTTCTGATAGAGCCGGAGGAACGTTTCCTGGACGGCGTCGAGCGCGTCTTCGCGGTTGCGGAGGATGGAGTAGGCCATGACGAACACTTTCTGCTGATAGAGCCGGATGACGGTCATGAAAGCTTCCCGGTCCCCGTCCTGGATACGCTCCAATAGAGAGGCGATTTCGGTCGGCTCGGCCATCGTTCCGGGATCCTTTCGTTCGTCCACGTGTGTCCGCTCCTCGATCCGCCGATGAGTATTAGCTTTTCCCTAAGGGAACTGTATGATGTTGCCATCGGCAGGTCAAGGGAACGATTAGCCGGTCCGACACCTTGAAACTCCTCTCATGGGGACTTCACAGGGTACAACGAAGCGAAATGGTCAAAGGTTCACCCCCGCAGCGGGTCCTCGGGGATTGTCCCCGTTCGCTGCGGGGTGTGTTAAGAGATTATTCTGGAATTCAGGAAGCGTTCAGAACTTTGAAAATCCTCTTCTGTCGCCGCCGACGGGGCCGCCCGGGCGCCGATCGCGATCGGTCCGGGGTCTTTCGGCCTGCGGGCGGGCATCGTTGACGATGAGCTTGCGGCCGTCGAACTCGGTGCCGTTCAGCTTGCCCTTGGCATCCTGCGCCGCTTCCGGAGTGGCCATCTCGACGAAGCCGAAGCCGCGACCCTGCAGGATGTTGACCGAGGTAACCTCGCCGAACTGCGCGAACAGCTCCTTCAGCGTCTCTTCCGTGGTCTTGTAGTTGAGGTTACCGACATAAAGCTTTGAAAAAGACATTCAGAATACCTCCTGTCTCTCCCGCCATCGCCGGCCCCGCTGCGGGAAGCGCACGGCGGGATGAGAGTTTATTGTCCATATTTCGAAGATTGAAATCAAGCTCATTTCTGCTATAGTTGGGTGACCCGGACGCAGGCCGCGTGACCGGGCGGAGACGAGGAGCCACCATGAGAAAATCCGCCTATGTCGGGATGATCTTCCTGTTCTTTTTCCTGCTGGCCGCCGCCGGCACGTTCTTCCTGGTCGTCATGGACATCGGCGGGACGGCCGTGGACATGCCCGTCCGCGGCTATCTCGAAGTCCCGCTCTCGGGCCCCGTTTCCGAGGTCGCCGCGCCGGATTCCCTCAGCTCGCTCCTGCTCAGGGCCAGGCCGCTGGCCATGCACGACCTCTGGATGAACCTGCGCAAGGCCAAGGTCGACGGCCGCATCCAAGCCGTCCTCCTGCGGCTCGGCCTCCTCCAGTGCGACTGGGCCAAGGCCAACGAGATGCGCGAGGCCATCCTCGATTTCCGCCGCTCGGGGAAAAAGGTCTACGCCGTGATCGAGGAAGCCCCTGATTTCGACATGGAATATTTCGTGGCCACGGCCTGCGACCGGATCATCCTCCACCCCCTGGGCTGGCTGGGCATCAACGGCATCGGCGGCGATGTTCCGTTCTTGAAGGGCGCGCTCGACAAGCTCGGCGTCCGGGCCGAGTTCGAGCACGTCGAGGAATACAAGACCGCGGCCAACGTGTTCACGGAAAAGGGCTTCACACCGGCCCACCGGGAAGAGATGGAATCCCTCTACGCCGACCTCTTCGCCCAGTACGTGGCCATGGCGGCCAAAGCCCGCGGCAAGAGCGAGGGGGAGTTCCGGGCGCTCATCGACCGCGGCTTCTTCCAGGGCGAGAAGGCCAAGACGGCGGGGCTCGTCGACGACTGCCTCTACGAGGACGAGGTCCAGGCACTCTTGCGGCAGGACGGCCGGACACCGGCCCGGGTCAGGTTCGACGACTATACGAAGGTCAGGCCGTCCTCGGTCGGACTCGAAACGGGCCGCCAGGTCGCCCTCATCTACGCCGTCGGGACGATCATGACAGGCGAAAGCCTGCCCCAGGTCCTGGGCGGGTCGACCGTGGCCCGATGGATACGGACCGCCCGCAACGACGGGTCGGTCAAGGCCATCGTCCTGCGCATCGACAGCCCGGGCGGGTCGTCGGTCGGGTCAGACGTCATCTGGCGCGAGGTCGCCCTGGCCAGGAAGGTGAAGCCCGTCATCGTGTCCATGTCGGACGTAGCCGGCTCGGGCGGGTACTGGATCGCCATGGCCGCGACGCGGATCGTGGCCCAGCCCCAAACCCTGACCGGGTCGATCGGTGTCCTGGCCGGGAAGTTCAGCATCGACGGCCTCCTCGGCAAGCTCGGCATCACCTCGGAGAAGCTCGTTTTCGGCGAGAAGGCCGACATCTTCTCGCCCTTCCGGCCGTTCACGCCCGACGAACGAAAGGTCCTCAAGGAAGAGATCCTGTGGACCTATGAACAGTTCCTGGCCAAGGCCGCGGAGGGGCGGGGTCTCACCCGGGACGAGGTTGACGCCGTCGGCAAGGGCCGCATCTGGACGGGAAGGCAGGCCAAGGACCTCAAGCTCGTCGACGAGCTCGGCGGCCTGACCATGGCCCTGGGGTTGGCCAAGAAGGAGGCGGGTATCGACGCCGACGAGGAAGTCCGCCTGGATGTCTGGCCCAAGAAGCGCTCGTTCTGGCAGGCCATTTTCAGCCGGACCGGGATCGGGCTCGATATCAAGAGCGCCGCCGGCCGGGAA
Organism: Candidatus Aminicenantes bacterium RBG_13_64_14; assembly: GCA_001773855.1. GTDB lineage: Bacteria > Acidobacteriota > Aminicenantia > Aminicenantales > Saccharicenantaceae > RBG-16-66-30. The sequence goes on from MEXZ01000123.1 coordinate 7,983, forward strand.
AAGATCCTGGACACCGGCCGCCTGATGAACCGGACGAACATCTGGGCGATCATGCCCTTCTGGGTCAAACCCCAGTAGGGGTAGTCCCCATCGAGGCCGTCGTTTTGATGGGGGCGGTCCCCGATAGGGGCAGCCCTAACCGGGGCTCCGGGGATCGCCCCGCTTAGGACGGCCCCCGAAAGGGGCCGTCCCCATCGAGGCGCCAGCCTTGATGAGGGCAGTCCTTCATAAAAGGACGGTTAATAAGCAAACGATGAGGGACAGATCGTTTTGAATTCGCAGAACGAACAGTTATGCCAGTCCGGGCGGGCCGTGAAATCCCCGCCGCGGACGCCCTCGGCCGCTTGCCGGATCTTCTCCCCCGCCCGGCGCAGCTCCTTCTCCCCTTTCACGGCGCGCCCGACGATGTCGGACTCCAGGAAGTGGAGGCGCGTCTCGACCGGAAGCATCCCCTCCGTCTTTAAAAAGGACAGGGCGTAGACGTCCATCTGCAGGTTGTCGGCCGTCCGGCGGTCGGCTTCCTTCTGTGAGGAAGCCTCCGTCGACTTGAAGTCGATGATGACCGGACCCGCGTCCTCGAAGTCGATGCGATCGTAGCGTCCCGAAAAGCGGATGCCGCCCTCCTGCCAGCGGAAGGGCTTTTCGAGGAAAGCCGGCAGGCGCCCCGACCCCTCCTCCCGCCGGTAAAAGAGGCGAAGGGCCTGCTCGCCGGCCGCCTTACGCAGCTCTTCATGCTCCCGGCTGAGGAAGCCTTCGTTGACCCAGTTTTTACCGTACTCGTCGATGATGTCCTGCTCGGCCGGCCTCTTCCCCTTCATCTTCTGCCGCAGGTAGGAATGGATGGTCGTGTGGAGGACGCGGCCGAAGACGAGCGAGTGGTGGGGCAGGACGGGCACACGCATGACGTGACGGAACCTGAACTTGAGCGGGCAGAGAAGGTAATCCTCGACCTGGACATGGCTCAGCCGCAGCGTCCCCGTCGGCCGGACCGGGGCCGGCATCTTCGGCCGGCTGTCGGACAGGGCGTAGCGCCGGATCTCCTCGAGGACCGAAGCGCGCAGGACGTCCTCCGGCATCTTGGGAATGTCCAGGGCCTCGAGGACGAAGGGGCTGACCTTCTTATGGCGCTTGAGCCCATAGTCCCTGGCATAGGTCAGGTAGAGGGCCCGGCGGGCGCGGGTCATGGCCACGTAGAAGAGCCGCCTCTCCTCCTGGAGATAGTTCTCCCGCCCCGGCAGGATCTCCTTGAGGATCCCGTCCGGGACCGGGATCCTCTCCCGCCGCTCCCGGCCGGGAAAGCGGTCCTCGATGAGGCCGACGAGAAAGACCGTGCCGAACTCGAGCCCTTTGGCCTTGTGGACCGTGAGGACGTTGACGGCGTCCTCGTCGAGCTCCGCCTCCGACGTGGCCGGGTTGTCGCCGACCTCGCGGAGCAAGTCGAGGTAACGGGCGAAGGAGCGGATGGAGTCGTCGTCGACGAGGTCGGAGAACCCCTTGATCTTGTCGAAAAAAAGACGGATGTTCTTGATCCGGACCTCGGATTCGAGGGTCATCGGGCTGACCAGGGCCTTGAGGTAGCCGCTTTTTTCGAGGAAGGCGTAGACGACCGCCCCGGCGTTCTTCGCCCCGGCCAGATCGACGAACGCGAGGATATCGGCGAAGATCCTCTTGACGGTCTCCTCCGTCTCCTTGGCGATCTCCACCGGGCTCGTTCCCTCGGCGATCGTCTTGAAGACGCTGTGGAGGGACAAGTTCTTCTTCTCGGCGTACCCGGCGATCCGGGTCATGTCGTAAGGGCCGGCCTTATAGACATCCGAGAGGGCGAGGTAGAAGAGGTCGCGGCTGTTGTCGAAATCCGTCAGGGCCCGGATGAAAGCGACGAGGACTTTGACCTCCTCCTGCTGGTAGAGTCCCCGGCTGCCCGAAAAACGGAAGGGGACCTGCTTCATGTTGAAGGACTGCAGGTAGGGGTCGGCGTCGGCGTTGCGCCGGACAAGGACGGCGATGTCCCTCCAGGCAGAATTCTGCTCGTGGATTTCGAGGATGCGGTCGGCCACGGCGTCGGCCTCGTG
>MEXZ01000123.1:10072-10658 GCA_001773855.1 Candidatus Aminicenantes bacterium RBG_13_64_14
AGCCGAGGATGTTGCTGAGCGAGGCGCCTCGGAAGCGGAAGATGCTCTGATCGTCGTCACCGACCACGGTCAGGTTCCTGTGCCCGGCGGCGAGCATTTTGAGGAGCTCGAACTGGATGTAGTTCGTGTCCTGGAACTCGTCGACGAGGATGTGCCGGTAGCGCCGCCGGAATTCCTCCAGGACGGCGGGCCGACGCCGGAAGAGGTCGACGACGAGGGTAACCTGGTCCTCGAAGTCGATCAGGCCCTGTGTCCGGAGGAGGGTCTGGTATTCCGCGAAGACCCGGGCGACCTCGAGGTGCTTCCGGGCCGTCTCTTTTTCACTCTCGTTCGAGGCCCGTTTTCCGAGCCCTTCCGCGTAGCGGGCGTAGTCCTCAGGTCGGACGTCCTCCTGTTTCAGCTTGCGGATGGCCGCGAGGAGCTCCTGGATGTGGCGGGTCGGCTGGCCGAGCGGCCGGTAATAGTCGAGCGGCAGGCGGAAGAGGTGTTCGTGGAAGAAGATGGCCTGCTCGACGTCGTCGAGCAGGCGGAAGTCCGGCGGATAGCCGACGTCGAGGGCGTAGTCGCGTAGGACCCGTTCGCCGAA
>MEXZ01000123.1:10699-10997 GCA_001773855.1 Candidatus Aminicenantes bacterium RBG_13_64_14
GGACGAGGACGTCGACCCGGGCCTCCATCTCGTTGGCCGCCTTTTCGGTGAAGGTCACGGCCAGGATCTCGTTCGGCCGGGCCGCTTTCGAGGCGATCAGCCGGGCGATCCTATGGGTGATGACCTTGGTCTTCCCCGTCCCCGCCCCGGCGATGATGAGGAGCGGCCCTCCGCCGTGGAGGACCGCCCGGCGCTGCGCCGGGTTGAGGTTCTCGACCAGGGCCACTTCCTCCGGGTGTCCTTCGAGCTTGGGGGACCGGGGCATCTATTTCTTGACCGGCGGGGCGGGGATGACGAC
>MEXZ01000123.1:11058-12717 GCA_001773855.1 Candidatus Aminicenantes bacterium RBG_13_64_14
GGGTCTTTTTCAAGCCGATCGATCTCCGCCTCGAGTCGGAACTTCTCCGCTTCGAGGGCGCGGACCCGGGTCTCGAGCGCCGCCAGGTTCTGGCGGGCCCGGCGGAGGTCCATGACGCCCTTCTTCCCGAAGAGCGAAGTGACGATCAAGATCAAAAAGAAGCAGGCGATGCCGAGGATGAAGATCTTCTTCTTCACCTGACCGCCTCCAGCCCCTTTTTCAAGAGGGCCTCGACCTCCTCGCGCGTCTCGGCTTCGGCGTAGCAGCGGATGAGCGGCTGCGTCCCCGACAGGCGGAGGACGACCCAGCGGTCCCCGTCGAAATCGAGCTTGAGGCCATCGATCGTCTCGATGGAGATGACCTTCCGGCGACCCAGCTTCGACGGGGGATCCTGGATGAGGGCCCTCAGCCTCTTCGACCGCTCCGGGGTCAGGGGCAGGGTGCGCTCGCCGCTGGTCATTTCCCCGTACTCCTTGTAGAGGGCGTCGCGGAGCCCGCCCAGGCTGCGGCCGGTGGCGGCGATCATCTCCGCAACCAGGAGCCCGGCGAAGATGCCGTCCTTCTCGGGCAGGTGGTCCTTGACGGCGATGCAGGCGCTCTCCTCTCCGCCGAACATGATCCGGCCCTTAAGGAAGAGGTCGGCCATGTACTTGAAACCGACCTTCGTCTTGGTCAGCGGCAGGTCGTGCTTGCGGGCGATGCGGTCGAGGAGATGGGTCGTGGTGACCGACCGGGCGACACCGCCCCGCCAGCCCTTGACCCTGGCGAGGTAGTCGAGGAGCAGGGCCAGGATGATGTTCGGGTGGACGAAGGCCCCCTTCTCATCGACGATGCCGAACCGGTCGCCATCTGCGTCCGTGGCCACCCCGAGGTGGCACTTCATCTCCAGGACGTGGGCCTTGAGCTCGGCCAGGTTCTCCTCCGTGCAGGAGGGGCTGACACCGCCGAAGTAGGGGTCGACGTAGCCGTGGATACTCTCGACCTCGACGCCGTTCTCCTCGAGGATCTCGTCGAGGTATTCACGGCTCGTGCCATAAAGCAGGTCCGCGGCGACCCGCAACTTCGCGGCCTGCATGACGCCGAAATCGATCTTGCCCTGGAGGAAGGCCAGATAGTCTGCCTGGAAGTCGATGCGGGAGATGGATTCGCCCGGGGCTTGGATGGCCAGGGTGGAGAAGCCGGGCATCAGCTGTCGGATCTCCTCCTCGATGACGTCCGTCACCTCCGGAAGGGCCGGGGCGCCGGTTTCGACGTTGAACTTGAGGCCGTTGTAGCGCGGCGGGTTGAAGGAGGCGGTGAAGTTGATCCCGCCCTGGCATTTCCTCTTGATGACCTGGTAGGCCAGGGCCTGGGACGGGGCGTCCCGTTCGGCCAGGAAGACCTCGATCCGGTTCCGGGCCAAGAGTTTGGCCGCTTCGAAGGCGTAGCGCTCCGACAGGAACCGCGTGTCGAAGCCGACGACCACGGAGACCGGTCCGTCGCCGTATGTTTTCCGGAGGTGGTTGGCGATGGCCTGGACAACGACCCGGACGTTGTGGAAGGTGAATTCCTCGCCCATGACCCCCCGCCAGCCGGAGGTGCCGAATCGGATCATCATCGCCCAAAAAGTAGCACAGTCGACGGCCAAAAGCAACGCATGAGCCTCGGGGATCGCTTTCG
>MEXZ01000123.1:12724-12954 GCA_001773855.1 Candidatus Aminicenantes bacterium RBG_13_64_14
CGGTGATTTTTCACGCCGGGAGGACTATTTTTTCTTTTGGGCCTCTCCCGTCATAGGGACGAAGCGGACATCGAGGACCTGCTGGACGCTGGGTTTTCCCGCCTTCTTTGTGATGACGGTCAGGCGCTGATAAGTAAGGGTGTCGCCGAGGGGGATGACCAGGCGGCCGCCTTCCGCGAGCTGGGCGAAGAGGGCCGGCGGGACATCGGGAACGGCGCAGGTGACGACGA
>MEXZ01000123.1:13011-13969 GCA_001773855.1 Candidatus Aminicenantes bacterium RBG_13_64_14
GGACGTTTTGGAAACCCAGGCGCTGGAGGGTCTCCGCCGCCCGGCGGGCCAGGCCCTCGTGAATCTCGACCGTGAAAACCCGGTCGACGATCAGGCCGAGCACGGCCGCCTGGTAGCCGGAACCGGTCCCTATTTCGAGCACCTTGTCGCCTGTTTTCAGAGCCAGGCACTCGGTCATGAGGGCCACGATATAGGGCTGGGAGATCGTCTGCCCCTCCGCGATCGGCAGGGGATGGTCCTCGTAAGCCTGGTCAATATCGGCGGGAAGGACAAATAAATGCCGGGGAACTCCGGATAGGGCCCTTAGTACCCGCGGGTCGCGGATCCCCCGGGCCGCAACCTGGGATGAGACCATCTCCTGCCGCCTTCGGGCGAAGGTCGCGTCGGCCTGAGGACCGACGGATCCCGATGCGGCGGCCAGTCCCAGGACAAGAAGGGTCACCCTTAGCGGTGACAACAGGTTAGGCGGCCGCGGCGCCCAAGGGCACCTCCCCCGGCTCCCCTCCCCCGCCGTTTTTCTCACCGGTCCTCCTTCCTCCCTATATTATGACACAAGCCGGGTCCGGCGCGAAGCCCTACCATCACCCCTTTACCCGAGAATTTTCGTTGACAAGCCCGTTTTTTTTTGATATTTGGATAGTAAATCGCTTTAAGGAACTAACTGAGAGTCCAGATGCCGGAAATGAGCGCCATGTACCCTGGGTCTTTCGACCCTATCACGAACGGGCATGTGGACATCATCGAGCGCGGCCTCAAGGTTTTCGACCGGATCGTCGTCGCCGTCCTCGAAAACCCCAAAAAAGCCCCTCTCTTCACGACTAAAGAGAGGGTAAGAATGATTCAAGATATTTTCGCTTCGAAAAAGGAGGTCGAAGTCCGGGCCTTCGACGGACTCCTGGTCGATTTCGCCCGGGCCCGGGGCACGGGGGTAGTCATGCGCGGCCTGAGGGCCATTTCG
>MEXZ01000123.1:14020-17732 GCA_001773855.1 Candidatus Aminicenantes bacterium RBG_13_64_14
GATATCGAGACGTTTTTCATGATGCCCAACGTCAATTATTCGTTCCTCAGCTCGAACCTGGTCCGCGAAGTCGCCGCGCTGGGCGGCTCCGTCGAGGGCCTTGTGCCCGGACCGGTGGCCCGCAAGCTCCGGGACAAGATCAGAAGGTCTAAAAAAGTCCAATCTTCATAAAGGCAGGGAAAAATGTTCGGTATCTCTCGAGAAAAAAGCGTGGTCGGGCTGGATATCGGCTCTTATTCCATCAAGGCCGTCGAACTCCGGGCCCGGAAAAAGGGCGCGGAGGAGGCCTACGAGGTGGCCAAGATCGGTTACGAGCCGCTGCCTCACGACGCCATCGTCGAAGGGACCATCATCGACTCGGCCGCTGTCGTCGAGACCATCCGCCTGGTCTTCGAGGAGAACAAAATCGCGACCAAGGATGTCGCCATCTCCATCTCCGGCAATTCCGTCATCATCAAGAAGATCTCCCTCCCGGTCATGGAAAAGCAGGAGCTGGCGGAGTCCATCATCTGGGAAGCCAAGCACAACATCCCCTACCCCTATGAGGAGACGAATGTCGACTACGCCATCCTCAAGCCGGCGCGCTCGACCGACGAAAAGAACCTCGACATCCTGCTTGTGGCCGCCAAAAAGGACAAGATCGCCAACTACAGCAACGTCATCAACCAGGCCCGGAAGAACCTCCAGAGCATCGAGGTCGACGTCTTCGCCCTCCAGAACGCCCTCGAGGTCAGCTACCCCGAAGTCTTCGCCGAGAAGACGGTCGCCCTCATCAACATCGGGGCCAACATCACCAACGTCGTCATCGTCGAGCGGGGCACGCCCCAGCTTTTCCGGGATCTGTCCCTGGGCGGCTTTTTCTTCACCGAGAACATCCGCAAGGAGCTCAGCATCTCGTTCGAAGAGGCGGAAAAACTCCTCAAGGGCATCCCCGGGAAATCGACGACCCCGGACCAGTTCGCGGCGCTCCTGTCGATGAATGTCCGCGACCTCCTCGACGAGATCGAGAAAACGTTCTCCTTCTACGAGGCCTCGGAGAAGCGGGAAAGGAAGATCGATCAGATCGTCCTCAGCGGCGGACTGGCCAACGTCATGAACATGGTCAGCGCCTTCGAGACCAAGTTCAGGATCAAGGCGGAGATCCTCAATCCCTTCCGCAATATCCGGGTCGATGACAAGAAGTTCGACGCCATCTACTTCAGCGACATGGCGCCGATCTTCGGCGTCGCCGTCGGCTTGGCAACCCGAAAGGTGGAGAAGTAACCATGATACGGATCAACCTCCTCAAGCCGGAAACCAAGGACATCAGGGAAACCATCGTCACCGGGATATCCGAGGATAAGGGCAAGAAGGGCCCGAACCTCGGGAATCTGATCTTTCTCCTCCTCGTCATCGGGCTCGGCCTGTTCTATTTCTTCCAGCAAAAAGCGTTCGACAGGGAAAACACGCTCCTCGCCGAGGCCCGCCAGGAGAAAAGCCAGCTCCAGTACGTCGAGGCCAAGCTCGATGAGCAGCGGAAAGCCCGGGAATCCTTGGACTTGAAGATCACCCTCATCGAGAGCCTCAACGCCCAGCGCGACCTGGCCCCCCGCCTCATGGACGAGCTGAGCCGCCGCCTCCCGGATTGGGTCTGGCTGAGCGAAGTGACCTACGACGATAAGGGCATCCAGATCAAGGGACGGGCCCTGTCGAACAATCTCATCTCGGACTATATCGACAGCCTCGAGGCCAGCCCCCAGGTCATGAACGTCAACCTCGTTTCCTCGACGCAGAGAGCCGGCCAAGGGGACCAGTTCCTGGAGTTCACCCTCCGGGCCGTGATCGAGAAGAAGCCGGAGCCGGTTCCCGCTCCCGCGAAGGCGGAACCCGTTGACAAGAAAGGGGAGAAGTGATGAAAAACTGGCCCTGGTACGGATACGTCCTCTTCGCCGCCCTCATCTTCGCCCTGGCCTTCCTCTTTTACTTCAAACCTCAGAACACCAAGCTCGAGGCGCTGAAGGCCGAACGGGTCAAGGTCGAGCAGGATGTCCAGAACCTGAAGCAGAAGAAGCGGGAGCTGGACAAGATCGTGGCCGACATCGCCGCCATGACCGCCAAGCTCAAGACCCTGGAGGTCAACATCCCCCAGAGGAAGGAAACGGCGGATATCCTGCGGCAGATCCAGACCCTGGCCTACGATTCCCGCCTCGACGTCCTCAGCTTCGCGCCGGGGGCCGAGATCGACAAGGAGTTCTACTTCGAGTGGCCCATTCCCATCCAGGTCTCGGGCAACTACCATAACCTCGGACTTTTCTTCGACCGGTTGAGCAAGTTCGCCCGCGTGTTCACGATCGAAAACTTCACCATCAGGTCTATCTCTCCCCAGACGGATCAGAACACGGTCTCGGCCGACTGGACGGTCAAGACCTACTTCTTCGCCGAAGCGCCGGTCGCCGACCCGGCCAAAATCAAGTGAGGCCAAAAAGATGAGAAAAATAGCCTTCATCATCCTGATCGTCGGTCTGACGGGTCTTGTCCCTCTCCTCGCTCAGGAGACGACCGCCGCGCCACCGCCCGAGGCCGCGCAAACGGTGGCGCCGCCGACCGGATTCACGTACAACCCCGAGGGCCGGCGGGATCCCTTCAAGGATCTCCTGACAGGACGCGACATGCGGGGGAAGACGGCCACCGGCGAACCCCAGGTGTTCATCGACGACCTCGTCCTCTTCGGGGTCGTCGAGAACAATAAAGTCTACACCGCCATGATCGGCATGCCCCAGGGCTTCCCCATGTTCGTCAAGGTCGGCGACAAGTTCACGGACGGGTACGTCGTGTCCATCAGCGAGTCGCAGGTGGTCTTGCGGAAAACCCACGAGCGGGGCATCCCCCTCATAAGGCCGAGAGACATCGTCAAAGAAATCACGGAGGAGCTGTAACATGAAAAAGAGAATCCTGCCAGCCGTAATCACCGGCCTATGCGTGCTCCTTTTCTCCGTCGTGCACGCCCAGGGGCCGGGCCCCGCGGTCAATATCAGCAAGATCCAGGTCCAGCCGGGCGCGCTGGCGACGAAACTGGTCATGGAAACCGACGGCTTGCTTTACGTCCAGAGGGCGTACTACCTGGCCGAATCCCCGCAAACGCTCGTCCTCGACCTCGCCGGCGCCCAGACGGCCTCGGCGCCGATCGTCCCCTCCTCCGAAGCCGCGTTCATCCGGGATATCCAAGTCCAGAAATCCGGGACTCGGGACCTGCGCTTCATCATCCGACTGAGCGAGCGCGTTCCGGCCCGGGTCATCGCCGAGACCGGCCGGACGGTCGTCGAGCTCAACCGGATCCAGAGGGCCCAGGGGAACTACCTCATCGACGCCGCCACCCAGTCTGCGCTCGATCGCAAGGCCAAGAGTGAGATCCTCCTAAGCAATCTGGATACCACCGCCGGCACGGAGAGCGTTTCCGTCAAGGCCAACTTGACCGGGCCGGCCGTCACCCAGGTATTCGCCCTGGAAAACCCGCCCCGGCTGGTGGTCGACTTCTTCGACACCATCCTCACCGCCAAGTCCGATGTCTGGCCGATCAACGACCCGCGCTCAACGGTCCAGAGGGTTCGGGTCGCCCAGTTCCAAGGCGCCGCTCCGCGGCCGATAACCCGATTGGTCTTCGACCTCAAGGAAGTGGGGCTATACGCCATGGATTCGCAAAGGGACGGACTCATTGTTTCGTTCTACCCGGCCG
>MEXZ01000123.1:17775-18911 GCA_001773855.1 Candidatus Aminicenantes bacterium RBG_13_64_14
CCCCGCCCCCGTGCCGACCCCGGCCAGGTCCGAGCCGCCGGCCGACCCGAAGATCGAACCGAAATCCGTGGCCGTCGAACCCAAGGCCGAAGCCAAGCTCGAACCCAAGTCGACACCCAAGCCGGTCGTAACCGAGGCCCTCAGCCCGCCGCGCGAAGTCGCCGTTCCGGCGGAGGCGGCCAAGGCCGCCGCAGCCCAGGACCAGCAGGAAAACTTCAAGCCTAAAATGATCTCCGGCGAAGAGGCAAAATACTCCGGCGACATCCTCAGCCTCAAGATGAAGGACGCCGACCTCAGGGACGTTATCCTCTACCTGGCCGAGTTTGCCGGCCTGAACGTCGTCTTCGACCCGGAAGTCCGGGGCGCCGTCACCGTCAACCTCCAGGTCGTCCCCTGGGACCAGGCCCTGGAGATCATCCTCAAGCAGAACAAGATGGGCCAGACTATCGAAGGCAACATCCTACGCATCGCGCCCATCAGCGTCCTGACCCGCGAGGAAGAGGATATGCGGCGGCTCAAGGATAGCCAGGAGCTGGCCGGCCCGGTCATCGTCAAGACGTTCCACCTGTCCTACTCGAAGGCCAGGGACGTCGCCACCCTCCTCCGGACCAGGGTCTCGACGCGCGGCGAGATGATCGTCGACGACCGGACCAACACTCTGATTGTCTCCGAGGTCCGGGACAAGCTCGACCTCCTCGAAAAGCTCATCTCCGTCGTCGACACGCCGACCCCCCAGGTCTCCATCGAGGCCCGCGTCGTCGAGGCCTCGACCACCTTCGTCCGCAACCTGGGCATCCAGTGGGGCTTCAAGGGCATCGCCGACCCGTTCTACGGCAACGCGACCTCCCTTCAGTTCCCCAACAGCGTCCTCGTCGACGGCGCCCTGATCCCCCAGGGCATCGTGACCAAGGGCATCGGCGGGCCCCTCGGCGGGTACGCCATCAACCTTCCCGCCCCGGCCTTCAGCACGGCCCTGGGCTTCTCCTTCGCCAACGTCCTCGACACGTTCCGGGTCGACCTCGCCCTGTCCGCCCTGGAGACGGGCGGCGACGGGAAGATCATCTCCCGGCCCTCCGTGGTCACCCAGAACAACCAGCAGGCCGAGATCATCCAGGGCCGCCAGATCCCCGTCCAGA
>MEXZ01000124.1:0-119 GCA_001773855.1 Candidatus Aminicenantes bacterium RBG_13_64_14
GGGAAGACGCGGACCTCGACGCCCTCGCGCTTGGGCAGGCGGGCGTTGAGATCGTCGCAGATGCGGACGTTCTCCTCGGTCGGGATGCGGCCCGCCCGGCGGTCCGTGACGAGCCCTGC
>MEXZ01000124.1:300-477 GCA_001773855.1 Candidatus Aminicenantes bacterium RBG_13_64_14
CAGACGCCCGCCCGGGCCAGCCCGTCGAGGTTCGGCTTGCGGGCTGCCTCGAGCTCGCTCCGGCCGTCGGCGGGCAGGCCCCCGACGCCGTCCATGACGAGCAGGACGATCTTCGAATCGGTCTGTTGGCTCAGCTCACGGGCCAGGTCTTCCCATTCCATGTCGCTCTCCTTGGAT
>MEXZ01000124.1:1299-1611 GCA_001773855.1 Candidatus Aminicenantes bacterium RBG_13_64_14
CATCACCTTCTTTTTCGCCGATCTCGACCGGGGGACGGGAGCCTTCCGCTACATCAATGCCGGGCACAATCCGGCCCTCGTCGTCGGACGGGACGGCGCCGTCCGGGACTTTCCGGCGACAGGGCTCTGCCTCGGAATGTTCGCCGGCCGCTGTTATGAGGTCGGGGCATCCGTCGTCGGCCCCGGCGAGATCCTCGTCCTGTACACGGACGGGATCACGGAAAGCCGGAGCGCCAACGGCGAGGAATTCGGCGTCGAGGGCCTGGCCGGCGCCGTCCGCGCCGCGCGGGACAACGACGCCCCGGAGATCCT
>MEXZ01000124.1:1634-2018 GCA_001773855.1 Candidatus Aminicenantes bacterium RBG_13_64_14
CCGAATTTACCGCGCGCGAGGTGCCGCTGGACGATCGGACCCTCGTCGTCGTCAAGCGCCGTCCATTTGAATCCGGGCTCTCCCTCTGATAAAATCCCCTCGTGCAAAAAGTCCTCATCCTCGATTTCGGGTCCCAGTACACTCAGCTGATCGCCCGGAAGATCCGCGAGCTCGGCGTCTACTCGGAGATCCTGCCGTATTCGACGCCGCTCGCCGCGATCCGCAAGGCGAAGCCCTCGGCCCTCGTCCTCTCCGGGGGGCCGCAGAGCGTCTACACCCGGGGCGCGCCTCACCCGGACAAGGGCATCTTCAAGCTCGGCGTCCCGATCCTCGGCATCTGCTACGGCGTCCAGCTCATGGCCCATTTCCTCGGCGGCGAGGTCG
>MEXZ01000124.1:2033-2323 GCA_001773855.1 Candidatus Aminicenantes bacterium RBG_13_64_14
GCGAGTACGGCTTCGCGGCCCTGCGCGTCCTCGACCCGTCGGGGCTTCTGTCCAAGGTCAAGGACAAGGAGCAGGTCTGGATGAGCCACGGCGACCGGCTCGAGTGCGTCCCGCCGGGCTTCCGCCTGACCGGGAGCACCGTCAACACGCACGCCGCCGTGATCGAGGACCGGGCCCGGAGGCTCTTCGGCGTCCAGTTCCACCCGGAGGTCATCCACACGAAGGAGGGCCTGAAGGTCCTGGCGAACTTCCTCTTCCGCGAGAGCGGCCTCAAGTCCGACTGGACGATC
>MEXZ01000124.1:2383-2662 GCA_001773855.1 Candidatus Aminicenantes bacterium RBG_13_64_14
ATCTGCGGCCTCTCGGGCGGCGTCGACTCGCTGGTCACGTCGCTGATCATCCACAAGGCCATCGGCAACAAGCTCGTCTGCATCTTCATCGACAACGGGCTCCTCCGCAAAGGCCAGTACGAGGCCCTCATGGAGGCGTTCCGCCACAAGTTCGCCCTCAAGGTCATCGGCATCGACGCCTCGGACCTGTTCCTGGAGAAGCTCCGCGGCGTCGTCTCGCCCGAGCGGAAGCGCAAGACGATCGGCCGCCTGTTCATCCATCTCTTCGAGCGGGAGGCC
>MEXZ01000124.1:2671-3411 GCA_001773855.1 Candidatus Aminicenantes bacterium RBG_13_64_14
TCGAGCTCGGCGTCGACGCCGATTTCATCCACCAGCACCCCTTCCCGGGGCCCGGACTGGCCGTCCGCATGATCGGGGAGGTCGACCGGGACAGCCTGGAGATCCTCCGGGCGGCCGACGACATCGTCCTCCAGGAGGTCCAGCGGGCGGGCATCTACAAGAAGCTCTGGCAGGCCTTCGCCGTCCTGCTCCCCGTCCGCTCGGTCGGCGTCATGGGCGACCAGCGGACCTATCACCGGGTCGTCGTCGTCCGGCTCGTCCAGAGCTCCGACGGCATGACGGCCAACTGGTATCCGGCGCCGGCCAAGCTCATGGCCCGCATCTCGACGCGCATCGTCAACGAGGTCCGGGGCGTCAACAGGGTCGTCTACGACGTGACGACCAAGCCGCCCGGGACGATCGAGTGGGAATAGCCCCGGCCGGGTTCGGGAAAGATATTCGCGCATGGAACCGACGTTCGTCCATCTGCACAACCATTCCGAATACAGCATCCTCGACGGCTGCCTGAAGGTCAAGGACCTCGTCGGGGCGGCCTACGAGCAGAACATGCCCGCCGTGGCCCTCACCGACCACGGCAACATCTTCGGCGCGGTCCAGTTCTTCAAGCAGGCCAAGGACCGGGGCGTCAAGCCCATCCTCGGCTGCGAGGTCTATGTCGCCCCGGAGAGCCGGTTCGACAAGAGGCCCGGGGGCGCCGACGACGTCCATCACTACCACCTCATCCTCCTCGTCAAGGACGA
>MEXZ01000124.1:3449-3663 GCA_001773855.1 Candidatus Aminicenantes bacterium RBG_13_64_14
GCTACCTCGAGGGATTCTACTACCGGCCCCGGATCGACAAGGAGCTCCTGGCCTCCCATGCCGGGGGGCTCATCGGGCTCTCGGCCTGTCTCAAGGGCGAGGTCGCGGTCTGGCTCGGCCGCGGCCTTCCCGAGAAGGCCGAGGAAGCGGCGCGAGAGTACGCCGCGATGTTCGGGCCGGGCGACTTCTTCATCGAGCTCATGGACCACGGCCT
>MEXZ01000124.1:3901-4129 GCA_001773855.1 Candidatus Aminicenantes bacterium RBG_13_64_14
GACGCCATCGAGAACACGGGCAAGATCGCCGCCCGCTGCACGTTCGATTTCCCGACGAAGAGCTACAACCTGCCCCATTTCACTCCGCCCGACGGCAAGTCGCTCAGCGACTATTTCGAGGAGGTCGCCTGGGAGGGGTTCCGGTCCCGCATGTCCAGCGGCCTCAGCGACGTAGAGGGCGGCGGCGCCTCCCACTCGATGGGCGAGTACGAGGACCGGATGAAGCGG
>MEXZ01000124.1:4244-5081 GCA_001773855.1 Candidatus Aminicenantes bacterium RBG_13_64_14
CCGGGAGCCTCCTCGCCTACGCCCTCGAGATCACCGAGATCGATCCGATCGAGTACGACCTCCTCTTCGAGCGCTTCCTCAATCCCGAGCGCATCAGCCTGCCCGATATCGACATGGACTTCTGCGGCCGCCGCCGCCAGGAGATGATCGAATACGTCACCCGGAAGTACGGCCAGGACAACGTCTGCCAGATCATCACCTTCGGGACCATGGCCGCCCGGGGGGCCATCCGCGACGTCGGGCGCGTCCTCGAGGTGCCCCTGCCCGAGGTCGACCGGATCGCCAAGATGATCCCCTTCGCCGTGGACGCGACGATCGCCGAGGCCCTGAAGAGCGTCCCCGAGCTGAGGGCGCTCCGGGACCGGAACTCCAAGATCGCCCAGCTCCTGGCCATCGCCCAGAAGATCGAGGGCCAGGTCCGCCATCCCTCCATCCACGCCGCGGGCATCGTCATCACGCCCAAGCCGCTGGTCGAGTACCTGCCCCTCTACCAATCGGTCAAGGGGGAGGTCACGACGCAGTTCCCCATGGGCGACGTCGAGGCCCTGGGGCTCCTCAAGATGGACCTCCTCGGCCTCCGGAACCTGACGGTCATCGACGACGCCATCGAGCTCATCCGCAAGGAGACGAGCCTGGTCATCAACATCAACCGGCTGCCGCTCGACGACGCCCTGACCTTCGACGTCTTCAAGGCCGGGAACACGGACGGCGTCTTCCAGTTCGAGAGCCCCGGCATGAAGGACCTCCTGCGCCGCTTCCGGCCCGAGGAGTTCCGCGACCTCATCGCCCTCAACGCCCTGTACCGGCCGGGCCCGCTCAAGAGCGGCATGACCGACG
>MEXZ01000124.1:5132-5322 GCA_001773855.1 Candidatus Aminicenantes bacterium RBG_13_64_14
AGCTCGAGCCCATCCTCAAGGAGACCCGGGGCATCATCATCTACCAGGAACAGGTCATGCGCATCGCCACCGACCTCGCCGGCTTCACCCTGGCCGGGGCCGACCTCCTGCGCAAGGCCATGGGCAAGAAGGACAAGGAGACGATGAAGGCCCAGAAGCAGAAGTTCGTCCAGGGGGCGAAAAAGAAGGG
>MEXZ01000125.1:0-5777 GCA_001773855.1 Candidatus Aminicenantes bacterium RBG_13_64_14
TGTTGAACTCCGTCGAGTTCTTGACGATCACGACAAAGGTCCTCCGCCCTCCGTCAAGGTTTTCGGCGATGTCAAGTTGTTTCGTGTTGCCCGGCGAGCCGACGAACACTCCTTTGCCGATGTTAGCAGTGTAGACGTTCTGGTTCCGCATGCCGGTCCCATTCGGATTCGCGCAGGGATTTTGCTGGTTGAAAACTGCGTCTTGATCCGAATTCGGCGGAGCGTATGTCACCCAGTCGCCCCACCACCCGTCGGCCGGCGGCCTGATATCCCTGTTGTCGGTCCAAGCCGAGTGGAACGTCACGGGATGTCCGAAAGGCAGGATATTATAGGCCCAGGAGCCGTTGGCTACGGGCGGGGGGAGGATGAACGGAGCTGGTGCGAGGTCGATGTAGTCCCCTAGGAAAGGCCTCGTGCCCAGCTGGAACAGGGGCAGGTTGGGGGGATTATATTCCGCTTGGATGGCCCTATTGTAGCCGTCTTCTTCGACGGGGTTTCCGCTCGCATCCAATTCGAGGAAAAACAGGTAGCGCGAGACCTGATAAGATCGGCTGAAGACTGGAATCGAACCGAGGATCAGAATAGCCTCGGCGGCCCGGACGTCGATCGTCTGGCGGTTGGGATAGGCATCCGCCACTCCTCCGGAGGAGTTGTCCGGCGAGAGGGTTTCTCGTTGGTCATACCAAGCGAGAAGAAGTCGTCCGGCGGCGAAGGTTAGGGAGGGTATGAATTGATTCCCTTTCAGAGGAGCGCCGGATTTGTTGAAGAGGTCGACGGGCCGAGCGATTCCACTCCAATTGACACCGTCCGCCGAGGTTTTCAGGACGATCCTAGCCTGAGCCGTGGCACTGCCCATCCGCTGCGACCAGGCGATATGGACGACCCCGCTTCCGTCGACGGCCATGGTCGGGTAGCTGTTGGTCCGGAAGCGGGAGCCGGCTTGAGCCTGATCGAATGGGTAAAGAAGGGTTTCTACTTCGATGGGTTTGGTGAAGGTCTGACCACCGTCGTAGGACTTGCAGATGACGATGCCGCCGGGTGTTGTTCCATGTGCGAATCGCCGGAACCCCACGTATATGGTGTTTCCGGTGGGGTCATGCGGATCGATAGCGATGATGGGTCTCTGGATGATGTGCTGGCTCTCGCTGAGCTTGATCGGCTTGCTCCAGGTCTGGCCGGAGTTCGTGGACCGGACCAGCATGAGACGGCTGCGGATGTTAACGTCGAAATTCCCGAGAAAGACGGTATAAGCGAGATAAACGTTCGCGTTGGGGATCGACTGTCCAAAGATCGTCGACGTCCCGCCATATCCGCCCCTTGGGATGTCCACGGCCACGGTGGGCATGTCGATGAACTGGCCGGAGTTTCCGGTATCGACGACCCGCGTGTCGACGTATTTGATTGGGTCGTCCTCGGGAACCCATTGCCAGTCGTTGATCTTAATCTTTTTAATTTTCTCGAGGTTGTTGTTGTCGATGAACCGGGCGAGGAAGATCGCGCCCGCCCCGCCGGCCCGGTTGAAGGCGATGCCGCTGTAATAGAACATGCCGTTCGATCCTGCCCTCACGCTCGGGTCGCATGCGGCGTCAAAGCCGTGGATGGGGGAGGCAAGGCCTTGCAATGAAGAATCCTGGGGATACCCCGGTAGAAGTGTCGTTATCCAGGATTGGCCTCCGTCGAAGGACTTGAAGAGCCCGAGCCAGGCGTCACGGGCGGCCGCCTGCGGTGGGATTCCAGGCACTTTATAATTGTCAGGCATGTCGATCGTCCGGTAGTCGTTGGCCCCGGCCAGAAGATGCATCGGATTCCGGCTCGACGCGGCCAGAGAGGGCTCGTTCTGTCTCTGGAGCCACGGATCGCCCCAGGGCAGACGTGTCCCCGACACCATGTTGACATTCCGGCCTGCGACAAGAGTCTCGTCTTGTGGCGGATCCGAAGCAGAGGATGCCGATTTCATCGGAATTCCGGCCAAGGCCAAAACCAAGAGGGCTAAGGAAAGATACGACATCATACGGCGTACGGACATGTTATCCTCCTTTTGCTGCGGCGCAGAAAGGCGGGCTAAGCTCCAGATAAGGCTATGTTATCGGGCTTAGTGGAGCATTGGTGAAGTTGTGGTGGGTGAATTTGAAGAGAAAAAGACACGTCCCCCGAGAGCGAATGCTGTTAATAGCCCCTCCCGCCTTCTTTCGTCGGCGTCAGCATCATAGGAGCCTGAATTCTGATTGTCAAGACCTATTTTCGGGCAAAATAGGACAAAATCGGGCACCAACGGGGACACAATACCAATTTCCGAATTTCCCCACCAGGTGCGGCGCTATGGAGGATTATCCCCCGGTGGATCCGAGCTGTCCCAGCCAACCCTGTCGAGAGCTTCCACCGCGAGTGAGGACGAGGACGGCTGCCCCGGAGAGGTAGCCCGCGGTCAAAGCCGGCCCAACGGAGACGGCCCCGACGGTCTTCAGACCCATGACCATCAGGGTGAAAACGGCCGCGGTCACGGCCAGTTGAACGGCGACGGCGATGCCGATTGGTGCCGTCCGGCGGGCCTTGACGAAGACGCCGCGCTGGTAGGACAGGACGGATTCGAGAAAGGGGAGGAGGACGAGCAGAACCCCCGGCAGGAGGGCGAAGGCGGCGAGTTCCGGCGACAGGCCGGACACCGTCCGGTACCAGACTTTCGCCAGCGGGGTGAACAGCACCGCGGCCAGGGCGGCCGTGGATGCGACGCCGATCCTCAACGTGAACCGGGCCAGGATGCGGCGGTTCTCGCCGGCGTCCCCGACGAGGGCGATGACAACTTCCTGCATGGCGATGCCCGCCGTACGGAAGATGAAAGCCAGGCCGACGACGACCGGAAGGACGGCCAGCGATTCGAGGGGCGAGCGGCCGTGGGCAAGGAAGAAAGTCGTCAGCGGATTGATGAAGAAGGACAGGAACGAAGTTAGGGCCAGCGGCGCGTAGAAGCGCATAACCCCGGCGGCCGTGAGCGACCGTCCGAACTCACACTCAACGTCCGTCTGCCGCTGGAGCTTGCGGACGGTCGGCCGGGCCATGGCCCAGCTCGCAGCCCCCTCGGCCAGGACGCCAACGCCGAGCGCGGCGGCTCCGACGCTCGCGCCGGGCAGGCGGAAGACGAGGGCCGAGAGAAGTCCGGTCGCGGCCATGGTCGAGAGCCGTATCACCGTTCCCCAAGTCACGGCCTGGGGCCGGCCGTCGCGAATGAGAATGCCCTGATAGAAACGCCGGAAGCCAATGGCCGCCGGCCAGAGGACGAGGAAGATCATCGACCGTCCGGCCAGGCCGGCCACGTCCGCGTTAAGGCCGATGACGCGCCGGGCGACGAGGTCGAAGACGGGGGGTATGATTAGCACGATCATGACCACGGTCACAGCGGCGTTGAGGGCGAAGGAGAAGCGCCGGAGCTTACGGTAGGCGACGCCGTCCCGGACGAGGGCGTTCGAGGCCGAAAGCATCATGATGATCGGCGACTCGACGATCCAGGCCAGCGCCGAGGCGACCGCGAAGGCGGCCAGGTTCTCTTTGGGGACGGGAAGGCGGGCGATGACCGCGGCCAGGAATGGCCCTTCGGCGGCCATCATCAACCAGGTGGCCTCGAGCGGCAGCCAGAAGCGGGCGATGCGGCCCGGGCCCAGAGCGTGTGGCGATGTTTCGTGTCGGTGCATGATTGGCGCCGTAGGATAGCACGTTGGGCGACTACGGGCAACCGCGTATGGGTTGATACGTTCGACGGCGCCAAATCTTGATTCCGCTTCCATTCCTGTGCTATATCAGGACCCGAAACGAGGGGTCCAGTGAGTAAGCCGATTCCCGAAGGAGGCATCGTCCGCCTGACGCCGGAAGCGAAGCTCCGGGAGTTCGCCGGCCTCTATCGGGGAGCTGTCGATCCGGCCGCAGCCGAACGCTTCGCGGCGCGCTGCGACTCTCTCGGCCTCCGGTTCGCCGGGGACGAATTCACCGTACTTGCCGCCCTGGACACACCGGCCAAGGTCCAGGGCTTTCTCAACAACGAGCTTTACTACAACGACGACCACGCCTCGGTCGGGCAGGAGGAAACGGCCATGCCGCCGCGCCGCGTCCTCCAGACGGGCATGGCCCACTGCTTCGAAGGGGCCATGTTCGCCTACGCCGTGAACTTCCTCCACGGCCACGAGCCGTGCCTGGTCATGCTCGAGGCCAGCCAGGACGCCGACCACAATCTCGTCGTCTGCCGCGACCCCGGCACGGGACTTTATGGCTCCAACGCCCAGTCGCGTTACCCCGGCCTCGTCGGCCGGCCGGCGGAATACCCGACCGTCCGCGCCGTGGCCGATTCGTACGTGCCATTCTATTACAGCGACCGCACCCTCGACCCGGCGGACCTGACCCTCGTCGGCGTCTCGGACGAGATCGACCTCGTCGCGAAATACGGCGCGGCCTGGATGGCCTCGGAGGAGCCGCTCTGGGACATCTATTACACCTACATCGACGAATCGCGGCTCTTCCATTATTTCTCCGGCGACTCCGGCCGGCCACATCTCTACCCTGCCGTCCGCGCCCTCCGCGAGAACTGGGTCCGGGTCGACGCCCAGGGGAAACCCTATGTCAGTCTGGACGACCTGCCGTCGGCGGCCCGTGTCGCTTGGCGTATGTTCTGGAAGGTCTACGGACCGGCGGACGGCCCCCGGCCGCGGGGGAAGGCGCGCGAGCTCGAGCGGGAATTTTTCGGGCTGACGGGCACGACGCCGATCGACCTCGACGACAACGCCTTCGACCTCCAATTCTATCTCGCCGCGGGCTACCGCATCGAACAGCTCTTGACCCGTGGGACGACACCATAGAGGAGGCGGCCATGAAAATGAACCGGGCCCGGAAGATCGCGTCGGGACTGTCCCTCATAGCCTGGGCATGCCTCGCGCCGGCGTGCGCCCGGCGTTTCGACAACCTTGGGGAACTCGGGAACTACGACGTCGTCTGGGACCGGGCTGGGAACGGCCCCAAGAGTTCGATGCCGGCCGGAAACGGCGACATCGGGCTCAACGTCTGGGCCGAGGAAGGAACCGGCTCCGTGTGTTTCTACATCGGGAAGACCGACTCCTGGGACGAGACCGGGCGCTTGCTCAAGCTCGGGAAAGTCAGGGTCAAGGTCGAGCCGAACCCGTTCGGCGCCGGCCGGAAATTCAGCCAGAAGCTGAACCTGCGCCAGGCGGCCGTGGAGGTTACCGCGGGGGAAGGAAGCGGCGCGGCGCGCATCCGGGTCTGGGTCGACGCCAACCTGCCGGTCGTCCGTGTCAAAGCGCGCGTCCCCGGCACGAGCGTCGTGACGGCGGCCGTCGAGCCGTGGCGGCTGAAGCCCGAGGAGATGAAAGACGAACTCGTCAGCGGGCTCAACTACTGGCGCGACATCTTCGGTCCGACGATCGTCCAGCCCGATGTCATCATCGACGAGCCCGCGGACCGGGTCGTCTGGTATCACCGCAATCCCGAAACGCCGTCATTCGCCAAGGCCCTATCTATGCAGGGACTGGAAAATGCGGGCATCGAAGATCCGCTCAAGGACCGGATATCCGGGGCGGTGCTGGAAGGGGAGGAGTTCGTCAAGCGGGACAAAACTACTCTCACGAGCGGAGCGGGAGGAGCCAGGCGGCTGAACATCCATGTCCTCGTCCGCCAGCCGACGACTCCGGAAAACTGGATCGCCGCCGCCGAGGAACAAATCCGGCGAACGAACACAGCCGGATCGGACGAAGCCTGGGCGGCGCACACGGCCCATTGGA
>MEXZ01000125.1:5842-6285 GCA_001773855.1 Candidatus Aminicenantes bacterium RBG_13_64_14
CTGGGCGTTGAGGACGAAGGCTTCGTCGTGACCCGCGGCTATGTCCTCCAGCGATTCGTCAGCGCCTGCGCCGGACGCGGGGCGTTTCCGATCAAGTTCAACGGGTCGATCTTCACGGTCGACGAAGATGGGGCCGAGGGTTTCGCCGATTACCGCCGCTGGGGGCCCGGCTATTGGTGGCAGAACACGCGGCTGCCCTACATGTCCATGCTGGCCTCAGGCGACTTCGACCTCATGCAGCCGTTCTTCAAAATGTATTCCGGCCTGCTGCCGCTCTCTCAATACCGGACCAAGCTCTATTTTGGGCACGGCGGGGCTTACTTCCCGGAGTGCATCAATTTCTGGGGGATCGTTTTCCCCGAAACGTGGGGCGCCAAGACTCTCGCCGAGATGCCCGAGCGCATCCAGGCCAGCGGCTATCACAAGTACGAGTGGGTCGGCGG
>MEXZ01000125.1:6304-6920 GCA_001773855.1 Candidatus Aminicenantes bacterium RBG_13_64_14
ATGTTCGACACTTTCTCCTATACGCGAGACGAAAAGTTCCTATGGGAGGAACTGCTGCCGTTCACGGAAGCCATGCTGACCTTCTTCGACGAGCACTACGGCGTCGGCCCTGAAGGCAAGCTCGACATGACCCCTTCCCAGGCCCTCGAAACCTGGTGGGACTGCACCAACGCCATGCCCGAGGTCGCCGGCCTGCACTACCTGGTGAAAATGGCGAAAACGCTGCCCGCTGAGTCGCTTCCGGATGACTTCAAGAGCCTGACGGCCCGCCTCGAAGCCAAACTTCCGCCCATCCCCACGCGCGAGATCGACGGCGTGCGGATGCTCGCCCCGGCCGAGCGGTTCGCCAATAAGCAAAACGTCGAAAACCCCGATCTCTATGCCGTTTACCCGTTCCGGCTGTACGGGATAGGCAAGCCCGATATTGAATTGGCCGTTAGGGCGCTCGACCGGCGCGAGGACAGGGGGCATTTCGGCTGGCGGCAGGACGACATCTTCATGGCCCTGCTCGGTCTGACCGAACAGGCGCGGAAAGGGCTCGTCGAGCGGGCGGGCAAGTGGGACGCGCGACACCTCTTCCCGGCGTTCTGGGGCCCCAACTACGACTGGACGCCCG
>MEXZ01000125.1:6933-7013 GCA_001773855.1 Candidatus Aminicenantes bacterium RBG_13_64_14
CGGCGTCCTGATGAAGACGCTCCAGCTCATGCTGCTTCAATGTGAAGACGGGGACATTCGCCTGCTTCCGGCCTGGCCGC
>MEXZ01000125.1:7133-8040 GCA_001773855.1 Candidatus Aminicenantes bacterium RBG_13_64_14
TCCGCTGACTATTTGACCCCCGAAGCGTCCTTGATGAACTCGGCCAGGTCGGCCTTGAGCTTGGCGTGGGACGGCTTGTGGATGTACATCATGTGGCCGGCTTCGTAGTAGCCCATCTTCACCCGCCCCTTGAGGTTGCCGCCGAGGTCCGTCTGGAAGAACGTGTATTCCGTGGCGAAAAACGGCGTCGCGCCGTCGTAGTAGCCGTTGGCCACGAACACCTTGAGGAATTGGTTGGAGGCCATGGCGCCGCGCAGGGTCTCGGCCGTGTTGAGGTACTGGTTCTGGACGTTGTTGTAGCTCCAAGGCCGGACGTTGCCCGAGATCGCGTAAGGCGTGTCGTTCTTGTATTTGAGCTCGGTCCGGAGATAGCTGTTGAGGGCGGCCGGGAAGGGGCCGCTGATAACCGCGTTACTGGGGTCGAATTCGTACGTTTCCCCGGCCGCGTCGAGGTCGAAACCCTTGAACCGGCCGTCGAGCCGGCCGATCGTATGGCGCTCGCCGCGGAGGAGCTCCTTGGTGAACCGGCCGAGGGAGATGCGCAGGTTGGCGTTCTCGATAAACTCCGGCGAGAGGCCGGTGTAGCGGGCGATCTTCCGGACGACCGCCTCCTTGGCGGCGGGGTCGAGCGTGTTCCCCTTGAGCAGGGCCAGGGCGTATTCCTGGAGCGCGAAGGCCCTCGATTCCTCGAGGACCGAGGCCAGGTCCTTGGCCAGAAGGTCCGCCGGGAGCTTCTTGTGGTACCACGCGTCGGCCGTGTAGGTGGGCAGGAAAAGGATGTTGGGCAGGTCGTTCATCGGGGCGGAGCGGGCCGTCCCGAAGTTGAGGATGGCCGAGATGAGGACGATGCCGTTGAGGTACATGCCGACGGAGCCGCCCTGGAGATAGCCGGAGAGCCCCGCCGCCC
>MEXZ01000125.1:8098-8609 GCA_001773855.1 Candidatus Aminicenantes bacterium RBG_13_64_14
CGTCACGAACAGGCGGATGAAGTCGCCGACGGCCGCGATGTCCTCGGTATAACCGTGAAACTGCGAGGCGCTCTCGCCCGGCACGGGCCGGCTGTAGCCGGTCGACACGGGGTCGATGAAGCACATGTCGGTGGCGTCGAGGAGCGTGAACTCGTTGTCGACGAGTCGGCCGGGAGGACCGGGCAGGGCGTTGCCGTCTTCGGCCAGGAGCACCTTGCGCGGGCCGAAAGCGCCCATGTGCAGCCAGACCGAAGCGGAGCCGGGGCCGCCGTTGAAGATGAAGGCCATGGGCCGTTGGGCCTTGTCCTTGACGTCGTCGCGGAAATAGGCCGTGAAGTAGACGTTGGCCCGGGGGCGTCCGTCGTCGGCCTTGAGGAGGAGCGTGCCCGCAACAGCCGTATAGGGGAGGGGCTTGCCGCCGAGGGTGATGACGTGGTTCGTCACCGAAACGTTTTCCTCGGATAGCTTGGGGTACTCTTTAGGCGCCGGCTGCCCCGCCGCGGCCGGGGTT
>MEXZ01000125.1:8636-9330 GCA_001773855.1 Candidatus Aminicenantes bacterium RBG_13_64_14
CGCCGCTCTCCGCGCTGTTGGGTCGGCTCGGCGACGGCCGTGGCCGTCAGGCAGATGACCAGAAATGCGGCCAGAAAGAAATAGAGAGAAGAGCGTTTGAGAGACGATGAATTCATGTAATTCCTCCTGAAATGAACATGGACGACATGATATATCAGTTCTCGTGGCGGCTCAAGGTCTCGAATTTTTGCCTTTTTATTTCCGGATCACGCGTATCGTCTTGATCTCGTAGGGCGTGAGGGGCACGGAAATGGCCGCTCCGGAGCCGAACGATCTTCCGGACGGACGCTCGATGAGATCCGTTTCTTCCGCAGTGACCGGCCAGGGGAATTCGAGCTTGGCTTCGGTCTTCTCGCCGTGGATCTCGTAGAGCCGGAGGATGAGGCCGCGCTCGGCGTAGCCCATTTCTTTTTTGAGGGCTGAGAGAATGACGTTCCCGGGTCCGACCCTAATGAAGGAATGGGCCTTGGGCAGCGTTCCGCCGTGGACGAGAGGGACCCTGGCGATGAGAGGACTGTTGAGTTCCATGCCGCGGCGCGTCGTTTCGGCCGCCCTCCAGTCGCCCCGGTGGGGGACGAGCGAGTAGAGGAGCTCGTGATTGCCCCGGTCGGCCTCAGGGTCGGGAGCGGTCGCGCCGTGGATGACGGACAGGCGCATGACGTTGCCCTTGACGTCGAAACCGTATTTCGAATCG
>MEXZ01000126.1:0-3746 GCA_001773855.1 Candidatus Aminicenantes bacterium RBG_13_64_14
TGAAGTCCTGCGTCCATGATTTGGACGCGGACTTCCCGAAAATCTTCCGTATTATGCCTATTAACTCCAGAATTTCTTCATGGGATGCGCGGCCGGCGTCATCTTTTTCGGGCAGACTGCGCCTCCCCGGCTCCCGGCGGCCGGCCGCGGTCGGCATGAAGAGCAGTCGATTCCATCTCGATTTGTGAACCGGCCGGCCCATCCGGCCTGCGCGCCTCAACGGCGACCTCGGCTCGATAGCCTACAATATGCCCTTAGTTTTGACAAGAACGGCCGCAATTTCTTTGAGCCCGAGCCGCTCCGCGTCCGAATCCCGTCTCAGGCCCGAAAAGGGAAGAATATCTTCCCCTCCTGCGTCAAAATAAATGTGCGTTTTTATGCGGAAGAAGGACATCCCATGTCTCGAAAATTCATATCGGCCCTGCTATTTCTGGTCGGCGCGCTCTGCTTTTTCGCCGCGGGGACAGTCGTTGCCAAGGCTGCTGCCCGGGCCGAGCCCGTCCAAAACCCCGGCCTGGACGAAAATGTCCGGGATTTCCTGGAAAAACACCGCCGCTCCTGGCGGGACATGAACGTCCCCGAGGCCGACGGGCAAATCCTCTACGACCTCATCATTCAGAACGGCTACACCCGGGCCCTCGAAATCGGGACATCCACCGGCCACTCGGGCGTCTGGATAGCCTGGGCCCTCAGCAAGACGGGCGGCCGTCTCGTCACCATCGAGATTGACGCCGGCCGCCACCGCGAGGCCGCGGCCAACTTCAGGGAGGCGGGGCTCGCCGCCTTCATCGACGCCCGTCTGGCCGACGCCCATGAGGTCGTTCCGGCGCTCAAGGGTCCCTTCGACTTCGTCTTCATCGACGCCGACAAGGACTGGTACGTGAACTACGCCCGGGCGGTCATCCCTAAGCTCGAAGCGGGCGGCTGCCTCGCCGCCCACAACGTCCACGCCGCCCGGCCGGGCGGCCGCGGATGGCGGCGGGACGGGATGGGCACGGCCGACTATTACGAATTCATGACAGCGCGGCCCGACTTTGAAACATCGATCCATCCCGACAGCTGGTCGGGCCTGGCGTTGAGTTATAAGAAAAGATAGCCCGTTTTCTCGCGTTCAATCGACCGAACAAAACCCGAGACCCGGCTCCCCGCAGCAAGCCGAGGGGCATGTCCGCCGGCCGGCAAGCCTTGAAGAGCCCCCGTCTCCGCGCTTCAGCCGGCCTGAAGCTCCGAAGTGCAGTTCGGGCAGCGCATCGCCTTGAGAGGGATGGCCGAAAAACACCTGGGGCATTCCTTGGTCGTGGCCGGAGGAGCTTCCTCGGCTTTCTTGAGCCGGTTGATCAGCCTGATGACGAAGAAGATGGCGAAGGCCACGATGAGGAAGTCCAGGACGGTGTTGATGAACGCCCCGTACCGGAGCGTGACCGCCTCGGCCGCAGCGGTCTTTTCCTTGATCGTGACGGCCAGCTTGGAGAAGTCGACATTGCCCAGCAGCATGCCGATGGGCGGCATGATGACGTCGTTGACGAGCGAGGTGACGATCTTGCCGAACGCCCCGCCGATGATGATGCCCACGGCCATATCGATGACGTTGCCGCGGACCGAGAATTTTTTGAACTCGGCGATGATTCCCATGCGGCCCCTCCTTAGTTTAATAGAAATGAGGCGGAGTCATTTTCAATTCTTCCACGCGCCGGCCGGGCTTTCAAGATCTTCCTCCGGCGTCACCCGCCCGCGCGTCCTCCGCCCGTCCGGGGCCCCGCATCCAGGGCCTGTATGCCTTCATTTTCGCCAGGTGAATCGTCACCCCGGCGGCGACGACGAGCAGCGCGGCCTTGCCCCACCACGGCCTTACGGCGAACAAGGCCGAAGCGCCGATGGTCAGCCACAGCAGGATGATTGTGAGGGCTTTTCTCCGGCGCGATATCCCCACGCCCTCCCGGTAGTTTCTGATGTACGGCCCGCATAAACGGTTATTCAACAACCAGTCATAAAACCGCTTTGAGCTTCGGGCAAAGCACCAGGCTGCCAGGAGCAGAAAGGGCGTGGTCGGCAGAACCGGCAGGAACATGCCGAGAATGCCGAGGGCTACGAAGAGCGCGCCCGCGGCGATGAGCAACGCCCCGGTCAGGTTTTTCACCGATTTATCGGAACCGTTTTCCTGTCCACTCCGCCGCGGGTGGAGGAGACCGTCACCTCGGCCTCGAGGGGCGCCGGTTTCGCCGACCCGGCATCCGCTGTCTTGATCTCCGCTCCCTGCGCCGGCTGCGCCTCTTTCGCCGCAAGCTTGAACCGCCAGCGCACCTCTTTTTTCTCGCCGGACTTGAGCCGTCCGATTTCGACCCGCGGCCTGAAACCCTTCTCGAGCGCCGCGCCCTCCGGCAGCTTGACCTCGACGCGGTCCGGCCGCACGATCTTCACCCGCTCGGCCATGCGCAGGGCCGTGGGCAGGAACCCTTCGTTGGTCACGACGCAGGCGATCTCGTAAACGCCCGGGCTCTTTTTCACCGGCTTCGCCTCGGTCGAGACGATCCTCGCGCGCGGCAGGGACTTGGCCAGAAGGAGGTTGAACATCGCCTGGTTGCGCGCCCACTCCTCCAGGAACTCGACCGGCGGATTCTGGCGAAAGAACTTGGGGTTGTAACCGCCGATCTCGACGTCGCCGAGCCGCGGGTGGTCGAACTTCGTCCAGCTCCCGAACCCCCGGCCGCCGAGCGTCTCATCGTTCCAGCGCAGGATCTCGAGCTCGGTGATGCGGCCGTCGCCGTCGTAGTCCTTGACCCGGCCGCCGCTCCACAGCTCGTCGCCGTACCAGATGGCGCCGTAGTAGAAGTAGCCGAAGTCGGGCGAGTGGCCGAAGAGCGGCCGGCCCACGGGTCCCGGTTCCTCTTCTTCGTCGCCGCGCATCATCCGTCCCCGCTCCTCGCGGCCGGCATTGGCAAAGTCCCAGTAGACGTCGCCGGCGTAGGGATAGCCCGTGATCTTCTTCCCCTCAGCGTCAAAATGTTTGTAGAGCGCCAGGTCCTCGGGAAACATCGATTCCTCGCTTCGGCTCGTCGAGGGCGGTCGCAGGTGCATGGGCACGGCGGTGTCCATGGTTTGGCCGACCGAGACGTTGGGGTGCTCGAGCAGGAAGATGACGACGCTCCGTGTTTCGGGCTCGGAGAGGGGATAGACGCCCGCGCCGAGCTGGGTCCATCCCCGGCCGGTCAGGTCGCGCCCCGGCTCGGGCCGCCAGTTCTCGGGGTAGTTGCGGTGCAGGTCGAGCCCGCCGACGCCGTCTTCGTTGTATTTCCCGTCGCCGTCGTCGTCCAGGCCCTCGCTGTAGAGGAGGTAGTCGCCCTCGCCTTTAGGCGCGCGCTTCATCAGCCGGCCCGAAGGGTCGTCGAGGTCGAGGATGTATTCGCCCTTGCCTTTCTCGACCTTCCTGCGCATCTGGCGGCAGGCACCGTCCCCGTCGAGGTCGTCCGGCGGGTCCTCGTCGAGCAGCCCGTCGCCGTCCGAGTCGTGGGGCCGGACCGTGCTCCGGTTGCTCTGGGCGGTGTTGAGGTAGAGCTCGGAGCCGTCGGGGTTGTTCTTGACCCGGACGTAGAGCGCCGAGGTGTCCACCAGGCGGGTGATTTCCGCGTCGTTTCCGTAGCGGGTCAGGACATGCCAGGCGAAATACAACGCCGACTCGGCGGCCGTGACCTCACCCGAGTGGCGGTTCCCCTCGAGGAACATGGCCGGCTTGTCCGTGTCCTTGCCGG
>MEXZ01000126.1:3762-8049 GCA_001773855.1 Candidatus Aminicenantes bacterium RBG_13_64_14
CGTCAGCTGCCAAATGTCCCGGCCCTCGTAGCTCTTCCCCACGGAATAGAGCGAGACGATGCCGGGATAATCCTTTTCCCACTGACGGAGGAAGGCGACGACCTCGTCGTATTTGTGATAGTGGCGGAAATCCATCTCCCCGGGCTTGAGGGGGCGCGTCTCGGGGTAATCGACCGCCGGGAAGAAGCTCCTTCCGTGGCGCTCCCCGCTCACGAGATAAGGCTTGGCCTTGGCGTCTTCCTCCGGAAAGAGCGCCGGCCCGGCGCACAGGGCCAAGACCACCAGACAGAGAATGATTCCGCGGATAAATTTCATTGTTGACCTCCACGCAATCTCGCGCCCCGAGAATAACGCGATTAACCGAGGGACACAATACCTCTATGATGAAGCGATGCAAGCCCTGCTTTTTATGAGGAAACTATTTTCCGGGTTCCTGCGTATTAACTGATGAAGCGTATGAAAGACACAAGGAGAACGACAATGAGCTTCAAAGCGAAAGCGGCCATATTCCTCCTGGCCATGCTCATCACCTTTGCCGGGCTTGAGATCTTCGTCCAAGCCTCCTCGGCCAACGAGATCCTGAGGCTGGCCCGGCAGGCGGGCGACCACCGTCTATTCAGCATCCAGGCCCAGGCGCCCATCCATCACGTTATCACTGTCATGTAAGCCCGGAAAGGACGCCTGAAAGGACACGCCACGTGGAGAAAACTAAGGCGGCGGGATTGACGGCCCAACGGGCGGCCCAGGGACTTCCCGAGTTCTCGGCCGATAGAAAGGAGCCGTCCGTTCGTCAGTCCCGTCCTTATTATACGGGGACACAATACCTGATCACCCTGTTGAAGAGGGTCAAGAGGTATTGGAGAATACGGGGTCGCGTCTACACTTTCCACTTTTTTGATCAGAGTGTAGACGCGACCCCGTCTTAATCACCTTTCGGACCGGCGGCGCCCATCTTCTCCTCGATGGCCACCTGGGCGGCGGCAAGGCGCGCGATGGGCACACGGAAGGGCGAGCAGCTCACGTAGTTCAGCCCCGCCTTGTGGCAGAGCTCGACCGACTCCGGGTCGCCGCCGTGCTCGCCGCAGATGCCGATTTTTAAATCCGGCCGCGTCCGGCGGCCTCCCTCGACGGCGATGCGCACGAGCTTGTCGATGCCGCGGATGTCCAGGGTCTGGAAAGGGTCGTCGGCCAGGATTTTCTTCTCCAGGTAGCCCTTCATAAAGCCGCCGATGTCGTCGCGCGAGAACCCGAAGGTCATCTGAGTCAGGTCGTTCGTCCCGAAGCTGAAGAATTCCGCCTCGCGCGCCATCTCGTCCGCGGTCAGCGCCGCGCGGGGGACCTCGATCATCGTGCCGTAAAGGTAAGCGATCCGCTTCAGCCCGTACTTGGCCCGCACCTCGGCCTCCACCCGCCGGCAGATGGCCTTCTGGTGGGTGAGCTCGTTGACGTGGCTCGTGACCGGGATCATGATCTCGGGCAGACACTTCTTTCCGCCGGCGCACAGCTCCGCCGCCGCCTCCAGGATGGCCCGGAACTGCATCTCCGAGATCTCGGGGTAGCTGATCCCGAGGCGCACGCCGCGGTGGCCCATCATGGGGTTCGACTCGTGGAGCTCCTCGCCCCGCCGGCGCACGTCCTCGACCGAGACGCCGAGCTCGCGCGCAAGCTCCGCCCGCTTCTCGTCGCTCTTGGGCACGAACTCGTGAAGCGGCGGGTCGAGGAGCCGGATCGTAACCGGGTAGCCCTCCATGGCCTCGAGCGTGCCCTTGATCGCGGCCTTGACGAAGGGAAAGAGCTCGTCGAGCGCTTTCCTTCGCTCGGCCTCGTTCTTGGCCAGGATCATCTTCCGCAGCAGGAAGAGCGGCCGGTCGCTGCCCTTCCCGTAGAACATGTGTTCGGTGCGGAAGAGGCCGATGCCCTCGGCGCCGAACGAGCGCGCCAGGCGCGCGTCCTCGGGCGTGTCGGCGTTCGTGCGCACGCCGAGCCTGCGGTACTTGTCCACGAACTTCATGAACCCCTTGAAGAGCGGGTTCTCGGTCGCGTCGCGCATCTCGAGCCGCCCCTCGTAGACATATCCGCGCGTGCCGTTGAGCGTCAGGACGTCGCCTTCCTTATAAACCTTGCCGCGCACGGTCATGCGTCCCGCGGCCGGCTCGACATGGATGTCGCCCGCGCCGACGATGCAGCACTTGCCCCAGCCGCGCGCGACAAGCGCCGCATGGCTCGTCATCCCGCCGCGCGCCGTGAGGATGCCCGTCGCGGCGCGCATGCCCTCGACGTCCTCGGGGTTCGTCTCCTCGCGCACCAGAATGACCGTCTTTTTCTGCCTGGCCCACTCCACGGCAGCGGCGGCGGTGAAAACAACCTGGCCCGATGCTCCGCCCGGACCGGCCGGCAAGCCCTTGGCGATGAGCCGCCCGGCCGCCTGCGCCTGCTTCTCGTCCGCCGGGTCGACGACCGGGTGGAGCAGCTCGTCGAGCTGCGCGGGTTGGAGGCGCAGAACGGCCTCCTTATCGGAAATCATCTTCTCGGCGCGCATGTCCATGGCCATCCGCAGGGCGGCCGTGCCGGTTCGCTTCCCGACCCGGCACTGGAGCATCCACAGCCTCCCCTCCTGGATCGTGAATTCGATGTCCTGCATGTCGCGGTAGTGCCGCTCGAGCCGCCGGCGGTAGCCGTCGAGCTCACGGTAGACCCTTGGCATCGACGTCTCGAGCGAGGGGAGGTGCTTGTTTTGCTCGCTCTTGGTGGCCTCGTTGAGCGGGTTCGGCGTTCGCAGCCCGGCGACGACGTCCTCGCCCTGGGCATTGACCAGCCACTCACCGTAGAAGGCGTTCTCGCCCGTGGCCGGGTTTCGGCTGAAGGCGACGCCCGTGGCCGACGACGCGCCCATGTTGCCGAAGACCATGGCCTGGATGTTCGTGGCCGTGCCCCAGTCGTCGGGGATGCCCTCGATGCGGCGGTAGGAGACGGCGCGGCGGCCGTTCCAGCTCTTGAACACGGCGGCGATGCCGCCCCAGAGTTGCTTGCGGGCGTCGTCGGGGAATTCCTTGCCCAGGACCTCCTTGACCTTGGCCTTGTAGATCCCCACGAGCCGCTCGAGGTCGCCGGCCGTAAGGTCGGTGTCGCTTTTCGCGCCCCGCGCCTGCTACATCCTCTCCATCTCCTTATCGAGCTGCTGGCGCACGCCCATTCCCTCCTCGTGCTCGATGCCCTCGGCCTTCTCCATGACCACGTCGGCGTACATCTGGATGAGGCGGCGGTAGGCGTCATAGACGAAGCGGGGATTGCCGGTCTTGCGGATGAGGCCCCGGCAGGTTTTCGAGTTCAGCCCGATGTTGAGCACTGTCTCCATCATTCCCGGCATCGAGGCCCGCGCTCCCGAGCGCACGGAAAGAAGGAGCGGCCTCTCCGGGTCGCCGAGCCGCAAGCCCATGATCTTCTCGACCTTCCGGAGGGCGGTCTCGACCTGGCGCTCCAGGCCCTCGGGAAAGCGGCTGCGACTCTCCATGAAATGGGTGCAGACCTGGGTGGTGATCGTGAACCCGGGCGGGACGGGGATGCCGAGCGAGGCCATCTCGGCCAGGTTCGCGCCCTTGCCGCCGAGAAGCTCCTTCATGCCTTTGTCGCCGTCCGCGGCGCCGGACCCGAAAAAGTATACAAATTTCTTGGCCATCGCCTGACTCCTAGTTGGGTACCCCGGGGCAATCCCGGGGCGAAGCTAAGAATTCAAGGCGGAGTATACAGCCAACGGGGGGCGAATTCAAGCGGCAGGGGGCGTTCAGCTTTTAATATATCGCCCCGTTTTTTTCCCGCCGACGCGGCGGATGAGGCCCGCATCAAGGAGGGGCTTGAGCAACTTAGCCGCTCCCTGGCGCGTTATGCCCAACTCTTTCCATATGTCCCGAGGCGCCATCTCTCTTTTTTCTTCGAGGAGCCGGAGAAGCGCCTCCTGCCGCGGCTGAAGAAAGATTTTCTTTTCGCCTTTCTCGGCCCTGATTCTCTGAATGCGCCGCCAGACATTTTCAAGCGTCGTCCGGATTCCCTCCGCCGAATACTCGATCCACCCCGTGAGATCGCCGCCTTCAAGGCGGACGGACTCCAGGGCGCGGTAATATCCTGGCCTGTCATTCCGGTAGAATTCATCAACCGAAAAGATATGGTGCGAGTCGAAGCCGCGCCGATAAAGCTCCCAGAGGGCGACCGCGCGGCCGGTCCGGCCGTTTCCATCGGCGAACGGGTGGATCTCCTCAAAACGGTAATGGAGGACGGCGGAGGAAATGACGG
>MEXZ01000126.1:8066-8903 GCA_001773855.1 Candidatus Aminicenantes bacterium RBG_13_64_14
TCCACGTTCCACCACTCGAGGAGTTCGCGCATAAGGCCGGAAACCTCGTGCGCCGGCGGCGGGACAAAGCGCCCGACGCGGACCGCCTTGTCCCTGTATTTGCCCGCCCGACCCTGGTCCATAACTCCGCCAGCGATGATGACATGCAAACGAAAAATATCCTCATGGCGGATCATTGTGACTCCGGCCCGCTTCTCGATATGACGCAAACCCGCCAGACAGTTCAGGACTTCACGACGGGCCCGGTCGCTTTTGGCGGGCAGCTCCCCGCCTTCCTCAAGAATCCGGACCTCGGCCAGCGTCAGGGGATTCCCCTCGATCGCCGTAGAGCTGTGGGCTAAGCGGATCCTGGCTTCTTTCCGGAGCCCGGGGATCCAGGGGACCTGAACCGCCGCGGCAAGGATCTTCTCCCGCAGGACGGCGATCGCCTCCGCCCTCGACAGAAAAGACGGCGAGATCGAAAAAACCGGCTTGTATCCCATGATGGATATTGTATTTATATGTCAACCATAAGTCAACTGATAAGTCAACCGAGCCGGCGGGTGGGCGCCGGTCTTCGGGAAATAGGAGGGGAATTAAGTGGCAGACATCTAATTACCCGATTTCCAACCCCATGGACAGACTATTCCCTCAATGAATCACGACCGGCGCCGCGCCGACCGTCCAGCCCTGGCGGTAGCGGATTTTCGCTTTTTTGGTCAGGGTCTTGCCCGCGGCCTCGATGGTGACGACGTATTCCCCCGGCTCGACCATCTCCGCGCGGCGCCCCCAGGCGCGCGCCGGCTGCTCGCCGGGGCGCCTGGGCCGCATGTCCCAGGCGACGGTGTTCAGCCCGGC
>MEXZ01000127.1:0-5430 GCA_001773855.1 Candidatus Aminicenantes bacterium RBG_13_64_14
GACGGATACGGCGTCAACCGCCGGGTGATCGCCCGGAACTATTTCATGATCGTCGGGCCCGGGGACGACCCCGCCCGTGCCGCCGGCTCATCCTCGGCAGCGGAAGCCCTCGGCCGCGTCAAGTCGAGCGGGGCTCCGTTCGTCAGCCGCGGCGATAACTCCGGTACGCACACGCGCGAACTCGACCTCTGGGCCCTGGCCGGCGGAAAACCGGAAACCGCCTACCTCGAAACGGGCCAGGGCATGGCCGAAACCTTGCGCGTGGCCGCCGAAAGACGCGGCTACACACTGACCGATACCGCAACGTTTTACGAGCTTCAGGGGCTCGCCGGGCTCAATCCCGTCTATGAAAACGCGCCCGAGCTCGAGAATATCTATTCCGTGATCGCCGTCGACCCCGTCCATATCCCCTCGGCCCGCTACGGGGAGGCCATGGTCTTTATCGCCTTCCTCACCGCGCCGCGAGGACAGAAACTAATCGGGGAGTTCAAGGGCAAGAGCGGACGGCCGCTGTTCGAACCGTTGGCCGGAACTTCCGGAGTAGACCTCATCAAATGATCTTCCGCGAACTCGCCCTGGCCATCTGGGTTTCTCTCAAGACGAGCGGGCTCGCGGCCCTCGTCGCCAGCGCCCTGGCCGTTCCGGCCGCGCTTTTCCTCGCCGGACGGGACTTCCGCGGCAAGCGGCTCGTGCTGCTCATCAATCAAACCTGGATGGCCGCCCCGACCGTCGTTATCGGCCTCCTCTTCTATTCGCTTCTCAGCCGAAGCGGCCCGTTGGGCGGCTTGGGCCTCCTCTACACCCAGGCGGCCATGACCGTCGGCCAGATCTTCCTCATCCTGCCGCTCATCGTCGGCTTCTCCTACACCGCGCTGTGGCAGGTCGACAAGCGGGCACGCCTGACCGCGCTGACCCTCGGCGCCAGCCGGCGCCAGGCCGGATGGGTCGTCCTCCGCGAAGCGAAGTACGCCTTGCTCATCGCCGTCCTGGCCGGGTTCGCCCGGGCGATCTCGGAAGTCGGGATCGCCATGATGCTCGGAGGGAACATCCGGAACGCCACCCGAAACATCACGACTTCGATCGCCCTCGAAACGGCCAAGGGCGAATTCCGGAACGGCGTCGTCCTGGGCGCGGTCCTTCTCGTCATCACCCTCGGCATCAACCTCCTCGTCCAAACCGGGCTCCGGGGCAGGGATAAAGAGTGACATGAACGAATTCGCCTATCGGCTCGAGGATATCCGTTACGCCTATCCCAGCCCGACCTCATCCTTCTCTCTCGAACTCGAGTCCCTCCGCGTCGGCCCCGGTGAGATCTTGGCCCTCGTCGGGCCGAACGGCGCCGGCAAGACGACGCTCCTGATGCTCCTCGCTTTTCTCGCCCGGCCCGGCCGGGGCCGGCTGGAATTCCGGGGCGGCGACCCCTGGGCGAACGAGGACAGCGTCGTCAGAGCCCGCCGGGCCGCGGTCCTGGTCACTCATCATCCCTACCTTTTCAAGGGGACGGTCGCCGACAACTTGTCGTTCGGACTCAGGCTCAGGAATATCCCGGAGGCCGAGCGTCCGGAGCGGCTCCGTTCCGCGCTGGCCCTCGTCGAACTCGAGGGCTGGGAGAGAAAATCCGTTTCGGGACTGAGCGCGGGTCAGGCCCAGCGCGTGGCCCTGGCCCGGGCTCTGGCCCTCAGGCCCCAGGTCCTCCTCCTCGATGAGCCGACGGCCAACATCGACGCCGGTCTCGGCCTGCGGATGGAGGCGGTCCTCCGCGAGGTCAGCCGCGAATCGGGGACGACCGTCGTCTTTTCGACCCACAACTTCTCCCAGGCCTCGCGCCTGGCCGACGCGATCCTCTATCTTTCGGAAGGCCGGCGCGTCGAGTTCAGCCACGAAAACTGTTTCAGCGGGACGGCCGCGACCGACGGCCGGCAAAGCTGGATCGAGCCGCGGCCCGGCGTCAGGATCTGCTTTCCCGGAGAGACGCACGGTCATGTGACCTGCGTCATTAACCCTGCGGATATCCGTTTGTTCGCCGCGGACGATACCGCGGCCCCCTCTCCCGGCCGGAACGTCTTCGGCGGCAGGGTCACCCGGATGGAGACGACGGACGCGGCGATCGCCCTCGTCCGGGCGAGCGGCAGTTTGACGTTCCGTATCGCCCTGCCCGTCGCGGAACTCGAGGCCAAGGGCATTTCCCTTTCCCGGGACGTTCTGCTAAGATTTGAACCTGAATCCGTCGAGATCGTCGGGCCAAGAACGCCTGGAAATTCCCATGATTGATACGTTCGACGGCGCCAAAATCCGATCCTTGAATCGGAGCAAAAAGCGCCGCTCAGTACCAACCCCAAGCATACCCCGGGCTTTGGACCGGGGAGTCGAATGGGTTGGTTACGAAGAGGCCCGCGGCCTCGTCCTCTCCTCCGTCAAGACGCGCCAGCCCGAATCCGTCCCCCTGGCCGAGGCGCTGGGCAGAACCCTGGCCAGGGACATCAAAGCCCATGAAAATATCCCGCCATTCACCAAGGCGACCATGGACGGGTATGCCGTCAGGGCGGAGGACATCCGGGCGGCCCGAAAGGACGCGGCGGTCGAGCTCGAGGTCTTGGAGGACCTGCCCGCGGGCCGTGTCTCCCGAAAATCCGTCGGCCGGGGACAGGCCGTCCGCATCATGACCGGGGCTCCCCTGCCTAAAGGCGCCGACGCCGTGGTCATGGTCGAGGATACGGAGAAATCCGGCAGCCGCGTCAAAGTCCGCCGCACGGTCCGGCCCGCCGACAATACCGGCCAAGCCGGCGAGGATCTCAAGAAAGGCGAACTCGTCCTCGAGCAGGGCGCCGTCATCGGGCCGGCCGAGACCGGACTGTTGGCCGCGGCGGGGCTCGCCCGCGTCCCGGTCGTCAGGCGCCCGAAGCTGGCCGTCATCGCCACGGGCGACGAGATCGTCGAGCCCGGCGAGAGAAAATCCGCCGGCCAGATCCGGAACTCCAACGGCCCCGCTCTCCTGGCCATGGCCCTTCGGGCGGGGGCGGACGCGAAATATCTCGGCATCGCCCGGGACAGGAGCTCCTCGCTCCGCGCCAAGCTCGCCCGGGCGAAAGGGGCGGACATCCTGGTCCTTTCCGGGGGAGTCTCGGTCGGCGACTACGACCTTGTCAGGGACGAGCTCCGGACGGCCGGGGTCAAGCCCGTTTTCTGGCAGGTCCGGATCAAGCCGGGAAAGCCCGTCTTCTTCGGCCGGCGCGGAGGTCAGCTCGTTTTCGGACTGCCGGGCAACCCGACGAGCGCCATGGTCACGTTCCTCCTCTTCGTCCAGCCGGCCATCGAGCGCCTGCTCGGCCGGAAGAAGCCCGGGCCGAAGGGCGGACGGGCGGTCCTCGCGGAGGACGTCGTCCTCAAGCCGGGGCGGACGCAGTTCCTGCGCGGGGTCCTCGACGCCGAAGGGCCCGTCCTCACAGTCGCCCCTTATCCCGACCAGAAAAGCGGCGTCCTGCGGTCCATGGCCCGGAGCCGCGTTCTCATCGTCGTCCCGGCCGACGTTTCGCGTCTCGAAAAAGGCCGGGACGTCGAGATCCTGTACATAGACGGAGCATGATCCATGGCCAAGCTCAGCCACGTCGACCGCGAGGGAAAGGCCCGGATGGTGGATATCGGGGCCAAAGCTATAACCCGGCGCGAAGCCACCGCCTCGTCGTTCATCCGGCTCAGCCCGCAAACGCTCCGGCTCGTCAAGGCGAACAAGATCGCTAAGGGCGACGTCCTGAACACGGCCCGGCTGGCCGGCATCCAGGCGGCGAAGAGGGCCCACGAGCTCATCCCCCTCGCCCATCCCATCCCGCTGGAGAACGTGGCCGTCGAGCTGGAGGTCATGAAAACAGGCATCAAGGTCCGCTGCCGCGTCGCCGCCGAAGCGAAAACGGGCGCCGAGATGGAGGCCCTGACCGGCGCCGCCCTCGCCGCGCTCACGGTCTACGACATGGTCAAGGCGGTGGAGCGGGGGGCCGAGGTCGTCCGTCTGCGCCTCGACTACAAGAGCGGCGGGAAAAGCGGGGTCTTTCGGAGACCGACATGAAGGCGTCCGCCGCGGCGGGGGCCGGCACCATCGTCTCCGTCAACGCGAGCCGCAAGAAAGGGCAGGTCAAGACCCCCGTCCCGTCCGCCGAACTCGTGGCCGGCCAGGGCATCAAGGACGACGCCCATCGGGGCTTCGCCCATCGGCAGGTTTCCCTCCTGATGATCGAAGACATCGAGGAGCAGAGATCCCGTCTCGCGGCCGGGTCCTCCGTCCCGCTCGGACCTGGGGCTTTCGCCGAAAACCTGACCACGCGGGGAATCGACCTCGGCGCTCTCAGC
Source organism: Candidatus Aminicenantes bacterium RBG_13_64_14 (assembly GCA_001773855.1). GTDB lineage: Bacteria > Acidobacteriota > Aminicenantia > Aminicenantales > Saccharicenantaceae > RBG-16-66-30. The sequence goes on from MEXZ01000127.1 coordinate 4,342, forward strand.
ATCGGCGACGAGCTTGTCGTCGGAGACGCGATCCGGATGCGGGTCAGTCAGATCGGTAAGGAATGCCACACCAAGTGCGCCGTCTTCCATCTCGCCGGCGACTGCATCATGCCCGTCCGGGGGATCTTCTGCGAGGTCTTGGCGGGCGGGACGGTCCGCGCCGGAGATGTCATTGAAAAACAGTAAGGTCCTGCGCATCTCGGTCACCGACCGCTGCGACCTGCGCTGCGTCTACTGCATGCCCGAAACGGGGGTGTCCCTAGTGTCGATGGCGGACATGCTGACCTATGAGGAGATCTCCGCCGTGGCCCGCGCGGCCATGGCCCTGGGCGTCCGGCGCTTCCGGCTGACGGGCGGCGAGCCCCTGGCGCGGAGGGGCGTCCTCTCGCTCGTGGGTCTGCTCGCCCGGCTCGGAGCCGAGGACCTGGCCATGACGACCAACGGCCTGCGTCTGGTCGAATTCGCGGCCGGGCTTAAAGCGGCCGGGCTCACGCGAGTGACGGTCAGCCTGGACACGCTCCGCCGGGACCGCTTCGAAACGATCACCCGGAGGACCGGTTTCGACCGCATCTTCGAGGGCCTCGACGCCGCCCGGGCGGCGGGACTCGTTCCGATCAAGGTCAACACCGTCGTCATCCGGGGCGTCAACGACGACGAGGTCCTCGACTTCGTCCGCTTCGCCGAGAAGGAGAACGTCGAGGTCCGTTTTATCGAGCTCATGCCGACGAGCGGACTCAGCCCGGAGTGTAAGGAGCTGGGGAGCTGGCGGCCGGCGCTCTTCGTCAAGGGAGAGGAGATCCGGGCCCGCGTGGCTGAAGCGTTCGGACCGCTCGAGCCGGTTCCGGACGCCGACGGAGTGGCGGACATCTATCTCGTCAAAGGGAAAACGCGCCTGGGATTCATCACGCCCGTCTCGGACCCCTTCTGCCGCGGCTGCGAGCGGCTTCGGCTCGGCCCGGAAGGGAGGCTGAAGGTCTGCCTCTTCGACCGGGGCGGAGTGGACGTCCGGAAAGCCCTGCGGGAGGGCAACGCCGGCCCCGTGGAGCTCGAGGCCATCTTGCGGGCGGCTTTCGAGACGAAGACGACCTG
>MEXZ01000127.1:5450-9258 GCA_001773855.1 Candidatus Aminicenantes bacterium RBG_13_64_14
CCTTGTCGAGCGACATGTTCAGGATCGGAGGGTAGGGGCACTGCCCTCCCTCTCTCCCGTTTATCACTCCAGGAGCTCGATCAGCGTCTCATCGACCAGTCTAGCCGCGTCCCGCGGCGAATACAAGACATCCGGCCGAAGGAGCGGTCGCGTGTCGTTGAGGAAGTGCACGTCCGCGGCTTTCAGGGCCAGGTTATTCCGGAATTGAGCTTTCGAAATATTAAGTCGTTGCCCTGCGAGGTAGACGCGGAAGGCCTGGACGATTCGGCCCGGGTCGGCCTTTCCTCTGGTCAGCCCGTGCCACAGGTCGAAAAGGTCGCGGCCTTTCTTACGTTGATAGAGCGCCCGGAGCTTGGTCGCCAGAAGCTCCTCCAGCGAGTAAGTCGCCAACCTGCAACGGCCCGCGAACCACCGGGAATCGATTTCGTAGGGCTTATGCTCGATCGGGAACACGGCCGCATGTTCTCTCGTATTGACTTCGACCTTGATACGAAGCGGAATCGATGGAGGAATCTCGGAGGTCGCATGGAAGGTGAGGATAGCGCTATCCGCTTTCTGGCGCGTCCGCGGCTTCCCGAAAAGAGGCCGGCAGACTATTTTTACGGCGCTTAGGACGTCGCCTATGCCCTCCGCGTCCCTCTGGACAAAATCGAGGTCCTCGGAATATCGGACGGCCGGGCTGAGGTGAATCTTGTGGAGCGCGGTGCCGCCTCGGAACAGGAGCTTTTCGCGGATGAGCTTATCTTGATAGAATTCGACGAGGAGACGGCTGATGATCAGGTCCTGCTCGACTTGAGCGTCCGATATCCAGGGGGCGAATTCTCTCCATTGGACGATATCAGATCGGGGGATCATATCTCGTCGGCCTCGATTTTCAGATTCTCAAAGATGTTCCATTTCCGGATCCAACGGGAATCAGCGCGTGGAAGAGACGGATCCAGCAGAACGGGGATGTCGGCCTTCTTCCGAACGAACTCGGCGAGGTGATGGGTTCGAGAGCTAAGGCCTAGGTTATCAAGAATGAAACCTAATCGCCGGAACGCGGCCAGGGACTTCACCTTGCGGGCGACATTGAGTAAGGCCCGCGGCTCGATATTCTCGCCGAGTTCGGCCAGAGTCGTCGCGACAAGGCTCAACCCGCCGACGGCTTTACTGTATCGCACGAGGTCCAGAGCGGTGAGTTCGGGACTAGAAATCCTCATGAAACCGGTCTCGGTTTTTTGGTTCTTCAAGAAAGCTAAATCCGGAAAATCGAGCTTTCGGAAAAAACATATCTTGAGTGTCCTGTTTCCAATCGGTCTGAACTGACGGGGCGTCAGGACATGGAACTCCTGGGGCTTCTGATGGGAAGCGCCCCAGATGGCAGCCGCGCTCAGGAGACCGACGTAATACTCCACATCCATTGATTCCATCAAATTATGGATGAACCATTCGGGCGGCAGAACCCCGGTTCGGCGGAATTCGATAGGAATGATGATGTAAAAGCCGCGCCGGATGAACAGGATGCGGTTTTTCGCTTGTAGTCTGACCAAGGATCTGTTCGCGACCTTCTCAGGTTGCCCGGTTTTCTCCAAGAGCTGTCGCTTGAGAAAATAGTACTGTCCCCGGGCCTGGAGGCCGTCGATAAATTCGTGAATCGCGTCCTTTCTCATAACCATTTGTCGTATGCGAATTGCGACATTGATTGTCGCAATTCGCATATGCTCTATCGTGTGCCCAGAGTATAATCTATCCAGAGTTGAAAATGCAAGCGGCTTTTACTTAGGTCACCTTGACAGCGTTACAGGTACCATTTAATATTCCGCTTGGTTTAGAAGAGATCCATCATGAAAATAGGCATTCTCACCATCAGCGATAAGGGGGCGCGGGGCGAGCGCGAAGACAGGAGCGGTCCGGCCATCCGGGAGATGATGGAGGCGGCCGGATGGGAAATCGTCCGCGCGAAGATCGTCCCCGACGAACAGGACGAGATCCGGGCCGTGCTCATCGACTGGTCGGACGAGGGCCTCGACCTCATCCTGACGACCGGCGGGACGGGTTTCAGCCCGCGTGATTGGACTCCTGAGGCGACCAGAGCCGTGATCGACCGCGAGACGCCGGGCATCCCCGAAGCCATGCGCCGGGCCGGCATGGAGAAGACGCCGACAGCCATGCTCAGCCGGGCCGCCGCCGGGATCCGCAAATCCACACTGATCGTCAACCTGCCGGGGAGCGAGAAGGCCGTGCGCGAAAGCCTCGAGGCCATCCTGCCGGCCCTCCCCCACGGGGTCGAGGTCCTCAAGGGAACGGCGTCGGAGTGCGCCAAGCCCCATCGCGGCTGACCGGATCTACGCGTGCTATAATATCAGCGCGCGGGCAGGCGTTCATGTCAACTCGATCAAGGGCCGCTTCCATGAAAAAAATGAGGCCACTAACGCGCCTGGCGTTCGCCCTTCTTCTCGCGGCGTTCGCGAACTCCGGCCAGAAACTCGCGGAGAAGGACCTCCCGGAGCTGTACCGGGATTGGCTCGACCTCGTCGCTTACCACATCCAGCCCGTCGAGCGGGACGTGTTCATGCAGCTCACGAACAACCGGGACCGGGACCTGTTCATGGAAACGTTCTGGAAGCAGAGGGACCCGACGCCGGGGACGCCCGAGAATGAATACAGGGACGAGCTCCTCAAGCGTTTCCGGTACGTCAATGAATTCCTGGGACGTGGGACCACACGGGCTGGCTGGCGGACCGACATGGGGCGCATCTACATGGTCCTCGGCCCCCCCGCGAGCATCGAGCGCTTCGAGGCGACGATCGGGCTCGTCCCCTGCCAGTCCTGGAGCTACTACGGCGACGCGCAGAATGACCTTCCGCCGCATTTCGTCCTCCTGTTCTATCAGAGAGGGAGCGTCGGCGAGCACAAGCTCTACGACCCGGTCTCGGACGGTCCGGCCCGCCTCCTTCAGAACCAGCGGGAGATCTCCGACCCTTTCGATTACAGGGCCCTCCACGACAAGATCCTCGATCTCGCCCCAACGCTAGCCGAGCTCTCCATCACCCGCATCCCGGGCGAATACAACTACGACCTCTCGCCCTCGCCGCGCAACAACATCCTCCTGGCCACCATCCTGAACTCCCCCAAGAAGGACGTCAATCCGTCCTACGCCTCACATTTCCTCAACTACAAGGGTGTCGTGTCCACCGAGTACCTGACGAATTTCGTGGAGAGCTCTTCGTCGACGGCCCTGATCCGGGACCCTGTCACGGGCCTGCGGTTCCTCCATTTTTCCATAGTCCCCAGCGACGTCAACGTGGACGCATACGTGCCGAAAAACCAGTTCTACTGCAACTTCCGGATCGACGTCAGCCTGCGGGACGGCAAGAACATCGTTTTCCAGTACAACCGGGAATTCCCCCTCTATTTCCCCGAAAGCGACTGGGACCGGGTCAAGGCCAACGGCCTGGCCGTGGAGGACTCCTTCCCCATCATCGAGGGCAAGTTCCGGCTGACCGTCCTCCTCACGAACACCGTGGGCAAGCAGTTCAGCATCCTCGAAAAAGACGTGGAGGTCCCGCCGGCGAAAACGACTCCCTCGCTCGAGGGACCCTTCCTCGGCTACAAGTTCGAGACCTATCAGCGCGACGTCCACATTCCGTTCAAGATCAACGACCGGAAGCTCGTCACCGACCCGCGGAAGACCTTCGCCCGGGCCGACGAGATCGCCGTCCTCTTCAGCGTGTTGAACGTGACCGAAGACCTCCTCAGGGACGGGGAGGCGAAGATCGAGATCCGGGGACTCCGGGAAGCCGCCCCGGTCATGAAGTCCTTCACG
>MEXZ01000128.1:0-148 GCA_001773855.1 Candidatus Aminicenantes bacterium RBG_13_64_14
ACTGTTCGTTTCAGCATGCTGGACCTATTATACGCCATTTTCTCAAAAGAGTGGGGACATGGACCTCCGATAGATCTTTCCGAATCGGGGGCCGCGGAAAAAGGGGCTGAGGGTGTCGTCTGAGTGAGCATAAGCGGTGATTTAGGCG
>MEXZ01000128.1:359-3457 GCA_001773855.1 Candidatus Aminicenantes bacterium RBG_13_64_14
CGCATCTCCGACTTCGAAGCCCTGGACAACGACTTCACCCAGGTCCTCGTGGCCTCGGCCTCGGGCGGCGTGTTCAAATCCACGAACGCCGGGACGACCTGGGAGCCCATCTTCGACAAGTACGGCTCGGCCTCCATCGGCGACGTCGCCTTCTTCCAGAAAGACCCGAACATCATCTGGGTCGGGACGGGCGAGGAGTGCGTCCGCAACAGCATCGCTTGGGGCGACGGCATCTACAAGTCGACCGACGGCGGGAAGTCCTTCGCCCGGATGGGCCTCGAGACGACCCAGACGATAGCCCGCGTCATTACCCATCCGTCCGACCCCGACACCGTGTACGTCGGCGCCTCGGGCCACCCCTGGGGCTACACCGGCGACCGGGGCCTCTTTAAGACGACAGACGGCGGCAAGTCGTGGACGAAGCTCGCCGGCGGGCTCCCGAACGACGGCAAGACCGGGGTCATCGACCTGGTCATGCATCCGGCCGACCCCGAGACCCTCTACGTCTCTTTCTGGCAGCGCCTCCGCCAGCCCTGGCGCTTCGACTCCGGCGGCCCGAACGGCGGCATCTTCAAGACGACCGACGGCGGCAAGACCTGGGCCAAGCTCACCCAGGGCCTGCCGACCGGAGAGCTCGGCCGCATCGGCCTGGCGATCTCCCGCTCGAAGCCCGACGTCCTCATGGCTGTCGTCGAGCACGGCTACCAGCCTCAGCAGACCATCCGCTCGGGGACCGAGCAGAAACCCAACCCCGAATTCGCTGACATGACCAAGCTCGGCACGGGTATTTACCGGTCCGAGGACGGCGGCGCGACCTGGCAGTTCATGAACCGGATGAACAACAGGCCCTTTTATTACAGCCACATTTATATCAACCCGCTCGAGGACAAGTGGGTCTACTTCCTGACCTCGAACATGAGCTTCTCGGCCGACGGCGGCAAGACCTGGAGTCAGATCGGCGGCCTCCACCCCGACTTCCACACGATGTGGATCGACCCGTCGAACAAGAACCGCTTCTACGTCGGGCAGGACGGCGGCGCCTCCATCACCTACGACCATGGCCGCACTTGGGTCTTCTTCGACAACCTCAGTGTCGCCCAGTTCTATGCCGTCAGCGTCGACATGCGCGACCCTTATTACGTCTACGGAGGGCTCCAGGACAACGGCACCTGGGGCGGCCCGTCGATGAGCCGCGAGGGACAGATCCTGACCGATTTCTGGTACAATATCGGCGGCGGCGACGGTTTCCATACCCAGAACGACCCACAGGACTGGCGCACGGTTTACCTCGAAAGCCAGGGCGGCTCCCTCATGCGGGTCAACGTGGAGACGCGCGAAGCGAAGAGCATCCGGCCGAATCCGTTAAACATAATCAACTACAAGAACTACTTCCCTCCGCCGCCGCCCGCAAAGAAAGCCCCGGCCGCCAAGCCCGAAGCCAAGTCCGCGCCGGCCTCACCCGAGGCGGCCATGCAGGCCAGGATGCAGCAGGACCGGGGCCCCTTCCGCTTCAATTGGAGCTCGCCGATCGTCATGTCCCCCCACAACCCGGAGACGATCCTCTTCGGCGGCAACCACCTCTTCAAGTCCACGGACCGGGGCGACCACTGGATGCTCCTCAGCCCCGACCTGACGACGAACGATAAGACGAAGTACGCCCCGGCCAAGCCCACCGGCGGCATGACGCCCGACGTCACCGGCGCCGAGACCCACTGCACCATCATCACCATCTCGGAATCGCCCCGCGTCCCCGGCCTGATCTGGGTCGGGACCGACGACGGCAACGTCCAGGTCACCCGCAACGGTGGCGTCACCTGGGCCAACGTCCGGGCGAACATCAAGGGCGTCCCCCCCGGCATCTGGTGCAGCCGGGTCGAGGCCTCGCGCTTCGACGAAGCGACCTGCTACGTGACCTTCGACGGGCACCGCTCCGACGATTTTCACACCTACGTGTTCAAGACGACCGACTTCGGCAAGACCTGGACAGCCGCAGCCGCGGGCATCCCGGACGGTCAGCCCGTCTACGTCATCCGGGAGGACCCGGTCAACAAGAACCTCCTCTTCCTGGGCACGGAATTCGGGGTCTACTTCAGCCGCGACGCGGCCGCGACATGGTCCCGGCTGAACGTCAACCTGCCCACAGTCGCCATCCACGACCTTCTCATTCACCCCCGCGACAACGACCTCATCGCCGCGACGCACGGCCGGGGTTTTTGGATCCTCGACGACATCACCGCCCTGCGCAAGGCGACCGACGATGTCCTCGGTCAGGACTCAGCCCTCTTCGAACCGGGTAAGCCCGGCACGCGCTGGCTCCGGGTCCAGCGGGGCGGCTACGGCCGGGGCGACCTCTTCTTCAAGGGCGAGAATCCGCCGGACGGCACCCTGCTCAACTTCTACCTCAAGACAAAGCCCGAAGCGGCGGCCACGCTCGAGGTCGCCGACTTCGCGGGTGTCCTGAAGACGACCTATATCCTCGATACCGCCGAGGCAGGCATCAACCGCGTCGCCTGGGACCTCCGCTTCGACCCGCCCGCGGCAACCGTCAAGAACCTCGCGGACAACCTCAAAAGGCAGATCGATCCGGCGCTCGCGCGGACCGACCTCACAGACGATCAGAAGGCCGCGCTGAAAAAGGCTGCGGCGGACCTCGACAAGTTCGGAACGAACTACCGCAAGATCGTCGAGATCCAGAGCGCCGTCCTGCCCATCATCCGGGGCGGAATGCCCTTCGGGATGGGCGGCGGAGGGCGAGGCAGGATGGGCGGCGGGCAGCGAGGCAGGATGGGCGGCGGGCAGATCGCCGAGCCCGGCGTTTACGCCGTCAAGCTGACCGTCGGCGGCAAGACGCTCACGACCAAGGTCACGGTCCGTCTCGACCCCATCCAGGCCGCGGCTAAATAGGCGACAACCGCCCCCATTGGTCCCCAATGGGGGCGGTCCCTCTACTTAAAGAGAGGGTCGGGGCTGAGCTTCAACGTCTTGGTGGCGATGTCCTTCCCGTCCACGCTCAGGGTCACCTTGTAGGTGCCGTAGTCCGCCAGATTGGCGCGGCCGCCGCGGCCGCCTCCCCCGCCGGGCCGCATGCCCGCCGCGGG
>MEXZ01000128.1:3491-4483 GCA_001773855.1 Candidatus Aminicenantes bacterium RBG_13_64_14
CGGTTCCAGCGGATGACCTCTTCGATATCGAAGAGGTAGGCGTCCTTGGCCAGGTTCTCGGCCGTGAATTCCTTGATCGGGGCGATGTCGGCGATGTAGATGCCCCGGCCGTAGGTTCCGATGACCATATCCCGGTCCCGCCGCTGGATGGCCATGTCGCGGACGATGACGTTCGGCGCCGTGGTCGAGAAAGCCGTCCAAGTCTTGCCCTTGTCGATGGAGACATGGATGCCGTAGTCGCCGGCGAGGTAGAGGACGTCGGCGTTGTCCGGGTCCTCTTCGACGTCGAAAATCAGGTTCATCAGGCCGGCGGAGATGTCCTCCCAGGTCTTGCCCAGGTCGTGCGTGACGAACAGCCAAGTCTTGTCCTCGTTATGGGTCCGGTAACCGCTGAAACCCACGTAACAGGTGTTTTCGTCGAAGCGGGAGGGCACGACCCTCTTGACCCAGCGGTCGAACGGAATGAGGGCGCCCTTGATCCCGGGCTTGGCCTTGCCCGTCTTCATGTCGTAGAAATTGGCCGTGATGTTGGTCCAGGTCACGCCGCCGTCGGGCGACATCTGGACGTTCCCGTCGTCGGTCCCGGCCCAGAAAAGGCCGGGCTTCTTGGCCGACTCGGCGAAGGAGTAGATCGTCGCGTACTGCAGGTTGGTCTTCTTCGCCTCCTCGAGGCGCGTTTTGTCGGACCGGGTCAAGTCGGGGCTGATCGTGACGAAGGTGTCGCGCTCGCCGCGGCTGAGGGAACGGTGGACGAACTGGGAGCAGATGTAGACGATCCCCGGGTTGTAGGGGGAAAGGACGATCGGGGCGTTCCACTGGTAGCGCTGGGCCGGTACGCCCTTGGCCGATTCCGCGGGGGTCGTCCGCTTGGCCAGCTGCGAGGTCTCGCCCGTCTTGAGGTTCTGGCGGCTCGAGGCGCCGAACTGGCTCTCATAATAGATGTATTCGGGGTTCCACCAGTCGCGGACGACGTAGTAGGCGTCGCCCGTGGG
>MEXZ01000128.1:4548-9801 GCA_001773855.1 Candidatus Aminicenantes bacterium RBG_13_64_14
CGCCGTTGTCCTGGGTGCCGCCCATGACGTTGTAGGGCTGTTCGTTGTCAGCCGAAATGTCGTAGAACTGCTGGGCGCTGATCGTCGCCTTCTGGGTCCAATGCTTGCCGCCGTCCCAGCTCTCCCCCGCCCCGCCATCGTTGGCGCTCATGATGTGGTTGGAGTTCTGCGGGTCGATCCACATGCCGCGGTGGTCGACGTGGAGCTTGAAGGCGCCGGAGTCCCAGCCCGTGGCCTTGAACGACTTGCCGCCGTCGGTCGAGATCGTGGCGTTGGTGTCGACGCAGTAGACCGTCTGGTCGTTCTGGGGATCGATATAGATGCGGCCGTAGTAGCCGGCCTCGGTCTGGTTGACCTGGCCGCTGCCGCCGGACTGCTTATACTCGGTCATCTTTTTCCAGGTCTCGCCCTGGTCATCGGAGCGGTAGACGACGCCGGCCCGCTTGACGGGCTGCTGGTTGCGAAGGACGCCGGCGTAGAGGACCTCGAGGACGTGACGGTTGACGATCTGGGCGCGGCCCTTGGCCTCGGACGAATCCGCCTTCGGGACCTCCCGCTTCAGAAGCGCCTCGACATCGCCGATCGCGACAACGAGGTCCTTATTCTTGGCGTAAACCTTGCGGGCCGTCGCGTTGAACTTGGCCAGGTCGACGCCGGACTTGGTCAGGAAATCCTTGTCGGCGACGATCTCGTTGAGTTTTTTAACGAGCTCGGCCTCGTCCGCCGCCGTGACGGGCGTGAATTTCGGGGCCTGCTTGGCGATCTCCGGATTAATCTTGAAGGTCTTGAAGTTGTCGAAAGTGACGTCTTCCGCGAAAAGACCGCCGCCGCCGAACCCCCCGCCGGCCCGGAAGTTGGCCACGCCGTCGCGTTCGGCCAGGCCGAGGTTGACTTCCTCGTCGAGCCGGGCTACGAGGACCTTCGGGTTCTTCTCGTAGATGTCGAGGCCGGTCCGCCCGAGGTCGATGTCGAGGGGCAGGCCTTGGGTCAGTTTTTTCCATGTCTTACCGCCGTCGATCGACTTGTAGAGGTGGTTACCCGGCTGGCGGTCGATATAGGTCCAGCTCCGGCGGTAGGTCTTGTAGGCCGCGGCGATGATAACGTCGGCGTTGCCCGGGTCGATGACGAAGTCGCCGACGCCCCGGTCGTTGAGGGGCCAGAGGCGTTCCCAGGTCTTGCCGCCGTCGGTCGTCTTGTAGAAGCCGCGTTCGCAGTCCATGGCGTTGTCATAGAGCTTGCCTTCCGCGGCGACGTAGACGACGTCCGGGTTCTTGGGATCGACCGCGACCTTGGGGATGAAGAAGCTCTTCTCCAGGCCGATTTTCGTCCAGGTCTTGCCGGCGTCGGTCGATTTCCACATCCCGTTGCCGTGGGAGCTCGAGCGGGCGTGCATCGGCTCGCCCGTGCCCAGGTAGAGGATGTTGGGGTTGGAGGGAGCGATGGCCAGGAAGCCCAGGCTCATGTTGCCGTATTTTTCGAAGAGGGGCTCGAAGTGCGTGCCCGCGTCCTCGGTCTTCCACAGCCCGCCGCTGGCGGTCAGAACGTAGTAGACCTGGGTTTGCCCCAAAGGCACGGCGAATTCCGTGATCCGGCCCGAAAAGTTGACGGGCCCTACCCAGCGCCAGCCGAATTGGTTGAAATCTTCGGCCGTGACCTGCGCCTGGGCCAGGGCCGCTCCCCCGGCGCCCAGGACGAAGCCCAGGGCCAGAAGGGCCATAAAGAGACGAGAAGTACGGGAATGCATAGAGTCTCCTCCTGTGGATTTTATTGAACGAAATGGTTTCAAGGCAGAGCAATTCGGCACGTCGAAGTTTAGACGACGGCCGGCAGGTGTTTCTTCCATGTTTCATGGAACGCCCGGCGTCCGGAGGCGGGGCCGACGGCGGGCGGAAGCCCAGAGATATCACAGTGACAGAGCCAAGTCAATCGGCCACCGCGGCCCCTTTTAACGCGCTTTGTGACGCCCGGGTTGCTTTTCGGGCCCTGTTCTTTTATATAAGACCAGAGGGAGAACGCCCATGATAAAAAAAACGATACTGGCCCTCGTCCTGGCCGCAGCCCTGCTCGGCCAGGCGGTTCCGGCCGGCCCGGAAGCGCCGGAAAATCCCCTGCTCGGGTCCTGGAAGCGCTACATGGAGCTCAAGGGGAGCTCGGAGTTCGGTCTGGAATGGGTCTCGGTCGGGCCCGTGATGAACAGCGCGCGGGCCGCGTGCGTCCAGGGCGACTCCTCCCGTCCCGGCACTTTCTACGCCGCCTTCGGACCCGGCAACCTCTGGAAGACAACGGACAACGGATTGACATGGAGGCCGATCTTCGAAAATCAGCCGGCCCCCGGCATCGGCGATATCGCCCTGGCCCCTTCGCGGCCGGAGACGATCTGGCTGGGGACGGGCGTCGACCTCAAGAAACCGCGTAACTTCACCATGCCGGGAACGGGCGTTTTCCGTTCCGACGACGGCGGGGCCACGTGGCGCAGCCTCGGGCTTCGAGATTCCTATCATATCGGCAAGATCGACGTCCATCCGACAAACCCCGACATCGCCTTCGTCGCCGTCCATGGCCACTACTGGACGACCAACCCCAACCGCGGCCTTTATCGGACGCTCGACGGGGGCGTCACCTGGGAACACGTCCTTTACGTCGACGAGCGCACCGGGGCCAACGACGTCGTCATCGCTCCCTCGGACCCGTCGGTCGTCTACGCCACGACGTGGGAAAACCATCCCGGCGTCTCCGGCCCTTCGAGCGGCGTCTGGAAAAGCGAGGACGCCGGCAAAACCTGGCGCCGGCTCGGCGGAGGACTGCCGGACGGCCCGAAGACGGGCAGGATCGGGGTGGCCGTTTCCGCGAGCGACCCCGCCAAGGCCTACGTCCTGGTCGACAACTTGAACAAGGGCGAGACGCGGGCGGCCGAGGTCTATAGGACGACAGACGGCGGGACGACGTGGTCGCGGACCCACACCGAGGACCTGTTCATCTTCCCCCGCATCGGCTGGTATTTCGCCGACATCTATCTCAATCCCAAGGACGACGAGGAGGTCTACGCTCTGGGCGTCCGGATCGCCCACAGCCGGGACGGCGGCCGGACCTTCGGCCTCCTGGGCGGGGACGTTTATCACCTTTTCCCCAGCCCGGCCCAAACCCTCCATCTCGACCATTGCGAGCTCTGGATCGATCCCGGCAATCCCGACCATCTCGCCGTCGGGAACGACGGCGGTGTTTACACGAGCTTCGACCGGGGAAAGACCTGGCTCCATCACAACAACATCCCCGTCGGGGAGTTCTATGACGTCTCCGTGGACAACCAGGACCCCTATATGATCTACGGAGGGACGCAGGACGACGCCTCCGTCTTCGGACCGGCCCGGGAATGGGACCCTCGCTACGCCGACGGCTGGCGCTACGTCTGGCTCGACGCCTGGTCGGGGGGAGACGGCTGCTACACGTTCGCCGACCCGGAAGACGCCAACACCGTCTATTTCTCGTCCCAGAACGGAGCGGCGCGCCGGAAAGATACGAGCACCGGCCGCTCCGTCTCCATCATGCCCCGCCTGCCGAAGGGGTTCAAAGGCCGGGCGGAATACAATTTCATCACGCCCTATTTCATTTCCCCGCACAACCGCCTCACCCTGTATCACGCCGGCAACTACGTCTTCAAGAGCTCCGACCGCGGAGATTCCTGGAAGCTTATCAGCCCCGACCTGGCCCGGTCGGCCGACCCGCGGCGCCTCTCGACGGCCGCCGGGGCCATCGCCGAATCCCCCCTCGACCCGGGGGTCCTCTTCCTCGGGACGGACCGGGGCGCGTTCTGGGTCTCGCTCGACGACGGAGGGACGTGGGTCGAACGGTCGGCGGGCCTTCCGGCCAACTACATCCGCAGCATTTGCCCGTCGCGGTTCAGCCGGACGCGGGTCTATGTCGCCGCGCCCGGCATCAACCAGGACGACCTCGGCTGCCGGCTTTTCGCGAGCGAGGACCGGGGCCTCACGTGGACGTCGCTCTCGACGGGCCTCCCCGACGAGGTCGCCTACGCCGTTATCGAGGACCCGACGAACGAGAACATCCTCTACGCCGGGCTCCTGCGCGGCGTCTACGTTTCGGTCGACCGGGGCCGGACCTGGGCCCTTCTGGGGCCGGGCTTTCCGGCGGCGGCCGTCTCCGACCTCGTCATCCAGGAACGGGAGATGGACCTTGTCGCCTCGACCTACGGCCGCGGGATCTACGTCATGAACATACGGCCCATCCAGGAAATCTTCAAGAATGGCGCGGCCGCCGCGGACATTCTTTTCGACCCGCCGGCCGCCCACCGGCCTTGGACGAACGATACGCACCGCGACTCCAGCCTGAGGACCGTGGAGAAGGTCCCTCTCACTTTCTACCTGACGGGCCCGGGGGACGTCACGCTGAGCGTCCATGACGCCAAAGGACAGGAGGTCAAGTCCTGGCGTCTTTCGGGGAAGAAGGGGTTCAACCAGCTGCGCTGGGACCTCGTGGTGAAAACCGCGGACAGCCCCGAGCCTTACTTCGTCCGCTACCGGGAATTCGCGCCGGCCGGGGAGTACGAGCTCCGGCTGATGGGAGAAGGCCTAGACCTGCGGCGCCGGCTCAAGGTGGAGGAGAGGACTTCGCCGGTCGACTGACGCTTAGAAGATGTGGCCGAAGTTGAAATAGAGGCCCATCCCCTCATTGCTCCAGGCGACGTCGACGCGGACCACGAAATCCGGCATGGTGAAACGGAGCCCGACCCCGGCGTCGAAGGCGATCGTCCCGAAGTCGATGTCGCGGAGGGACGGCCAGACGGTGCCCGAATCGCAGAAAACGTTTCCCCCGAGACGCCATACGAGCGGAAAGCGGTACTCGGCGTTGACCAGGAACTTGCCGCGGTCGAGGAAGCGGTTGAGCGGGTAGCCGCGCATGGCGGTCATGACGTTCCCGCCGCCGAGCGAGGCGTGATCGAAGAGGGGGATGTCGCCGCCGCCGACGTATTGGGCCAGGGCCCGGATGGCGAAGACGTCCTTTTCGCCGAAAACCCGCTGATACTTACGGAGGTCGATCGTCAGGCGGTTGAAGGCCGCGTCGCGGCTGCCCATGAACCCCGCGGACCAATCATCCTGGAGGATGAAGCGGAAGCCGCGCGTGGGGTGGATCTGGCTGTCGGACGTGTCGTACTTCAGGATAAAGGAGAGGGTGGGCACGAACAGGCGGCCCAGGGCTGCGTACCCCGCGAGCTCATCCTGGAAGGGGCCGTCCCGG
>MEXZ01000128.1:9839-10320 GCA_001773855.1 Candidatus Aminicenantes bacterium RBG_13_64_14
TTCGACGACGAGATGCGGGGAGAGGCCCCGGCCGAAGGTAAAGGCGAGGTTCGTCGTCTGGTGGGTGAGGGTCGTCTCGTTCTCTTCGGGCGTCCCGGCGCCGATGCCGTAGAAGCTGTAGCTGAGGAACTTGTCGTATTCGGCCTTGAGGTCGAAGGACAGGCCGTAGCGTTTTCCCTGCCGGATCTCGAGGTCGGGGATGGAGAAGGTGAAGACGTACCAGCGCTCGCCTTTCGTCGAGTTGAACAGGATGAGGTCGAGCGACTCTCTTTTCTTGAGGTAATCGACGAATTTGACCCGGCCCCCGTAGCCGAAGCCGATGTCCGTATCGTACATCAGGATCGGGAAAGGGCTGAACGAGCGGTAGGCCACGGCTTCGGAAGATGTCTCCTGGGCGGATAGGCCTCCCGGCCAGAGAACCGCCGCGGCGACGAGAAAAGCCAGGACTGGTCCAATGCCTTTCTTGCTCATCACGCCCTCC
>MEXZ01000128.1:10591-12070 GCA_001773855.1 Candidatus Aminicenantes bacterium RBG_13_64_14
CCTTCATCTTCTCGAGTTGGGAGGCGGGGGCCCGGCGGCGGACGGTCGAGCGCTCTTCGCTCCCCTCCGGGGCTCCCCAGCGGACCTCCACGCTGTCGTTCGGGTTGTAGCCCATCTCGAAGGCGTCCCGCCGGGCGAAGATATCCTCGAGCGTCAGGACCCGGGACGTCCCGTCCGACCTCCGGTAGGTGATGGAGAGGCCGGCCGCCAATTTTTTCTGGAGGGCGAGGAGCCCGCGCCGGACCTCGTCAGGCGTCCTCTTCCCGGAGACCTCATAGGCCTCGGGGTTCCCGGCGACCTTGTCCGGGAAGCCGAGGATGGTGTCGATGGCGATGAGCAGGCGCAGGTCGCGGTTGGGCGTCGAGAAATCCTCCCACCGCCCCAGGGTCTGGTAGACGGCCGGGCCCGACGGCATGGGGATGACCGTGCCCGGGTGTGTCCTCATGAACTCCTCGCCGTTCGCCACCGAGTCGACGCGGACGATGAGCTGCTCGAGGAGGGCCCGGAAGAGGTCCTCGAAAGCGGCCGCGGCGTCGAGCGGCGCGGGGTTGATGAGCTTCTCCATCGCCGCGTAGAACGCGTCGCCCGTCATCTTCCCCTGTTCGAGCGAAAAATCGCCGAAGTCGGGGCTCGCGGCGATCTCCCGGTTCGTGAGGAGGCGCGGCCGGCCGTTTTCGAGAACGATCGGGCGGAAGGCCTTGAACCCCGGCTCGCCGACGACCGACTCCGTCGTGAACAGGAAATTCCCCTTCCAGAACCTCTTGACCCCGATCGTCCCGTCGGGCTGGGCGTCGACGGAAAGGAGCAGGCCCGGGCGCTTCGCGGTCTGGGGGACCCAGCGGACGATCGTCAGGGTGTGTCCGTAGGGGTCGGCGTAGACCGTGCCCGGTTTGAGGGCCTTTCGGGTGAGAGGGAGCGGGTAATAGTCGGTTTCGTCCGCCCGAAGCGCGGTCCGGCCGTTCCCGGCGTGGACGGTGTTCTTCAACGTGGCCAGGAGTCGGCGGAACTTTTCCGGGCCGGGCGCGGGAGCTTCGGTCCGCCAGCGAAGGCCGCGCGGCGCCGTCTCCAGACTGCCCCAGCTCGTCTCGTGGAAGCCGAAGGGCAGGCCGAGCTTCCAGGCGAAATAGGCCCGCAGGAAATAGGGGTTGTCGGCGCAGTCCGGGGTCATGACGAGCGCATTCGGGCCGGAGGCCTCGTCCTCGCCGAGGCCGAGATGGTTGTGGAGGGGGTTTCGCGCCGGGTCGCGCATGACCTCGTGGAGCGCTTTCCAGGACGAGCGCTCGTCCGCCTCGGCGAAAAGTGTCTCGATCCAAGCGGCGTAGAGGTTCTCTTCGGCCCGCGACCAGCCCTTCGCGCCGAGCGAGCGGGGAAACTGGAGAGTGACCGGAACAGCCCGGGGGCCTGAGAGCGCGGCCGCGGCCGGAACGGCGGCTTTTCCCGTCGTCACTCCGGCTTCGACCGGTCCGGGTCGGGGTCCGG
>MEXZ01000128.1:12081-12405 GCA_001773855.1 Candidatus Aminicenantes bacterium RBG_13_64_14
CACAGACCCAAGGAGATGATGCCTGCGGCCAGGACGGCCGCACCGGCCACGGCCCACAGGAGTCTCCACCGCCCTTGCGTCGGCCCGGAAGACCCGGTGATTTTAGAAGCCGTCAAGGGACGAGCCTTCGGCTCGCCACTCGCCCGTGGTTAATATTCACGGGCGAGTACGGCGAAAGTTGACCCCCGGGAAAGCCCGGGGCCGGGCTTCCCAGTCCCGGTCCTGCCGGCTTCGCCAGCACCGCCAAGGGCGGTGGCAAGGCCGGGGCCCCGGCCGCCGTGTGTGACCAGCCCTCGAGAGATGATCATCAGAAATAATAGCGGA
>MEXZ01000128.1:12475-13305 GCA_001773855.1 Candidatus Aminicenantes bacterium RBG_13_64_14
CGTTGACGAACGACCAGGCGGCCCCGGCGTCGAAGGCCATGGTTTTCCCGGTCCACCACTTGGCGCTGAGGCCTGTCGGCTCGCCGAGGATGATGCCCAAACCGATGTCACCGTTTTGTCCGAAGGATAATCCGGCAAGACAGCCGAGAATAATCAGCATGAGTGCCGCTTTTTTCATAATGGAAACTCCTTATTCTTCTATTATTACTAAAAATACCAGAATTCCAGGATTTGGTCAACCTCCTCGCCGCTCAGCGGTTAGGCGCATTTGCTCCAGCCGCAGTTCAGGCAAACGGGGCACTTCTCGTCGGGGAGCAGGGCGCCGCAGATCTTGCAGCGGACGGTGTAGAAGTCCTTGGCGTTACTCTTGACCTCGCCGAAGTGCTTTTCCAGAACCTTGGCGATGGCGTCGGGGATGGACTGGATGAGGCCGCCCTCGGTGAAGATGGGCTCGGAGCCGCCGATGCCCTTGAGCTGCTGGATGACCTCCTCGGCCTCGACGCCGCTCCGAAGGGCGGTCGAGATGAGCCGGCCGAGGGCCTCGGCGTCGGCCATGGTCGAGTAGCCGCTCTTGCCGATCGAGGCGAAGACCTCGAAGGGCTTCCGGTTGTGGAAGGAGATCGTCACGTAGAGATTGCCGAGGCCGGTCTTGATCTTGTCGGTGACCGAGGGGAGGGAGTCCGGCCGCCCCTGGGGATGGAGGATCTCCGTCCCGTTCTTGTAGAGGACCTGGCTCTCGCGGCAGCCGTCGCGGTAAATAGTGATACCCTTGGTCCCCATGTTCCAAGCCAGCATGTAGGCCTTCTCGACGTCGTCGACCGAGGCCTCGT
>MEXZ01000129.1:0-2059 GCA_001773855.1 Candidatus Aminicenantes bacterium RBG_13_64_14
GGCGCCCGCGACACCCTGCGGCTCGAGTCCAAGCTCATGCTCTACGGCAACGACATCTCGGATAAGACGACCGTCCTCGAAGCCGATCTGAAGTGGATCGTCAAGCTGCAGAAAGGGGACTTTTTGGGCAGGCCGGTCATCGAGAAGCAACTGGCCGAGGGACTCAAGAGAAAACTCGTCGGCTTCGAGCTGGCCGAGCCGGGCGTCGCCAGGCCCCATTACCCCGTCTACGTCAAGGGACAGATGGTGTCCGAGGTCGCTTCGGGGACTTTCTCGCCGCTCCTGAAAAAGGCCATCGGGCTCGTCTATCTGCCCATCGAGGCCACGGCCGTGGGCACGGAGTTCGAGATCGAGATCCGGACGAAGAGGACCAAGGCCAGGGTCATTCCAACGCCCTTCTATAAGAGGGCGGACAAGAAATAGCAGGTTCCATCATCGAGGAGGCAGCCATGTATCCGAATGATTATCGTTACACCAAGGAGCACGAGTGGATCAAGGTCGCGGGCGATGAAGCGCTCGTCGGTATCACAGATTTCGCCCAGCACCAGCTCGGGGACATCATCTACGTCGAACTCCCCCCCGTGGGGAAGGAGCTCACCACGCGCCAGTCGATCAGCGTCGTCGAATCCGTGAAGTCGGTGTCCGACGTCTACGCGCCCATATCCGGCCAGGTCGTCGCCGTCAACGACGAGCTTGCCCAGACCGCGGACCTGGTCAACAAGGACCCCCACGGTAAGGGCTGGATCGTCCGCCTGAAGGTCAAGGACAAGAAGGAGATCGACGGGCTCATGACCGCCGGCGATTACGAAAAATTCTTGGAAGGGCTCGAGCACTGACGCCCCGGCCGGGGTGACAAGGGGTTGTTGGCATGAGTTACCTGTCTCTCAGCGACAAGGATAAGAAGGAGATGCTGGCGGCCGTGGGCGTTGGGTCGACCGACGACCTGTTCTGCTGCATCCCGGACGCCGTCCGGCTCAAGCGGGAGCTCAAGCTGCCCGCGGCCCAGTCCGAGCTCGAGCTCGTCCGTACCATCGAGGCGATCGGCCGGAAGAACGCGTATTCCCGCTACCTCTCCTTCCTCGGCGGCGGGGCCTACGACCACTTCATCCCGACCGTCGTCGATTACCTGAGCTCGAGGGGCGAGTTCGTCAGCCCCTACACGCCCTACCAGCCCGAAGTCAGCCAGGGCACGCTCCAGGTCGTCTTCGAGTTCCAGACCCTCATCTGTCAGCTCACTGGACTCGATATCGCCAACGCATCCCTCTACGAGGGCGCCACGGCCACGGCGGAAGCCGTACTGATGGCCCAGAGGATAACGACCCGGAACAAAGTCCTTCTCGCCCGGACGCTCCACCCGCAGTACCGCGAGGTCGTCCGGACCTACATCAAGAACCTCGGTCTCGAAGCCGTTGATGTCCCTTACGGACCAGGCGGCCGGGTCGACAAGGAAGCCCTGGGCCGGGCCCTCGACGAGAGCACGGCGGTGGTCGTCTACCAGTCGCCCAACTTCTTTGGCGTCGTCGAAGACGTCCAGGCGCTTTCCGACGCCGCTCACAGCCTCAAAGCCCTGTCCGTGGCCATCGTCGCCGAGGCCGTCTCGCTGGGGCTCCTCGAAGGCCCGGGCCGGCTCGGCGCCGACATCGTCACGGGCGAGGGCCAGTCCCTGGGCGTCCCCGTGAGCTTTGGCGGGCCTTACCTCGGCTTCATGGCCTGTAAGAAAGAGTTTCTCCGGCAGATGCCCGGCCGTATCGCCGGGCAGACGGTGGACAAGCAAGGCCGGCGCGGTTTCGTCCTGACGCTCTCGACCCGGGAACAGCACATCCGCCGGGAGCGGGCGACCTCCAACATCTGCACGAACCAGGGTCTTTGCGCGCTCCGGGCGACAATCTTCATGGAAAGCCTGGGCAAGCAGGGCTTGAAGGAACTTGCCTGGCAGAACGTCCAGAAGGCGGCCTATGCGGCTGCCCGCCTGGGGTCCGTGCCGGGAGTCCGGAAAAAATTCTCTGGCCCGGTCTTCAACGAGTTCGTCGTCGAGCTGGCCAAGCCCTGGCCGGCCGTC
>MEXZ01000129.1:2068-8878 GCA_001773855.1 Candidatus Aminicenantes bacterium RBG_13_64_14
CTGCGCGCTAGGGGGCTCATCGGGGGCTACGGCCTCGAATCCGCTTATCCGGAGCTCGAGAACTGCGCCCTCGTCTGCGTCACCGAGATGAAAACCAAGGACCAGATCGACAGGCTGGCTCAGGCGCTCCAGGAGGTCCTGTCATGATCAAGGAAATCCGTGAACCCCTCATTTTCGAAATCAGCGAAGCGGGCAAACGGGCCGCCGAGCTGCCCGCCCTGGACGTGCCCGAAACAAAAGACCTCCTCGCCGACGTCGCTCTGCGCCGGGAGATCGAAGGCTTTCCCGAGGTTTCGGAGACGGAAATCACCCGGCACTTCACCCGGCTGTCCCAGAAGAACTATTGTGTGGACTTGGGCCTCTATCCGCTCGGCTCCTGCACCATGAAATACAACCCCAAGGTCAATGAGCGCTTGTCCGGTCTGCCCGATTTCGCCGTCTCCCACCCCCTCGCCTCCGAGGACCTCGTCCAGGGCAGTTTGGAGGTCCTGAAGCGGCTCGAGACTTACCTCTGCGAGATCGCCGGGATGGACGCCTTCTCCCTCCACCCCGCGGCCGGGGCCCACGGCGAGCTCACCGGAATGATGCTCATCCGGGCCGCTCTCGAAGCGCGGGGTGGCGCCCGCAAGTACGTCCTCATCCCGGATTCGGCCCACGGGACCAACCCCTCTTCGGCCCACATCTGCGGCTACTCCGTCAAGGAAATCAAGTCGAACGAGAAGGGAACGATCGACGTCGAATCCCTCGAGGCGGCCATGACCGACGAAGTCGCCGCCCTGATGGTGACCAACCCGAACACGCTCGGCGTCTTCGAGTTCGACATCTGCCGCGTCGCCGAGATCGTCCACGCCAAGGGCGGCCTCGTCTACATGGACGGGGCGAACATGAACGCCCTGACGGGGATCGTCCGGCCCGGCGATATGGGCATCGACGTCCTCCACATCAACCTCCACAAGACGTTCTCCACCCCGCACGGCGGCGGCGGCCCCGGGTCGGGCCCGGTCGGCGTCAAGAAGGGGCTGGTGCCCTATCTCCCGGTCCCCGTGATAGGGGAGAAGGGCGGCCGTTTCGTCCTCGATTTCGACCGCCCGGCGACGATCGGCCGGGTCAGGAGCTACTTCGGGAATTTCTCCGTGATCGTCCGGGCCCTGTGCTACATCCTGACTCTCGGGCCCAAGGGCGTGCGCGAGATCGCCGAGTTCGCCGTGCTCAACGCCAACTACATCCGCAAGAGCCTCGAAGGGGAGTACCACCTCAAGTACACCACGCCTTCGATGCACGAGTGCGTTTTCTCTGACAAGATCCAGAAGGAATTCGGCGTCACCAACCTGGACATCGCCAAGCGGCTTATCGATTACGGCATCCACCCGCCGACGATGTCCTTCCCGCTCATCGTCCACGGCGCGCTGATGATCGAGCCGACGGAGACGGAGAGCCGCCGCGACCTGGACCTGTTCATCGACGCCATGAAGGCCATCGCCCGGGAGGCCAAGGAGACCCCCGAGCTCCTTCGCTCCGCCCCGCACGCCGCCTATGTCAGCCGGCTAGACGAGGTGGCCGCGGCCAAGTTCCCTGTCTTGCGCTGGGAAAAGAAGGCCTAGGCATGTCCGTTCAAGACCTGATCCTCAACCTGCACCGGTTCTGGGCCGAGCAAGGCTGCTACTTGGCCCAGACCTACGACCTCGAGGTCGGCGCCGGGACGATGACCCCGGACACGTTCTTCCGCGTCCTCGACAAGCGGCCCTGGCGTGTGGGTTATGTCCAACCGTCGCGCCGTCCGGACGACGGCCGCTACGGCGAGAATCCAAACCGCGTCCAGAAGCATTTCCAGTACCAGGTCATCATGAAGCCGTCGCCCGTCGACATCCAGGACGTCTACGTCCGGAGCCTGAGGTCCCTGGGCGTCGCCCTCGATGACCATGACCTCCGTTTCGACGAGGACAACTGGGAATCGCCGACGATCGGCGCCTGGGGCGTCGGCTGGCAGGTCCTCCTCGACGGCCTCGAGATCACCCAGTTCACCTATTTCCAACAGTGCGGCGGGGTCGACCTTTCGCCGGTTCCGGTCGAGATCACCTACGGCCTGGAGAGGTTGGAGATGTTCCTCGAGCAGAAGGACGACATCTACGACCTCGATTGGTCGGCCGACGTCACCTACAGGGACCTCCGCTTCCGCGAGGAGAAGGAGTTCTCGGAGTACAACTTCTCGGTCGCGAGCGTCGGCATGCTCCGGCAGGCCTTCGGCGCCTGCCAGAAGGAAGCGGCCCGCCTGATCGAAAAGAACCTGCTCCTGCCGGCCTACGACATGTGCTTGAAGTGCTCCCACAACTTCAACCTCCTCGATTCCCGGGGGGCCATCAGCGTCACCGAACGGGTCAAGTTGATCTCCCAGATCCGTGCCCTGGTCAACGACATCGCCCGGAGATACACTACGGCGAAGGAGGGGGCCTGATGGAATTCCTCCTGGAACTGCTGACGGAGGAGCTCCCCGCCTCCCACATCCGCTCGGCTCTCGATCAGCTCGAGGCCGGGTTCCGTAAAGAGCTCACGGCTGCCAGGATCGAGGTCGTTTCGCTCCGGACCCTGGCCACGCCGCGGCGGCTCGTCGTCGCCGGCGACTTCGCCGCCGGGCAGGAGGACCGCGAAGAGGTCGTCACCGGGCCGCCCCTGGCCATCGCCAAGGGGCCGGACGGGGCGCTGACGCCGGCCGGGAAGGGCTTCGCCAGGTCCCAGGGAGTAGACGAAAACCTCCTCGAAGCCATCCGGACGCCGCGCGGCGAGTACCTCGGGTTCAAGCGCAAGGCCAAGGGGGCGCCCGCGGCCGAGATCCTCAAGGATGCCGTTCCCCGGGTCCTCGGCGCTCTGTCCTTTCCCAAGATGATGCGCTGGGCGGAGAGCCCGTTCCGCTTTTCCCGCCCCATCCACGGCCTGCTCTGTGTCTTCGGCGGCACTCCGGTCGAGACCTCGTTCGAGGGGTTCATGGCTACGGACGAAACGGTCGGTCACAGGATCGCCTCGCCCGGCGCGATAAAGGCCCGGAGGTTCGCCGAATACAGTTCTGAGCTCGAGAAGAGTTTCGTCGTCGTCGATCCCGAAGCCCGGAAGAGGACGATCCTGACTCAGATCGAAGACGCCCTGGCCCCTCTCAAGGCGAAGGTCTACCCGGACCCGGAGCTCCTTGACGACCTGACCCTCAATGTCGAGCACCCGCTCGTCGTCTTCGGCGGGTTCCCGGAAACCTACTTGAGCCTTCCCCTCGAGGTCCTGTCGACGGCCATGCGCGCAGGCCAGAAGCTCTTCTCCGTCGTCCGGGACAAAAAGCAGCTGCCTCATTTCCTGGGGGTCGCCGACGCCATCGCGGACGGCAAAGGGCTCATCCGCAAGGGCAACGAACGCGTCCTCCGGGCCCGGCTCGAAGATGCCCGGTTCTTCTGGGACCAGGACCGCAAGGTTTCCCTCAAGGAACGGGCGGCCGGCCTGAAGAACGTCGTCTTCCAGGAGAAGCTCGGCAGCTACGAGGACAAGGCCCTGCGGCTGAAAAAGATCGTATCCTATCTCTGCGATAAGCTCAAGGCGGCCGATATCAAAGCCGAGACGATCGAGGCCGCCGGGCTGTGTAAGGCCGACCTGCTCACGGAGATGGTCAAAGAATTCTCCGGCCTCCAGGGCCGGATGGGCGGCCTCTACGCCAAGCAGGAGGGATTCCCGGCCGCGGTCCATCAGGCGATCTACGAACACTACCAGCCCGGCAGTCTCGAGGATGCCTCGCCGGCCTCTCTCGCCGGGGCCGTGCTGTCGATCGCGGACAAGATGGATTCCATCGTCGGGGTCTTGGGCGTGGGCATCCCGGTCAGCGGTTCGAGCGACCCGTTCGGATTACGCCGCAACGCCCACGGCGTCTGCAAGGTCATCCTGGACAGGAAGCTCCGCTTTTCCTTCCCTCTCCTGCTCGACAAGGTCCTGGCCGTTTACGGCGACCGGCTGACGGTCGAGTGCGGGGCCGTCAAGGCCGCATGCCTGGAGTTTTTCGGGGGCCGCTTGCGCTTCATCCTGGAGAAACGGGGCTCCCGCTACGACCTCGTTGCCGCCGCCCTCGGACCCGGCTTGGACCAGATCTATGACGTCCTGCCCCGGGTCGAGGCCCTGGATTCCCTGAAATCCAGCCCGCAGTTCGAGCCCTTCATCCTCATGGCCAAACGGATCAACAACATCCTCAAGGGACTGTCCGCCGCCAAGGTCAACTCCGACCTCTTCGTCGAGAAAGAGGAACGCGACCTCTATTCGACGTTCGCCATCATCCGTGACAACGCCCAGCCCATGATCGCCCGGGGGGACTACGTCCGAGCCCAGGGCATTTACTTCAAGATCCAGCCCGTCCTGAACACGTTCTTCGACAAGGTCCTGGTCATGGCTGAGGAAAAGAAGGTCCGGCAGAACCGCCTGGGCCTGCTCCAGTCCATCAACAAGATGCTCCTGGAAATCGCGGACTACTCGCAGGTCGTGGTGGAGGGGGAGAAGCCGGCGAAACCGAAGGCCCCGCGTTAGGCGCCGAACTCGCTGGGCTTGCCGGGGCTTTCGGGACCGTCCGGCTCGATGAACTTCTGTTCGAGGGCGACGATCTTGGTCAGCACCTGGGGGACGTTCTGGTTTTTTTCCAGTCCGTAGGGGCTGAACTGCACGCCCGCCTGGTACTTGTAGCTCTTCCCGGCGTTGAACGTCGACCAGCGGACCCGGCCCTTGAGGTTGAGCGGAATCCTCTCGCCGGGGATGGACAGCTGAAGGGTGACCTTGGACTTGAATTTAACGGGCTTCTGGGTCAGGAAACGGACGCCTCCACGGCTGAGATCCAGGACGGGGCAGAACTCCTCGTCGATCTTCGTCTTTGACGAAAGGAGCTTCTCTTTCCTGTAGGAAACCGTCGCTCCGGGGATCTTGAACCGCTGGCAGAGCCGCCTTTCAATCCCCTTCTCGCCCATCTTGGACCTCCGTTTCTCCAGGCTTTCCTATCGGGCTAAAGGACGGAGGCAATTCAACGAGTGCCTCCCCTTAAGGAAAGATATAGCAGATAAGCAGGGCCGAAGTCAACCCAACCCGTATCATTCTTTCAGGACGACGGCCCGCGAGAGCACGAGACCGATGGACGCCCGGGCCGACACGGCCAGCCCCTCGGCCGTCGTCCTGGAGTAGGCGAAGGACAAACTGCTGACCTTTTGGTAGGAGGGAAGGGACGGCTTCGGCGGCTTCTTGGCCACGAGGTCCTTGATGGCCTTGTAGGCCAGGGCGATGGCGTCGAGGATGTTGACCCCGCTGGCCATGGGGTCCGTTTTCGGCGGCGGCATGTAGGGTTTCTGGCCCGGCATGAGCGGCCCGCCGAGAGGGAAGGTGAAGGAAGAGGGTTTGGCGGCGATCTTGCGGCTTCTCAGGACGAGCTTGCCGTCGACGTAGAGGGATAACTCCCCCTCCTGGATCGTCTTGGCCGGCGTCCCGGACCGGGGGAAGAATGTGTCCCGGGGCGAGGGGGCCGTGCCGGCGACCATGTCCGCGATATCGATCCGGACCCGGACGGGTTTTCTCACGACGATGGCTCCGGCCCTGAGGTCGAGGATGAAATCGTAAGTGTCCGAGCGTTCGAAAAGATCGTTGAGGGGGATGGTCAGGATGTGGAAGCCAGCCGGCCAATGCCCGCCTTCGAGGATGTAGGGGCCGAGCGAGATCCTGTAGTAGGCATCGTTCAGCAGCTCGAGGCCCACTTCGACAGCGGCCGGCAGGCCCGTCGCCGGGCCCTTCGAATAGGAGAGGAGATTGAGGTCGTAGACCAGGGGATAGGACCGCTTCCAGCGGAACCAAAAAGCGAGAAAATCCCGCAGGGTATATTCGTCCAGGAAACCGAAATCCGGGTCGTTGTCCCGGTAGGTCTCGAAATAGTCGGCGGCCAGGTCCCGCTCCCGGACGGCATCGCCGAGCTTGCCGGCCAGGAAGGGGAGGAGTACACCGGCGGTCTGCTTGTCCTCTGCTTCCAGCTTCTTGGATTCTTCGACGAGGTATTCGTAGGCGGCGCGGTAGTCGGGCGTCCGGCCCAGGCGAGAGAGGAGCTCCGACTTCCAGTCGGCGCGGAGGATAGGCGCCATGGCCAACAGAAGCAAGAGGACCGCCGGTATGCGTTTAGTCATTGTAGACGAACTCGAAAAAGATCTCCAGGAGGTCGCCGGGGAAATCGGCGGGGAGGGCAGGGAAGGGGAGTGCGGACCGGATCGCCTCGAGCGCGGCCCGGTCGAGGACTTCGACGGAGGTCCCCTCGAGGATCTCGATCGAATCGAGTTCGCCGCTTTTCTTGATGACGACGATCAGCCGAACCTTGACCGTGTCGGGAAGTTCGGTCACGGCGGGCAGGTTCCAGAAGCGCTGGATCCTGTCGACCACGACGGAGGCCCAGGGCAAAAGGTCATAGCCCTTGAGGGGGATGGAGATGCCGACCCGTTGGCGGCCTCCCGTTCCGCCGCCGCCTCGGCCTCCGCCCGTTCCGTATCCGCCACCCCCGTAAACGCCCCGGCCGTACTTTGAAAAATCGGGGAGGGGGGTGCCGCCGCCGACGCCGGGAGGGCCGGCAGGGGTGCCCGGAGGCGCGAGCGCGATCGTCAGGCCGGATTCACCGGCCGGCTTGGGCTTGTCGATCATTTCCTGGTATTTAGATGAGAGGGAAGGGATGGCAGCGCCGGCCGCGGCGGAAGGTGCCTCGCCCGGGGGCTGGCCGGGTTCGCCGGCGGGGGCTTCGGCCCGGGTTTCCCGGCCCGCCGCCGACTTCCGCCGGAC
>MEXZ01000129.1:8914-9257 GCA_001773855.1 Candidatus Aminicenantes bacterium RBG_13_64_14
ATGGCCTTGTCGCGCGGCGGCCGGCCGTTCTTCTTCGGGGCGGGAAGGCAATCCTCAAACATGTATCGATGGCCTAATGGACCATTATATTATAATCCGGCCCAAGTCCGAATAGTTACATAGGTCGCTGGACGCCGCTCGTTTCGGCAGCACTGGGAACCATGCATCTCCCCCGGCCCCCGGGAACCAGTCCCGGCGGTTCCCCCGCCGTAAGCGGCGGGTCCTCCTCCGCTACGGGGGCTATGCACGGCTCCCAGCACTGCCCGAGCGGCGGCCGCGGATGCCGGCGGCTTCAGCGACCCGGCTAGGATCTTGAGGAGGATGTGGCGAGGAGAAAGGCGAA
>MEXZ01000129.1:9263-19618 GCA_001773855.1 Candidatus Aminicenantes bacterium RBG_13_64_14
GGCGTTGAGAATAGCTAGGCGGAGGAGTACGGCGGGAAGGCCCCAGAGGGGAATGATCACGGCGGAAGCCAGGGCCACCCCGACGAACGAGGCCAGGAGGTCGACGCCGTAGCTGAGGCCCTGGTGCGGTCGCTCGCGGAGGAGAAGCCTGTTGGCGCAAACAAAGAGATAGCCCCCAAGGGCGCCGAAGACGAGCAGGAGGGCGAAGGGGACGATCTCTCCGCCCGCCCCCGAAAGGCTCTTGAGCGCGGCGAGGAGCGTGAGGACGAAGGCCCCCTGGACGATGGGCAGGGCGGCGGGGGCCGTCCGCTTCTGACGCCTGGCCAGTAGCGAGCCGAGGACGAGCCCGGCCATGAAGAGGGAGAGGAGGAGCGGGATCTTCCCGTAGACGTAGCCGAAATTGGCTTGGAAGGCGATGAACACGGTGAGTTCGACGACGATCGAGGTCAAACCCATGACGGCGATGGGCACGAGGAAACGAGCTGTGGAGCGCTTCCTCCTGAGCGCCAAGAAGGCCAGGCCGAGGGCGAAAACGGCTAGGGGAGCGTCCAGAAGCCAGCCGGAGTGGATCCGGCCGGCCGCCTGAAGGAGTTTTGACTCCAAACCGCGGAACTGGGCGGCCCAGAGGATCGAATGAAAGTAGTAGCTCACGGGCACGAGATCGCGGTTGATCCTCGTCGACGGGCCTGAAATTTTCCCGGCCAGATACTCGACGCGAAGAGGGTTGAGGCGGGCGGGGAGCATCTCCGGGCTGACAAACCGGTTCCTGATTTCGAGACGGACGATCGCCGCCGTTAGACGGTCAGGGTCGATCGAGAGCGGGCTCTCCGAGGCCAGGAACACGCAATTGCCGCCCGGGACGGCCACGACCTCGGGAAAGACGCTGTGCAGGGTGCCGGCAAGACAGCCCAGGAATTGGGCCAACGCGTCACTGATGTAGTTTTCGGCCGAGGGGACGGTGAAGCTGAGCACGCCGCCGGGGTTGAGTTTTTTCCGCGCTTCGAGAAAAAACTCGCGCGTGTAATACCGGTTGACCTGGGCCGTCGCCGGCTCGGGCAGGTTGAGGATGATCGCGTCGTAGCGTCCGTCCGTCCGCTCGAGAAAGGACCGGCCGTCCTGGTAACGGATCCGGGCGCGCGGGCTCCTGAGGGCGGCGAGATCCGCCGCGGCGAGGTGCTTTTCAGAAAGCCGGATGATGGCCGGGTCGAGCTCGACATAGTCCAACCGGACGCCGGGATATTTCAGCGCTTCGGCGGCGCCGCCGCTCGCTCCTCCCCCGACGAGGAGGACATTGCGGATGCCGTCGCGCTGGAGGAGGGCGAAGTGGACCGATTCCTCGGCGGCGCCGGCGTCCGGGTGCGAGAAGACCGTAAGTCCGTTGTCGAAGAGGGTCACCTGCTCTTCGGTCTTGATGACCTGGAGTTTCCCGTAGGGCGTGTCCTCAGCCTCGACCAGGCGCAGGGGTTTCCAGGCCGCTTTCTGGGATGGGAGGTCGAACGCGGCCAGGCAGGCGGCGCAGACGAGCACCGCGGCGACGAGCCAACGCGACCGTCCGGGCTTCATCCCCGCGAGGATCAGGACAGCCGCCCCGGCGCCGATGAGAGCCCCTCCCTCCCAATTTGAAAACCGGGGTATGAGAAGAAAATGGACGACGAGTCCGGCCGCCGCCGCTCCCGCCGATTCCAGGAGGTAGACAAGGGAAACGTCACCGCCGAGGAGACCGGCGTTGAAGACGAAGTAATGGCCCAGGGGGAAGCTCAGGAGAAAGCTCAGGAAAAGGGCGAACCCGAGGGCGGGGATAAGCCCCGTGAGCTCGGCCGGCAGGATCCCCATCAGGCTGTGCGAGAACCTCAACGCGACGAGGCTCAAGAAGAAAAGGACGATCGCCAGGCCGTAGAGGCCGTAGAGGCGTCCGGAAGAGGACCCCTTCGCGGCTCCGGGCCGGGCGAGACTACCGAGGCCGCCCCAGAGAAGCCAGGAGCCGAGGAAAAGGCCGAACGTGAGTTCGTTGCCGTAAAATTCCGCGGAAAATTCCCGGAGGAGATAGATCTGAAAGGCCGCGGCCAGGAAGCCGAGGAGGATGGCCGGGAGCCGAGGCTTCAGGTCCAAACTCCGGGAATTGGCGTGCCGCATGTGTCGCACCGGCCGGCCTTGAGCCGGATCGCTTCGATACGGTAGCCGACCCTCTGGACGGCCACTTTCCCGCACCCGGGACAGAACGTGTTCTCGCCCTCGTGGCCGGGCACGTTGCCCATGTAGACGAAGCGCAGGCCCTCCTCGAGGGCGGTCTCGCGGGCGGCTTCCAAGGTGGATACGGGGGTCGGCGGAAGGTTCTTGACGAGGTACATCGGCTGGAAACGGGAGAAATGGACGGGGACCTGGTCCCCGACCTCGTTTCTGACCCATTTGGCCATCTCCCGGATGAGGCCCATCCGGTCGTTCAGCGTGGGGATGACGAGGTAGACGATCTCCAGCCACGCTTTGGATTTGGCGACGGCGCGGATCGTCTCTAGGACGGGCTTGAGCTCGCCGCGAACGTATTCTGTGTAGAATTCCTGAGTGAAGCCCTTCAGGTCGACCTTGACGGCGTCGACGACGGCCAGGAGGTCGGCCAGCGGTTCCGGGTTGATGTGTCCGCCCGTCACGACGACGCTTTTGACGCCCCGGCGCCTCGCCCGGACGGCCGTGTCGTACATGTACTCGAAGAACACGGTGGGTTCCGTATAGGTGTAGGCGATCGTGGGACATCCGGTCTCGATCGCTTGGGCGGCCGCCTTCTCTGGCGGCAGGTCGAAATGGTCGATCTGTTCGGGACGCACCTGCGAGATCTCCCAGTTCTGGCAGAACTTGCAGTTGACGTTGCAGCCCGCCGCGGCCATGGACAATGCGGAGGTCCCGGGCAGGACGTGGAAGAAAGGCTTCTTTTCGATCGGGTCGACGTTGAGGCTGCAGGCCTTTCCGTAGACCAGGGTGTAATACGTGCCGCCGATGTTTTCCCTGACGCCGCAGTAGCCCCGTTCCTTGTCGCCGAGCCGGCAGAGCCTCGGACAGAGCCGGCACTCGACCTCGCGGTCGGGGAGCTTGTCGTAGTAGCGGGCCTCGACGCGGGAGAGGTTGGGTTTGGCGCCAACGGCGGCCAGGCCGGGGCAGACGGAAGGAAGGCCCGTACCGATGACGAGTCCGGCCCCAGCCGCTCCGCGGATGAACGACCGTCTTTTCATAAAACAGTCTCCTCGACCGTTTCGATAGAACCGAGGCCGGCCCGGCCGAGGCCCATTTTTTCGGCCGTGGCCAGGTAAGCGGGCTCCCGGCCTTCCTCCTTGAGAGTCGGCAAGCCTCCATCGGCCCTGAGCCGTTCGATGATGCTCCAGCCGACGCTGTCGGCCGCGACCGGATCCAGGCTGAATATCAGCCGGCCGTAGTTCGCTGCCCATCGGGCGTGGTAGGAGGGCCCTTTGTGGTATTGGACGACGAGGGCGTCGATGATCGAGACCTTGTGCTTGCCCTTGACGGGGGGGGTGTCGAAGACTTCGGCGACGAAAGGGTTGCAGTGGAAGTCGTGGTACTTGTTGGGGTTGTGGATGGCCCCGAAATAGTTCTTCATCCCGGCCGTGACCCCGGCCAAGCCATGGTCCTTGAGGATGGCCAGGCTGACCGAGGCCGTGGCGAACTCCGTCTGGATCTTCGAAAAAAGACTGCCGACGCCGAGATGGGAGACGAGGCCGGTTTCGTACCCGACGCCGTCCGCGTCCGTGCCGAAGACTTTGATGCCGCTCCTCTCGGCGCTCGTCCCGTAGCCGGCGTCCCGGAGCTCCCTCGTCGTCCTGTCCCATATGAAGAGGTTTTTGCCCTGAAGGCCGTTTCGGGAGAGCCACGAGGCAAGCGGCAGGGCGACGTCGGGCCCTGTGCTGAGGGCTTTTCCTCCGATGGTGTTGACCTTGATCCCGACGCGGTCGTCGGGTCGGAAAAGGGAAGAGACGGCGCGTGGTTCGTCCTTCTCACCTGTCAGGAGCGCGAACCCCCTGGCGAACATTTTGGTGATGACGGCCGGGTCCACGGCGCCGGTCGAGGTCCATAAATTCCCGGCCTTGACGATGACGACGCGTGCGGCGGCCATAGCGAAGCCATGATGTCCCTTTTTCCGGGACCTGTCAATTGAGGCGCGGAGCGCCGAGATTGCCGGTATGGAAGGCTCGGAATTCCGGGACATGAACGAAATCTCCGGATTTTGTATCGTGTCCCAGTGAATTCCCCCAGGGCTCCGACGGCAATCTCAAGGCGGCTTGCCAAGAGAGCATCCCTTCGCTATATTAACCTTGTATGTTGAAACGGAGGTCGAGGATGAAACTCACCCGGGCCTGGCGAGGATGGGCCGTTCCGGCCGTGCTGGCCGTAGTCTTGTTTTTAGCGCCCGCCGGGGGGCTGGCCCAGGGGAGAGAGGGGAGTCCGGAGCTCGCCGTTCTCGTTCCACGGGTCGACGCCTGGACCCGGACCGAAGCTCCCCGGAGTTACTTTCCGGAAAGCCTCTTCGAATATATCAATGGGGCGGCCGAGAGCTACCTGAGTTACGATTTCCGGGAACTCCTCGTCGTCGACCTCGAGAAGAAAGGCACGGAGGCGACGCTGACCTTGGAGATCTACGACATGGGGAGTCCCGTCAATGCCTTCGGTATCTTCGGCGCGGAACGCTACCCGGAGAACAGGGCCGTCCCCATCGGCGAACTGGGTTACCTCGAGGGTGAGGCCTTGAACTTCATGACCGGGCGGTTCTACGTGAAGATGCTCGGGTTCGGGCTAGGTGAAGAGACGGGGTCCGTCCTCGCCGGTGTCGGGGCGCAGATCGCGGCCGCGGTCAAGGTCAAGGGTTCCCTTCCGGCGTTCGTCCTCGCTTTTCCCAAGGAGAACCTCGTCGCCCAGAGCGAGAAATACATCAAGAAGAACTTCATGGGTTACGAGTTCCTTCGTAATGGCTTTGTCGCGACGTACAAGGTCGGCGGAAAGGAATTCGAGGGATTCTTCGTCGAGGGGGAATCCGAAAAGGACGCCGAAGACATGCTCGGGAAGCTCATCGAGGCCCTGGCCAGGGACAAACAAACTCCCGAGAGGATCGCGCTCGACTATCACTCCCGGAACCGCTACGGCCAGCATCTTTACATCGGCCGCGTCCGGAACGGCCTCTGCGGCGCGATGCGTGTCCCCGACGGCCTTGAAGCGGCGGGAGGTTCGCTCCTCGAAGCCCTGAAGGCGGCCCTGGCCAAGGCGCCGTCCCCGAAATGATCACCGGACAATAACTTGGACGAAGACAGATTTTTTAAAGCGGCGATCGCGATCATCGTCCTTTTCGTCATCGGGGTCGTCCTGAAACTGGCCCGGCCCGTCCTCATCCCGTTCGTCCTGGCCGTCTTCCTCTCCTACATCATCGACCCCGTGCTGACCTTTCTGACCAGATGCCGATGTCCCAGGCGCGCGGCCGTCCTCCTCGTCATGGCCCTGATGTTCGTTTTATTCTATCTCCTCGGCGCCCTGGTCTATTCGAGCGGGAAGTCCCTGGCCGCTGAGCTTCCGCGCTACCAGGAGAGACTCAGCGACCTCAGCGTGTTCCTGGCGAAAGGGGTCGGGCCCTTCAAGGTCGATCTTTCCGCGGCCTTGGGAAAACTGGAGATTGAAAAAATCGGAACGTTCATCCTCTCCGCTATCGGCCCCTTCTTCTCGGTTCTCGGCAAGCTTCTCCTGGTCTTTCTCTTTCTCATCTTCATCGTCTCGGGCCGCGGCCGGGCCGCCGCAAAAATCCAAAAGGCCCTGGGCGACGGCCGGTCCGGCCGGATGAAGGCGGTCATCGAAGCGATCAATGCCCAGACCCGGAAATATATCCTCATCAAGACAGTCCTGAGCCTGGCCAACGGCCTGATCGTCTGGGTCGTCCTGGCCCTCTTCGGCGTCGAATTCGCCCCCCTCTTCGGATTACTGGCATTTCTCCTCAATTTCATCCCCGATATCGGGTCGCTCGTCGCCACGGCCCTTCGGGTGGGCTTCGCTTTCTTTCAGTTCGGAACCTTCTGGCCCCCCTTTTGGATCCTCGTCATCACCGTGGGCCTGGACTCGGTCCTCGGATATTTCCTTGAGCCCAAGATCATGGGCAAGGGTCTCGGGCTCAGTCCTTTGCTTGTCTTTTTCTCACTGCTTTTCTGGGGGTGGCTCTGGGGGATCCCGGGGATGATCCTGGCGGTGCCGCTGACGGCCGTGATCAAGATCGTCTGCCAGAATGTCCCGGCGCTGCGGCCCGTGGCCGTCCTTATGGGGACCTGAAAACCGGGCGGTCAGACGATCAGGGGAGAGTCAGGTCCTCCGCCTCGATGACGAAGGCCTCGGGTGAAATCTTCTTTATTTTGCGGCCGAAAAAGGCCTTGAGCACCTTCTCGGCGGCCTTCTGCTCGGCGCTTTTCTTGGACAGCCCCTTCGATTTGGCCAAAACCTTGTCCCCGAGATGGACCTCGACGACGAAGGTCCTGTCGTGGGCCGGCCCCTTTTCCGAGACGAGACGGTAGTCCGGCGCCGGAAGGCCCGCCTTCTGGCATATCTCCTGGAGCGCTGACTTGGAATTGTTGATCGTCAGCGTTTCGGATTTGATGGGTTTCAGGGATGAACGGAGCAGGCCGCAGACGAATCGCCGGGCCGCATCGAACCCGCCGTCGAGATAGATGGCCCCGGCCAAGGCCTCGAACGAGCCGGCCAGGATCGAGACCTTCTTCCTGCCGCCGCATTTTTCCTCGCCCTTGCCGAGGAGGACGGCCTTGTCAAGCTTGATCGCCCGAGCGAGCTGGGATAGGGCCAGGGTGCTTGTCGCCGAGGCCTTGAGCTTCGACAGCTCCCCCTCGTTCCGGCCGGGAAACGCGGCGAAGTAGAAATCGGCGGTGACCAGACCGATGACCGAATCCCCCAGGAATTCGAGTAGCTCGTTGTCCTCGGGGTGGTCCGGGCTTGTCTCGTAGGCGTGGGAGCTGTGGGTCAGGGCCCTGGTCAGGAGGCCCGGGTCCTTGAAGACGTGGCCGATGGCTTTCTCGAAGTGTTCGCGTTTTACGGTTTTCATGCCCGCCGCGACTTGCCTTCGTCGCCGAACGGATAGGCGACCCGGCCTCCGGCGATCGTCATAGCCACGCCTCCCGTCAGCGTCCAGCCGTCGAACGGCGTGTTCCGTCCCTTGGATTCGAAACGGTTCTTGTCGACGGTGGTAAGGAGGTCCAGGTCGAGGATGGTCAGGTCACCATCCGCTCCGACGGCGATGCGGCCCTTGCCGGCAAGGCCGAGCAGACGGGCGGGGTTTGCGGACAGGAGCTCGACGAACCGGCCGAGCGAAATAACCTTCCGGTGGACGAACCGGTCGAGGACAAGGGAAACGGCCGTTTCGAGGCCGACGATGCCGAAAGGGGCCTTGTCGAACTCCCGGTTCTTTTCCTCCGCCGTGTGCGGGGCGTGGTCGGTGGCGATGACGTCGACGACTCCCGTCCGGACGGCCTCGACCAGGGCGGCCACGTCGGATTCCGCCCGCAGGGGAGGGTTCATTTTGAAGTTCGTGTCGCGAGATCCGAGCGCTGCGTCGGTGAGGAGGAGATGGTGGGGCGTCGCCTCGGCCGAAACGCGGACGCCGCGGCTTCTGGCTTCGCCGACGCTCCGGATGCCGCCCGCCGTCGAAAGATGGGCGATGTGGACGCGCGTTTTCAGGGCATCGGCCAATATGATATCGCGGGCGATCATGATTTCCTCGGCGGCTGAGGGGATGCCGGCCAGGCCGAGACGCGCCGCGACGGGGCCTTCATGCATCGCCCCCCCCTCGGCCAAGGCCCGGTCCTCGCAGTGGTCGATGACGAGGCCTCCGGAAGACGCCGCGGCCGCGAGGGCCTGTCGCATGACCCGGCTGTTCATGACCGGGAGTCCGTCATCCGAGAAGGCGACCGCCCCGGAGGCCGTGAGGTCGGCCATGTCAACGAGCTCCTCCCCCCGGCCGCCGCGCGTGACGGCGGCGATGGGGAGGACGTTGACGACGGCGTTACGGCCGGCCTCGGCGAGGATCCGCTCGGTCACGGCGCGGCTGTCGTTGACGGGGTTGGTGTTGGGCATGGCGCAGACCGTCGTGAAGCCTCCCCTGGCCGCCGCCCGGGTGCCCGTCGCGATCGTTTCTTTGGCCTCATAGCCGGGCTCTCTCAGGTGGACGTGCATGTCGATGAGCCCGGGGACGACGATGAGCCCCGTGACGTCGATCGTCCGTTCGGGCACGGTGTCGAGCCTCGTGCCGACCGCGGCGATTTTTCCGCCGCAGAGGAGGATGTCGAAGAGTCCGTCGAGGCCGGTCGAGGGGTCGACGACCCGGCCTCCGCGGACGAGGGTCGTCACCGCTGCTTTCTCCCGCCGACCTTGACCGGCTCGGCGATGAGGACTTCGTCGACGCCGTCCATCTCCTTGAGACGGACCTTGACGACCTCGCGGCGCGAGGTGGGCAGGACCTTCCCGACGTAGTCCGGCCGGATGGGCAGCTCGCGGTGGCCGCGGTCGACGAGGACGATGAGCTGGATACTCTTCGGGCGGCCGCGGTCGATGAGGCCGTCCATGGCGGCCCGGATCGTCCGTCCCGTCATCAGGACGTCGTCGATGAGAAGGATGTCCTTCTTGGCGACGGAGAAGCCGATCTCCGCTTCCTCGAGTGCCCTCCTCGCCTTGGGGGCGGGTACGTCGTCCCGGTAACGGGCGATGTCGAGGATGCCGACGGGGATGTCGATGCCTTCCAGCTCCTTGACGAGATGGGCAACGCGCTTGCCGATGTATATGCCTCGGGATTTGACGCCGACGATGACCAGGTTCTTGAGGTTCCGGTTCCTCTCGATGATCTCGGTGGCAACCCGGGTCAGGACGCGCCGGATCTTGCTGGTGTCCATGATCCGGGCCTTGATTTTCTCTTCCATGCGGTCACTCCTCAGCTCGTGTTTCTTGCTCTTGAACATGCATGAGATCCCCCCAAATGTCAACCCCGTGCCAGGAAGTAGGCCCGGGCTTCCTCGACGTCCCGGCCGATGCGGGCGCTGAGGGCAGCGGCGTCGGGGAACTTCCTCGGCGGCCGCAGCCTGCGGAGCAAGCGTATGGTCAGCTCCGCACCGTAAAGGGAGCCGCGGTAATCGAGGAGAAGAGTCTCGACGCTCAGGGGATGAGGGCCGAAGGTCGGGTTGGTGCCGATACTGGTCAGGGAGCGGAAAATCCGGCCCCTGCGGACGGTCTCCGTGATGAAGACGCCCTCGGGCAGGAGTTCGCTGGTGGTGTCCAGGTTGGCCGTGGGAAAGCCGAGGAGCGAGCCCCGGCGCTGGCCGCGGACGACCTGCCCGGAGATCTCGTACGGCCTCCCGAGCAGGCGGGCGGCCTCTTCGATCCGGCCGCGGCCGAGGAGGCGGCGGATGGCGCTCGAGCTGACGACCCGGCCGTCGAGGACGGCCGGAGGCATGACGTGGACGGCCAGGCCGGCCCGCCGGCCCAAGACCCGGAGGCGGCCGGTGTCGCCGCGCCTGTTCCGGCCGAACCTGAAGTCGCGGCCGACGACGACTTCCCTGGCGCCGAGCTTGGCCGCGAGGATGCGGTCGACGAAATCCGGGCAGGAGAGCCGGGAGAAGGACTTGTTGAAGGAAGTCACGACGACGGCGTCGACGCACGTATCGCCGAACCGTTCCAGCCGCTTCTCCGGAGTGTCGATCATCCTGACCGATTTCTTGCCGAGGGCGCGCTCCGGATGGGGATCGAACGTCAGGACGAGCGACCGGAGACCCCGCTTTTCAGCCAGGGCACAGAGCTTGGACAGGATCTTCCGGTGACCGAGGTGGAGACCGTCGAAATTGCCCACGGCCACGGCGGCGGGGCGGGGGAGGAGGCGGGTGTCATCGAGGCCGCGATAAACGATCATGCGGCTACATCTTGACGATGTCGGCTTTCTTGAGGTAAGCCAGCTTGAGCTGGTCGAGGATGCCGTCGAGGAATTCCTGCTCCTCGGGTTCGAGGTTGCCCTTCGTCCGGTCCTGGAGGAGGTCGAGGAGGTCGATGTTCCTCTTGGCCAGGCCCAGATTCTCGTGGCGTTCGCCCGTCGCCGGATCCTCCACGAGTCCGAGCTGGATCAGGGCGGGGAAGTAGAGGAGGATGGCGACGGAGCTGAATTCGAGAGGGGGGAGGAACTCGGAACCCCCAGGAGTTTCAGCGGCGTCCTTGATTTTCGCGTCGTCTTCGGTCATGGCGGAATCCTTTACTTGGCGGCCGCGGCCGATTTCTTCCTGAGGATGAGCGTGGCCTTGATGAATTCATCGAGGTCGCCGTCGAGAACCTTGTCC
>MEXZ01000129.1:19640-19846 GCA_001773855.1 Candidatus Aminicenantes bacterium RBG_13_64_14
TCCGCAGGTCCTTGATCATCCGGTAGGGGTGGAGGACATAGGAGCGGATCTGGTTCCCCCAAGCGATGTCGGATTTCGCGTCCTCGAGAGCGTCGATCTTGACCCGTTTATTTCGCTGTTCGAGCTCATAGAGCCGGGACTTGAGGACCTTCATAGCCGAGGCCTTGTTCTTGTGCTGGGAACGCTCGCTCTGGCACTGGACGACG
>MEXZ01000130.1:0-103 GCA_001773855.1 Candidatus Aminicenantes bacterium RBG_13_64_14
GCTGGTGTTCCTGTTCGCCCGGAAAAATCAGCGCGGCATCGCCTGCGTCGCAGGGTCGGACGAGGCCCTCCTCCGGACCGGGCGGGCCTTTTTCCTGCGCTGG
>MEXZ01000130.1:200-278 GCA_001773855.1 Candidatus Aminicenantes bacterium RBG_13_64_14
TCCAGAAGACGGTCGTCCGGGATGCGCTTTACGAATTCCCCGTCGACCCCGGCCCATCGGACGGCCTCCGGGCCTTAA
>MEXZ01000130.1:330-539 GCA_001773855.1 Candidatus Aminicenantes bacterium RBG_13_64_14
GGACGGCGACAGGAAGAAAGCGCAGGACGCCCTGCTGCTCCTCGAGCGTCAGCAGCTCAAGGGCGTCCGGACCGGCGTCCTTTCCTACCCGGCCTGCGCCGCCCTGACCTTCGAGCTCTGTTTCGGCGACGCGAAGTCGCAGGTCATCCTGCCGAGGATGGGCGCGACCAAGAGACTCCTAACGCCCGGTTTCAAGGAGCGGCCCGGCG
>MEXZ01000130.1:553-904 GCA_001773855.1 Candidatus Aminicenantes bacterium RBG_13_64_14
AGGGAGTTCGACCTCCTCGGCCTTTTTTCGACCAAGGGCGTCTATTCCGACCAGGACAAGGACGGGATCGCCGACGCGGTCGACTCTTCGATCGTCATCCCCGATGACTACGGAAGCGGGAAAATCGCCGAGCTCTCGAGCCGGCTCGTCCTGGCCACGGCCGGAGCCTCATTCCCCCTCATCCAGCTGCAGGCCGAGGTCGAGAGCCGGAAGGCCCTGGCCGCCCCGATCCTCGTCGGGGACAACGTTCTGACGCTCGACCTCATTAAGACCGGGAAGCTGAAACCTCCGGCCCTCGACGGCGACGGAGGACTGATCAAGGTCGTCCCCAAGGCCTTCGGAAAGTCTTCG
>MEXZ01000130.1:970-3649 GCA_001773855.1 Candidatus Aminicenantes bacterium RBG_13_64_14
TTCCCCTACTTCGGGGAATACGGCGAAGGAAAGCCCCAGCTGGCCGACCTCGCCGCGGACATCGGCAAATTCCTGAGCGGTGAAAAGGGAGCCGCGGAGGCGTTCCTCATGAACGCGGTCGAGAAAACGGCGGCCGGGCTCAAGGGACGGGACCTCGAATCCGTCGACGCCGAGCTGCTCCTGCCCGGGCCCAACGGGCCCTTCGAGGCGGCCGTCCGCGAGATCCTGCGGACCGCGGCGGGAAACGCCGCGGTCTCGGTCAAGGCCTCGACGCTCAGGGAAGGCCGGACGGTCTTCGAAAAATCGAAAGAGTTCACCTGGGAGGTCGACGACGCCCTCGCCCTGATTCGGGAAAAGATCGGCGGCCTCGCCGGCACGGCGGACCGCGGCACTCCCGTCAAGGTCAGTCTGGGGGTCAGCGAATCGCCGGGCGTCCGGGAGAAAGTTCGCGGGGAAGTCGAAAAAGTCCTCCGCGCGGCCGGGCACGCCGCGGTCGAGGTGGAGGTCGTTTCCGCCTACAAGCCCGGATATTTCTGGCTCGTCGAAAAGATCCTGCCCGCCCTCAAGGGGAAGGGTATCCACCGCCTCTCCGTCACGTTCGCCGAGGAAAGGGAGGACTTCACCCGGCCCAAGCGCGCCTATGCCGAGCCGAGCCGGTGGCTCCAGGAGCTCTACCCCGTGGACGAGATTCTGGCCCGCGAGCTGGCCATCCCCCTCGACCGCATCGAGTTCGGGATCAAAGGGCCGGGGGGAGCTGTATACGAGATCAGGGCCTATGACGACAGGAACGCCGTCCTGCTCGACCAGAGCTTCACGCCGCGGACGAGGGACATTCCCCTTTCGAACGTCCTCCCGGATTGGGGGACGGCCAAGATCACCTGCGGCTGGCTCCGCATCGAGGCCGGCGGGTCCGTCGTCTGCGACCTCCCGCTCGAGACCGACCTCGAAAAATTCTGGGGCTTTTATCAGGAGGAAGTCCTTAAGGCCGTCGTCGGCCACATCCGGAAAAAGACGGACGACGAGCCGACGTTCTCCAAGCAGCCCTATTTCAAGCGGCTTCTCGTCGACGTCCAGGCGAGCGAGCCGGACTACCGGATCGGCCTCGATGAGGAGATCATCTCGTCGCTCGAGGCGCTTCACGACGAGATCTACTTCGACACGCTCGACCTCCTGCGGGGCATCACCCGCTTCGACCCGGAAGACAAGGACCTGCCGGCCGACACCTCCCGGTCGTCGGCCCCGGGCAACGTCCTGCCGTCCCTTCATCCCTCACTCGAGGGCGGCCAGGCCCGGGCCAGGGTCGTCCTCGAGGACTGGCCGGCGGCCGTTCCGCAAATGACTGTCCGCTGGAAGGAGAAGGGGCACGAGGAGGTCTCGCGTAAGATCGTCTTCCCGACGCTCAAGCCCAAGGAGACGCGGACGACGGAGCTCGTCTACGACGGCCGGACGGACCGCATCGCCAATGTCGTCGTCGAGACCGACTGGGAGAAAGAGGCCGACTACCTGGCCCTTATCGACATCGTGAGTTCCTGGCGCAGGCTCTTCGCTGCCGGAGCCGTAGGCGACGTATTTAGATTCCCGAAGGTCGAGGGCTTCACGCTCCGGCTCCTCTGCCAGACCCTGGAGAAGGACGAAAATCTCAAGGTCCTCCCGCCGCCCGGGGAGACCCCCGCCCCGCCCCCTCCCCCTGGAGAGGACGAGGCCATTGTGACGACGCGGGAAATCATCTCGCCGGTCATGGCCCGGGATCTCATCCGCCGCTTGTCTGCGTTCAAGGCCGTCCGGAATTACGTGGGCGGAAAGTCGTACGAGGGCCGGGACGTGCCCGTCCTCGAACTTTTCCTGCCGTTCGAAAAATACGTTTCCCTGCCGCGCCTGGTCACTTTCAAGCCGACTCTCCAGGTCGTCGCCCGCCAGCACGCCAACGAGGTCTCTTCGACCAATTACCTCCTCCGCTTCGCCGAACTCGTCGCCCGGGACCCCGCCTACCGGGAGGCGCTCAAGAAGATGAACTTCGTCCTCCAACCCCTGGAGAATCCGGACGGGGCCGAGGCGGCCTATGAGATGCAGAAGAACGAGCCCTTCCACAGCCTGCACGCCGGGCGCTACGGGTCCCTGGGCGTGGACATCGGCTACCAGGCCGGGGCCAAGCCTCTCCTGCCCGAAGCCGTCGTCCGGACGAAGCTTTATGAAAAATGGTCTCCCGATATTTTCCTCAACCTCCACGGCTACCCTTCCCATGAATGGGTCCAGCCGTTCTCCAACTACTCGCCTTACCTTTTCCGGGACTACCGGATCCCCAAGGGCTGGTTCACCTACTTCAAGGCTCTCCGCCTTCCCCTTTACGCCGAGCAGAAGGCGGCCGGGGACGCCCTGATGAAGCTCATCGCCCTGGAACTCCAGGGGGACGCCCGGTTCGCCGCGTCGAACAAGAAATTCTATGACCGGTACGAGCGCTGGGCCGCCCGCTGGGCTCCCCACATGAACGCCCTCGAGATCGCCGACGGGGTCAACATCTACGCCAAGCGCCGGGGCCCTTCGGAGAACAGGCTGACGCCCCGAGCGCAAACGACCTTCGTCGAGCAAACTCCCGAGGTCATGGACGAGACGGCGACCGGGGACTGGCTCGACTTCCTCTGCGAGCAGGGCCTGGCCTACATCCGGGCCCACGTCAAGTAC
>MEXZ01000130.1:3659-8919 GCA_001773855.1 Candidatus Aminicenantes bacterium RBG_13_64_14
CCGGATATGAAATCGTCCGGATCGAAGAGGAGGGCCGCAACCGGACCCGGCTGACCTTCGTCCGCGGCCGCCCCGGGAGGACGGGGAAATTCGGGACATAACCCTTTTCTCTGGAAAAGGGATCGTGTCCCAGGAATTTCCCGTGGCCGGACGAGGAAAGTTGTTTATTCCGGCCGGAATTGCTAAAATAAGGACACCGCCAAGGGACGAAGCCGGGCATCGATGGAAGCGCAGACCAACCTCCTGATCATCTCCGACGACTTCTCGCTCTACGAGACCATCAAGAAGGCCCCCGTGGCCGTCGACTTCAACGTCTTTTTCTCGCAAACCGAAGACGACTATCTGGCCGTCGTCCGGGAGAACGGGATCCGTGTCGTCCTGGTCGACTCCGGCGACTCGCTCGCCGCCGGCCTCCTGGTCATGAAGAAGATCAAGAAATCCGACGCCCTGATCGACGTCCTCGTCGGCGGCGAACCCGTCGGTCGAGAGGACGTCCTCGACATCGTCCACGCCGGGGCGACCGATTTCATCCCCAAGCCGTTCGAGCGCGACATCCTCCAGGAGGTCCTCCGCCGGATCTCGCGGAAACGGGAGCTCCGCCGGGAGACCCTGCACCTCGAAAAGAAGCTCGAGAGGAAATACGTTTTCCGGGGCCTGATCAGCCGCAACCCGTACATGCTCGAGATCTTCGGCCTCATCGAGAACATCGCCAAGTACTTCTCGAGCGCCCTCGTCACCGGCGAGACCGGGACCGGCAAGGAGGTCGTCGCCCGGGCCCTCCACGGCTTGAGCCCCTACGGAGGGAAACCCCTGGTCATCTGTGACTGCGCCTCCATCCCCGAAAACCTCTTCGAGTCCGAGCTCTTCGGCTACAAGAAGGGCGCATTCACCGGGGCCGACAAGGACAAGTGCGGCAT
This sequence comes from Candidatus Aminicenantes bacterium RBG_13_64_14, assembly GCA_001773855.1. Classification (GTDB taxonomy): domain Bacteria; phylum Acidobacteriota; class Aminicenantia; order Aminicenantales; family Saccharicenantaceae; genus RBG-16-66-30. Next base: position 4,577 of record MEXZ01000130.1, read on the forward strand.
GTTCGATGAGGCCGACGGCGGGGTCATATTCCTCGACGAGATCGCCGAGATCCCCGTGCCCGTCCAGGCCAAGCTCCTGCGAGTCCTCGAGAACCACGAGTTCCGGCCGTTGGGCGCCAACGAGACGACCGCCGTCGAGGTCCGGGTCCTGGCGGCCACGAACCGGGACCTGGCCGAGATGGTCCGGGCCGGGACGTTCCGCGAGGACCTCTTCCACCGCCTGAACAAGGTCACCATCGACCTCCCCCCCCTCAGGGAACGGCTGGAGGACATCCCCCTGCTCATCCGCCATTTCCTCCAGAGCGCAAGCCGGAATTTTTCGAAGAACGTGCGCGGTGTCTCGCGCGAAGTCCAGAAGCTCTTCCTCAAGTACGGCTGGCCGGGCAACATCCGCGAGCTGGCCAACGTCCTGGAAAGCGCGGCCATGCTCTGCAAGAAGGATTTCATCGACGTCGCCAACCTGCCCAAGTACCTCCGCGATTACATTCAGCCGCAGGGAGCGATCGCCTTCGCCGGCCGCGGCCATCTGTCCTCGCTCGACGACCTGGAGAAGGACTACATCGTCTATCTCCTGAAGGTGGCCAAGGGGAACATGCGCCAGACGGCCAAGATCCTGGGCATCTCGCGAACGACGCTCTACAACAAGCTGGCCAAGTACAAGATCCGGAACTGAGGGGCGCCGGCGTTCGTCAGGCGGCTTTCGCGGCGGCCTTCCTCGTACTCTTGTCCTGATACATCTTCCTGTCGGCCGAGGTGAGGAGTTCGGCGAGGGCGCAGGGCTTGTCCGGGTCATAGCGGGCGGTCCCCAGGCTGAAGGAGACGGAGTACTCCTGCCCCGGACGGGAGTTTCGCGCCGCGATCTTTTCCCGGAGCCTGCGGGCTAGGGTCGCCGCCTTCCCTTCGGCGACGTCGATGGTCAGGACGGCGAACTCGTCCCCGCCGAGGCGGGCGATGATGTCGGAATCGCGGAAGGCGGCCCGGAGCAAGGCAGCGGCCTCGACAAGGACGGCGTCCCCTTCATCGTGACCGTAGGTGTCGTTGATCTTTTTCAGGTCGTCGAGGTCGGCATAGAAGATGAACATCTCCTTCTTCGTCCGGTGGGCGACCTTGATCTGCTGCTCGGCCAGGGTCATGAATCCCCGGCGGTTGTAGACTTTCGTCAGCTCGTCGATGAGCGACAGGTCCCGCAGCTCGTTCTCCGTCCGGGTCCGGTGGATGGCGATCGCGTACAGGGTGGCCAGGCGTTCGACCGCCTTGAGATCCCTCTCCACGTAGGGGTTTTCCGCGTTGGCGACGACGATCAGCCCGACGATGCCGCCCGACATGACCGCGGGAACGGCCAGGAACTGGCGGACGGGGAAATGCCACGCGGGCATCCCGGAAAAACGCGGATCCAGGCTGGTGACGTTCGTCACGATAGGCTTGAGTTTCTCGAGGACCCAGCGCCACATCCCCGAGGCCTCGTGGGGATTCCCGCCATTCGCGGAATGCCCGGCCAGCAGATCCCGGGCGTCCGGAGTCAGGGCCACGGGGACGAGCCGCCCCGTCCGCTCATCGACGTGCCCGACGAACGCGGTGGCGCTCGCGGTCAGCCGGCGGGCGTGCTCCAGGACGACGGAGGACATCTCCTCGATCGGCGTCGGGGACAGCAGCCGTTCGGAGACGTCGCTCACCGAAGCCTGCAGACGCACGCCCCAGGAGTGGTCTGCTTCCATCTGCTTCTTCCGGGAGATGTCTTCGATGACCCCGTCGTAGAACAGGACGTTCCCCCGGGAGTCCTTGGCCGCCCGGGAAGAATCCTTGGCCCAAAGAAGCGTGCCGTTGCTGCGCCGGAGCTGGGTTTCGAAGATCTCGACCATGGAGCTCGAATCGAGGACGGCCTGCCAGCTCTCCTTGTCGGCCGGGTCGTGGTGGATGTCCCAGAAGTTCACCGTCTTGAGCACGGCCACGTCCGGGTAGCCGAGCATCCGGGCCAGGGTCGGCGTGGCGTCGAGGAGCTGCCCCTGGGGCGTTGTTCTGTAGAGGCCCAGGGGATAGCTGAAAATCGTCCTCATCATCTCTTCCCCGGCCGTCAAAGAGGCTTCGGCGCTGACGGCCCTGTCCCGTTCCGTATTCAGCGCGAGGCCGGTTTTGACGTTCGCCAGGGCCAGACCCGAGATCTTGGCCAGGGCCAGCGCCAGGTTGAAGTCGTGTTCCCGCCGTTCAAGGTCGCTGAAGCCGACGACCTCGAGGATACCCACGAGCTCCCGGTTATGGGAGATCTTGAGATAGACCGCCCGCCGGTCATCGGTCCAAGCATAATCGGCGTTGAGCGCGATGATCCTGTCCCAGGGAGAGCCTTCGGGACCAGGCCGGCCGGAAAAGGAATCGACGGGATGGAAGACGACTTCCTGCGGCGAGAGAAGGACGCGGAAAAGCTCGAGGACGCCGGCCACGGACTCCTCCAAGCTCTTGACGTTGGTCACGGCCCCCAGGAGATGGCCGATCCGGGCGTAGTCGGACATCTGCTGGCGGATCGCGGCCATGTGGTCCGCGACGCCCTCCTTCTCCCGTTCCACACGCCAGGAGAGGACGATCCGTTCGAGGTTCAGCTTGAAATGCTCGAGCCCGGCAGGAAAGATCTCGTGCGGGAGCCGGAGGAAGTGGGCAAAGGACTTGAGTTCGCGGTCGATATTGGGATAGACGCCAGTGTCGAGGAGGACCACTTTTTTCGCCAGCTCACGGTAATAGGTTTGGGCGCTCTTCCGGCCGGACGGCCAACGCGTGTCGACGTGGGCTTCCCAGTCCCTGAGCCAGCCCGGCAGGACGAGAAGCGCGCCGGCCTGGAGGAAACGATCGAGGACCTCTTTATCGGCGACCCATTCGAAGCACTGGCCTTTCTGGAAGAACCGGCAGGCCTCGCCGGGGCCGAAGCCCTTCGCGGCCCGGGTCAAGCAGTAGCTACCGAAGATGCAGACGGAACCCCCGTCGTTACGGAAGGACCCTACGGCTTCGTCCAGGCCGTGCCATTCGGCATCGACCTGGTCACAGGCAACCGACAGAGTTTTAAAGCGGACGTTCTGGAAATCCGGCGAGGATTGGAGGGCCAGTATTTCACGGTCGAAGTTCGCGCAGGCGATCAAAGAGAAATTAGGAGCCATGTTCCGCGCTGCCATTATACAGAAAATATGTCCTATTAATGAACATAGTGATTATAACATTATTTATCAACATAAATCAAGATAAATATTACACTTGACAATTATTATATGTCCTTATTCATTACATTGCTATAAATCCTCGAATCCATTTATATGGTTTTATTATTTTATATTCAATTAGTTACAAATTAATCAGAGTTCTCCTAAATAAACGGCTAGACTCCAATATTTTTCAAGACTAGTCCACGCCTGCCGAGTTGCCGAAAAACGGATGCCCAAGAAAGCCCGTACAGGCGGGGGACATACAGGCGGGGGATGTTGGCAAAAGCTGAACTTTCGTTTAGAATATTCGTATTATCGAACGATCGCCACTCTGAAGAAATTGGAGGAACCTATGAAAAAAGCAACCGCCTGGATCCTCAGCGCCGCCGTGCTGATGACGCTCGCCGCCCTGCCCGGTTATGGGCAGACGGCCCAGGATGTCCTGAACAAGATGATCGACGCCATGGGCGGAAAGAAGGCCCTCGAGGCCATCAAGGACACGTCCATCACGGGAACGGTCGAGCTCGTCCAAGCGGGTATGAGCGCGCCCATCACCGTTTATCAGAAGGAGCCCAACAAGATCCGCGTAGACGTCGAGATCGCCGAGGCGGGCATGAGCTTCATCCAGGCCTACGACGGGCAAAAGGGCTGGGGGACGAATTTCCAGACCATGGCAACGGAAGAGATGTCTGACGACATGTCCAAGAATATCTCCCATCAAGCTCTGGGGAACGACTCCCTCCTCAATCCCCAGAAACTGGGTATCACTTTCGCCCTGAAACCCAAGGAGAAGATCGAAGACAAGGATTATATCGTCCTCGAACAGACTCTCGCCGACGGCCACAAGATCATCATGTTCATCGACCCGGCGACCTACCTCCCCTACAAGTTGGTGACCAAGTCCTTGGACCCGATGTCGGGCGGCGAAGTCGAGTCGGAGTCCTTTCTGAGCGATTACCGGAAAGTCGGAGGATTGATGGTCGCCCACTCGACTCGGGTTATGAGTAACGGAGCGGAAGTGCAAAGGCTCACTATTACCGGCGTCACCTTTAATACCAACCTCGATGACGCTCTCTTCATCATGAAATAGTTCCGCCGGATTCCGACGGGCCGGTCGGGGTGGACCCGGCCGGCTATTGCCGGGAGGGGGAGATGTCAAAA
>MEXZ01000130.1:8971-13867 GCA_001773855.1 Candidatus Aminicenantes bacterium RBG_13_64_14
CCTACCGCTTCGCCGTGCTCGACAGCCCGGTCGTCAACGCCTTCGCCGTACCGGGCGGTTCCGTCTACGTCACCCGCGGCATCCTGGCCCTGATGAGCTCGGAGGCCGAGCTGGCGGCGGTCCTCGGCCACGAGCTCGGCCACGTCAACGCCCGCCATTCCGTGCGGCGGATGAGCCAGCAGATGCTGGCCCAGATCGGCCTCGCCGCCGGGAGCGTCATCAGCGAGAAGTTCGCCGAGTACGCTGGCCTGGCCCAAGCCGGCCTCCAGGTCCTCTTCCTGAAGTACAGCCGGGACGACGAGCGGCAGGCCGACGCCCTCGGCGTCGAGTATTCCCGCCTGGCCGGTTATGATCCGGCCGACATGGCGGTCACGTTCACGGCCCTGGAGAAGATGGGCGACCTCGCGGGCGGCCGCTCCCTACCTGGGTTCCTCTCGACCCATCCCCTCTCGTCCGAGAGGATCCAGAACGTCCAGGCCATGCTGAAGCCCGAGGACCAGGCGCTCGCCCGCAAGCCGGAGGCCTACCTCCGCACGGTCGAGGACTTGATCTATGGAGACGACCCCCGCCAGGGGTTCGTCGAAGGCTCGGCGTTCTACCATCCCGGACTCCGCTTCGAATTTACAGTCCCATCAGGCTGGAAGGTCGACAACACTCCGGCCCGGGTGACGCTCGTGTCGGGCGACCAGGACGGGGGCCTCATCCTCCAGGCCGAGAAGAACGCCGACAACCTTGAAGATTATGCAAGGAAAAAAGCCGCGGAGATCTCGGCCTCTGGGGGTCAGCTCCAGGGCGAAAAACGGACGACGATCAATGGGCTGTCCTGTATCGAACAAGCCTACACGCTCACCCAGGAGAACCAGGCCCCAATTCGGATGCGCTGGTCTTACTTAAGGAAGGGAGAGTTGGTCTACCTCTTCTTGGCCCTGAGCTCAGTCGAGGGCTTCCCTAAATACGAGCCCGTCTTCCGCCGGGTCGTGGGGTCTTTCCGGGAGATGACCAACACGTCGCTCATCAACCGGGCGCCCAAGCGCCTGGCCCTAGTCAAGGCCAACGGTTCGGACACCCTCCAGGGGGTTTTCAAGAAGACGGGACTCGCCGAAAATACATGGGCGCCGTTCGCCGTCATGAACGGTTTGGAACTCGGCGCCGTCCCCCCGGCGGGGAAGCTGATCAAAGTCGCCCGGTGAACCGGCCGCTGTCGGGTTAGATCTGTCTGGAGCTCTTTTTTTCTTTGAGGTCCTCGACGTCGAGGACGCTGGCGCAGATTTCCGCTTCGGCGGCGAGATCCCCGTCCACGAAGGCCTTCCCCATCATTTTGCAGATCCGACCTTTGCGACGGGTCCACTCGACGTCCAGCCGGAGCTGGTCGCCGGGAACGACCATCCGCTTGAACTTGGCCTTGTCGATCTTGCTCATGACGATGAATTTGCTCTCCGGGTCGGGGATGGAGCTGAAGAGAAGGATGGCGCCGGCCTGGGCCAGGGCCTCGATGATGAGGACCCCGGGCATGATCTTCCATTCCGGGAAATGGCCCTGGAAGAAATGTTCGTTGCAGGTCACGTTCTTCAGGGCAACGATGGTCTTCGAGGGGACCATGTCGACGACGCGGTCGACGAGCAGGAAGGGGAAACGGTGGGGCAGGAATTTCGAGATCTGTTCTATTGTGATCATGGCCAGGCCTCGTTGGGGACTACTTCTTGGCCGGGGGGGCCGCCTTCAGGGCGTCGTACCGCCGGAGGACCTCGGCGGTCAGGTCGAGCGCCGGGCTCATGAACGCGACCCCGCTTTTGCCCAGGTCGAAGATGATGTCCAGCCCCTTGTCTTTCCGGAGCTGCTCGATGATGGGCATGATCTCGCTCTGCAGCTGGTCCAGGGCCCTCGCCTGGAGCTCCTCCATGGCCCGTGCGGCGTCCTCGGCCATCCGTTGCCGTTGCGTCTGCGTTTTCTGGATGTCGGTCTGGATCCCCGCGGCCGCCTCGGCGGTCAGGGTCAGCCGTTGCGCGCTCAGCCGGTTCTGGAGCTGCTTGATCTGATCGTCCAGCCGGGTGATGCTCTCGGTATACTTCTTGTCTGCCGCCTGGAGCTGGGCCAGCACACGCCGGCCTTCCACGGACTTATCGAGGATATCTTGGGAATTGACCATCCCCAGCTTGCTCGCCTCTTGGGCGGGGAGGAGCCCGGCGAGCCCGGCGGCGGCCGCCGCGATCAGCGTGATGACCCGAAGTTGTCTTCTCATGTCGAAACCTCCTATCGGGGAATAGGGCCGTGCGCCCTAAAATGTCGTGCCCACGGCGAAACGAAAAGCGAAATCCGGATCGTTCGAATTGATCTTCTTGTTGTTGTAGGAGAAAATCAGGCGGAAGGGCACTCTCAGGGCCGGGACGAAGAGCCGGGCCTCGATGCCCAGCGACGAGTACATGTCTTTGAACCTGAGCTTGTCGCTGTAGGGGATGGAATTTCCCACGTCGTAGAAAAAGATGGCGTAAAGAGGGCCGCCGACGGGGATGATATACTCCGCGTTGAAGATCGCGGACTTTTCGCCGCCCAGATTGTAGCCGTTCGCGTTTCTGGGCCCGATCGAGTAGACCTCGTAGCCGCGGATCGAGCGTTCGCCGCCGAGGAAGAACTTCTCCCAATACGGGACCTCGGAGTTGTTGATCGCCCTGATGAACTGGTACTGAGCGTGGAAGCCGATGACATGGGCCTTGGGACCGCGGCCGAGGATCGGGTGGTAGTAGGTGAACTCGACCTGGGGCTTGATGAGGTCGATCTCGCCGCCGAGGAAGGTGCCGGAGTATTTCATGCTCAGCGAGTACTGCGTGCCGTGCGTCGGCGTCAGGGGGCTGTCGATCGTCGACCGGAAGAGCATCGGGCTGATCGAGCTCTCATAGAACGTGCCGGAGCTGTAGATCGATGATATCGTCATCCCTTCGGGATAGGAGACGCTGACCTTTTGGATGGTATACATCAAGTTCGCCCGCCACATCCCGAAAAGCCTCGTCCCGGTCGTGAGGTTGATGCCCTTCGTTTTCTGCTTGTAAAGGCCGAGCGAGCTGTAGTCGGTTTTTCGATCGTAGATGTTGAAACCCGCCGTGATGGGCTTGTCGAAGAGATACGGCTCGGAAAAACCGAACGAGTAATTCTTGACGAGCTTGCCCTGCTGGGCGGTGAGCTCCAAGGTCTCACCGGCGCCGAGGAAGTTGACCGTGGAGTAGCTGAAAGCCACGAACGTGCCCTCGTAGCCGCTGTACCCGGCTGTGAACTGGATGTTGTTCCGCTGGAGCTCCTTGACGTTGACCATGACGTCCATCTTGGTCGGGTCGTCCGGCTTGGGCGTGAGGTCGGGGTCCTTCTCGAGGTCGACGAGCCCGAGCTGTTTGATCCGCAGGATGCTGTTCTTGAACATGCTCAGGCTGAAGCGGTCGCCCTCCCGGATCATCATCTCCCGCCGGATGACCTTGTCCTTGGTGTAGTTGTTGCCGCGGAAATCGAGACGGTTGAGGTAGGCGACCTCCCCTTCGACGATGTTGAAAGTGACGTTGACGACCTTCCGCTTGGGGTCGAGGTTCTCGATCGGAATGACCTGGATATAGATGTAGCCGCCGTCCCGGTAGACCTCGGAGATGTCGTCGGCGCTCTTTTCCCGGCTCTTGGTGCTGTAGACCTCCCCGGGCAGGAGCCTGACCAGGGACCGGAGAAACTTGACGCTGAGGGCCTTGTTCCCCTCGACCTTGATCTCGCCGACGCGGTAGAGATAGCCGGCGGTGATGGGGATGGTGAGCCGCATCATCTTCTGTTTCTTGAACACGAGCGATCGTTTCTCGATCTCCTCGATCCGCGGCTGGCCGACGGCGGCCTCCATATAGCCGTTCTGCTGGTATTTCTTCTTGATTAGATCGACGTCGTCGGTGAGCTTGTTCTGCTTATAGACGTCCTTGCCCAGGACCCAGTTGAACAGGCTGTGGGGCCGGTTGTCCTTCATCGACCACTTGAGCCCGCTTTCCGGGAGCTTGGTCGTGCCTTCAAAGACGACGTCCCCGACGCGGACTTTAGGGCCCTCGTCGATCTTGATCAGGACGTTCACCTCGTTCTTGCCCTGCTTGACGATCTCCGTGTCGATCTTCGAGGCCAGGAGCCCCTTCTCGAAAAGGAGGTCGGTGATAGTGTCCTTGATCCGCTGAAGCTTATCGGGACTGTAATAGGAATAGGGCAGGATGGCCTGGTCCTTCTCCTTCAGCTTGTCGACGATGGCTTTTTCCTTGACCTTCTTGCCCGTTTTATAGGTGATGGCCTTGACGATCGGGTTCTCCTCGACCGTGATCCGGACGATCCGCCCCCTCGTCCCCTGGGTCTCCTCGAACTTGATATTCGAGAAAAACCCCGTCGACCAGAGGACGCGGAAGTCCCGGCGGAACTGGTCGATGACGTAGTAGTCGCCTTCCCGGACCGTCAGATAGTAGAGGATCGTCTCCGGCGTCACCCGATCGTTACCGACGATCTCGATCTTCTCCAGGATCTCCTGGGCGGCCAGGAGACCGGGGAGGATGAGGAGCAGGAGGGCCAGGACGAACTTTTTCATGACGGATATCCTTTTACCATATACCATATTGGCCCGTTTTTTTCAAAAACCGGGCCCTGGGGCCGCCTGGGACCTCATACCCGGATTAACTCGGGTGGGAGGATAAAAGTTTCAGCTCCCCCGCCTCCATCATGTAGACCTTGTGGCAGTAACGGGCGATCTTCTCGTTATGGGTGACGAGAATGGAGGACAGCCCCCTGCGCTCGTGGAGGTCGAGGACGAGCCGGAGCACTTTTTCCCCGGTCTTCCAGTCGAGGTTGCCGGTCGGCTCGTCGGCCAGCAGGAGCCGGGGTTCGTTGACGAGCGCCCGGGCG
>MEXZ01000130.1:13888-18758 GCA_001773855.1 Candidatus Aminicenantes bacterium RBG_13_64_14
TTGCGGACGCCGGCGACCTCCCGGTCCGTCCCCGCAAAAAGGTCTTCCCCGTCGAGAAGGACGCGTCCTTCCGAAGGCCGGTCGAGGGCGCCGAGGAGGTTGAGGAACGTCGTCTTGCCCACCCCCGAGGCCCCCATGATGGCCGCGAGCTCGCCCCGCTCGAGCTCGAAACCGAGGCCTTCGAAGACGCGCAGTTCGCCCTTCGGGAGGGGGTAGGCTTTCCCCAGGTTTTCGGCGACGAGGACGCGGTCACTCATATTTCAACGCCACCACGGGATCCACCTTGGCCGCGCGGCGGGCCGGGAAAAGGGTCGACACGAAACTGATCAGCAGCGTGACTCCGACGATGAGGGCCAGGTCGAGGGGCCTCAGCCGGAACGGGACGTAAGAGATCTGATAGATGTCCACGGGGATCTTGATAAGCTCGAAGGCGTTGGCCAAGGCGCACCAGCCGAGGCCGAGGAAGACGCCGAAGGCCGTTCCGATGACCCCGATCAGCGCCCCCTGGTAGAAAAAGATCCGGTTGATCGAACGGGGCGTCGTGCCCATGGCCATGAGGATGCCGATGTCGCGGGTTTTCTCCATGACCATGAGGATGAGCGTGGCGATGATGTTCAGGGCGGCCACGATGACGATCAGGGTGATGGTCAGGAACATGATGTTCTTCTCGAGCTTCAACGCGGAGAAGAGGGACTTGTTGAGCTCCATCCAGGTCGTGATGTAGACGACGGGCGGCAGGGCCGCCTTGATCTTCTCGCCGACGGCGGGCGCGGCGAAGATGTCCCGCAGCTTGACCTGGATGTAGCTGGCCCGGCCTTCGAGGCCGAAGAGCTTCTGGGCAACGCCGATCGAGACGAGGGCCGTCGAGTTGTCGAATTCATAAAGCCCGGTGTTGAAGATCCCCGTCACCTGGAACCTCTTCGTTTTTGGCAGGAGGCCCAGCGGCGACAGGATCGAGGAGGCCGTCACGATGGTCACGGCATCGCCCATCTGAGCGCCGATCCGCAGGGCGATCTCCCGGCCGAGGAGGAGGCCTTCCCGGGGCCCGCCCCCCTCAGGGATCCGGCCGGCCTCGAGCTTCTGGAGCCAGGCGGCGCCCAGCTTCTCCCGGTCGAAATCGATGCCTTTGACCAAGGCCCCGGAGCTCTCGCCGAGCCCGGTGATGAGCACCGTATTGTAGACGACGGGGGTCACGGACTCGACGCCCGGGATGGCCCGGATCTTCTCGGCCAGGCCCTCGTAGCCGGCGAGCCCCTGGCCGCCGAGGTCGGAGACCATGACGTGGGAGGTCGCGCCCAGGATCTTGTCCTGGACGTCCCCCTGGAAGCCGGTGATGAGGGCGATGGCAATGACCAGGGCGGCGACCCCGATGGCGATACCGAGAACGGAGATCGAGGTGATGACGGAGATGAAGGCCTGTTTCCTCCTCGCCGTGAGGTAGCGCCGGGCGACGAACAGCTCGAACTTCATGCGCTTATTTCGGCCGCAGCAGGGGGAAGAGGACGACCTCCCGGATGGACTTCCGGTTGGCCAGGATCATGGTCAGCCGGTCGATGCCGATCCCCTCCCCGCCCGTCGGCGGCAGGCCGTACTCGAGGGCCTCCACGTAGTCCATGTCGACGGGGTGAGATTCCTCGTCGCCCTTCAGCTTCTCCTCGGCCTGGTCCTCGAAGCGGGCCAGCTGTTCGGCCGGGTCGGTCAGCTCGGAGAAGGCGTTGGCCACCTCCATTCCGGCGACGAGGAGCTCGAACCGCTCGGCCTCCTCGGGGTTATCTCGGGATGTCTTGGCCAGCGGCGAGATCTCCTTGGGCGGGTTGGTGATAAACGTCGGCTGGACGATCTTGTCCTTGACGAACCGGTCGAAGAGAACGTCCAGGGCCTTGCCGTAGGTCAGGGGCTTCTTCTCGGGGGCCAGGCCCTCGGCGAACTCGATGAGCTCCTTGCGGTCGGAGAAGCGGCTCGGGGCGAGGCCGCTGTAGGAGACGACGGCGTCCATGAACTTCAGCCGCTTGTAGGGCCTCTTGAAAGAGATCGTGTGCTCGCCGAAGGGGACCTCGGCCTTTCCCAGCAGAGCCTCGGCCATGCCCGTCAGCAGCTCCTCGGTCAGGTCCATCATGTCGTAGTAGTCCCTGTAGGCCTCGTAGAATTCGAGCATGGTGAACTCGGGGTTGTGCTGGGCGTCGATGCCCTCATTGCGGAAGCTGCGGTTGATCTCGTAGACCTTGTCCAGCCCTCCGACGACCAGCCGCTTCAGGAAAAGCTCGGGAGCGATGCGCAGGTAGAGGTCGAGGCCGAGCGCGTTGTGGAAGGTCTTGAAGGGCCGGGCCAGGGCTCCGCCCGGGACGGCGTGCATCATCGGCGTCTCGACTTCGATGTAGCCGCGGCCGTCGAAAAACCTGCGGATGTGGGCGACGATGGCGCTCCGTAAGCGAAAGACCTCGCCGACCTCGGGGTTCATGATGAGGTCGAGGTACCTCTGGCGGTAGCGGAGCTCGACGTCCTGGAGACCGTGCCACTTCTCGGGGAGCGGGTGAAGGGCCTTGGCCAGGAAGGTGACGGCGTCGCAGAGGACGGTGAGCTCTCCCGTGCGCGTCTTGAACAGGGTCCCGGCGACCGACACGACGTCGCCGAGGTCGAGCTGACCGAAGAGATCGTAGGCGGCGGACCCGGCCTTGTCTTCCCGGATGTAGGCCTGGAGCCGCGTCCGGCCGTCTGAGACATGGAAGAAGGTCGCCCGTCCCATCTTCCGGATGGACATGATCCGGCCGGGGACGACGACGGAGATCTTTTTGGCCTCGAGCTCCTCCGCGGCCAGGCCGCCGAAGGTCCCGACGAGGTCCTTGATCTCGTGGGTTTTGACCGAGGTGTAGGGGAAGAGCTCGACGCCCGCCTCCCGGAGCTTGCGGTATTTCTCCCGTCGGGCGACGTCCTGGTCAAGTTCGGCGTTGTCCTCTTTTTTACTCATGCTCACCTGCTTTGCCAGGCCCGGCCGCCGTTCCCGGCTTGTCCGCTTTCTCCTTGAGCAGCCGCCCCACGGCGTCGAGGACGCCGTTGACGAACACGGCGGACTCTTCGCCGCTGTAGCGCTTGGCCACCTCGATCGCCTCGTTAATGATGATGGCCGGAACGAGCGTCTTCTCGTAGAGGAGCTCGCAGACGGCGATCCTCAGGATGTTCCGGTCGATGACGGCCATACGGGAGAGGCGCCAGTTCTTCGAAACCGACTGGATGGCCCGGTCGATGTCCTCCCCGTGGGCGATGATCGCCTCGACGATCCAGGTCCCGTATTTCCGGACCTCGGGCGACGCTTTCTGATGTTCCCAGTAGACCTTGACGAGGGCCTTGGGGTCGCCGGCGTTGAACTCGAACTGGAACAGGATCTGGAGGGCGCACTCCCGCGCCTTACGGCGTTGTCCCATGGCTCGACCCGGTCACCCGCTCAGCGGAGGCCCGCTTCCTTGATCACGTTCAGCGTCTCGATGAGCGAGAAGGCGGCGTCGTAGCCCTTGTTGCCCGCTTTGGTCCCGGCCCGCTCGATGCCCTGTTCGACGGTGTCGACGGTCAGGATCCCGAAAGAGACGGGAACGCCGTCCTCCATGGCGATCTGGGCCAGCCCCTTGATGACCTCGGCGCCGAGGAAATCGAAATGGGGCGTGTCCCCGCGGATGAGGGCGCCGACGCAGAGGATGCCGTCGGCCGCTTTGGCCTTGGCGATCTTCTTGGCGACGAGCGGCACTTCGAAAGAGCCCGGCACCTTGTAGACCGTCAGGTCGGCCTCTTGGGCCCCCATCTTCTGGAGGGCTTCCAGGGCGCCTTCGAGGAGCCGCTCCGAGATGAAGCCGTTGAAGCGGCTGACCACGATCGCGACCTTGAACCCCTTGGCCTGGAGCTTGCCTTGATGGATTTTCATGGACGTCTTTCTCCTTCCCGGGTCCGAAGGAGACCTATTTTAGCAGATGTGCGGGGGATTTACACTAAAAATCAGCGTCCCCTAAAATCGCCGATAGATCTCGAGCCGTCTTGAGAGATTCCCGTTCCCGAATTCACTACTCTTTTCTCTTGAAAAGGGATTGTGTCCCATGAATTTTCCTCATGTCCCGGAATTCGGCGCCCATATCTACCGGCGATTTTGGGCCTACGGCCCGCGCCTTGAGGAAAGCCGGCGGTTGTGGTAGGTTGAGGCCAGGAGACACGGCCATGAAAACGAGAACAGGATTCGCCGAACTCACCCCCGACAAGCTGCGCTGGACCTGCTGTCCGGACATCATCCCCGTTGCTTCGACGAACGACGCCCGGGCCTGCGAGGAGATCATCGGCCAGGAGCGCGCCCTGCGGGCCATCCAGACGGGCCTGGACATCAAGAGCCTCGGCTACAACGTCTTTATCACCGGCATGGTCGGCACGGGCCGGACGACGACGGTGAAACAGCTCCTCGAGCGGCTGGAGAAAGGCGACCGGACGCCCGACGACATCCTCTACGTCAACAACTTCAAGTACCCCGACGAACCCGTCCTCATCATGCTCCCCTCGGGCCAGGGAAAGCTCTTCAACGAGGCCATGGCCAGGTTGATCGAACTGCTCCGGACGAACATCCCTAACCTGCTCAAGAGCCCCTATTACACGGAAAAAAAGGACGCTATCGTCGAGAACCAGCAAAAAAAGCAGCGGGAAATCCTTCAGCGATTCGAGGAAGAGACGGCCGAACAGGGCTTCTCGGTCATCCAGGTCCAGATGGGCATGTTCACACGGCCCGATCTCATCCCCGTCCTCGAAGGCCAGCCCATCCCCTTCGCCAAGATCGAAGGACTGGTCAAGGAAAAGAAGATCCCCAAGGAGACCCTGGAGACGCTCAGGGCGAAATACGAGGAGC
>MEXZ01000130.1:18782-27704 GCA_001773855.1 Candidatus Aminicenantes bacterium RBG_13_64_14
TCGAGAAGCTCAAGGAGATCGACGAGGAGACGCGGACGCTCCTCCGTGGCTGGGACGAGGAATCCATCTCGCCCGTCATCAAGGGCGGCATCGACGAGGTCCGGACCCGCTTCGCCTTCCCCAAGATCGGCGCCTACCTCGACGACGTCGAGAAGGCCCTGGTCAAGACGATCGACCTGTTCAAGAAACAGAAAAAAGAGGACAAGGATCAGGTCGAGAATTTCCTGGAATACCGGGTCAACCTGCTCGTCGACAATTCGGACCAGCAAGGCGCGCCCGTCGTCATGGAGACCAACCCGACCTACGTCAACCTGTTCGGGTCGATCGAGGCCTCCTACTCCCGCGCCGGCATGGGCCAGACGGACTTTACCATGATCAAGGCCGGCTCGTTCCTCAAGGCCAACGGCGGCTACCTCGTCATCAACGCCATGGACGCGCTTGTCGAACCGGGGGTCTGGGCGACCCTTAAAAGGACCCTGCGGAACCAGATCTTCGAGATCCAGAACTACCTCCAGATGTACCTGTTCTCGAGCGCCCGGCTCAAGCCGGAGTCCATCAAGTCCGACGTCAAGGTCGTCATGATCGGCGACGCCTCGATCTACAACCTGCTCTACTTCATGGACGAGGACTTCAAGAAGATCTTCAAGATCAAGGCCGAGTTCGACTCGGAGATGGACAGGGGCGAGAAGGCCGTCGGCGACTACGTCCGGTTCATCAAGAAGATCTGCGACGATGACGGCCTGATACCCTTCGACAAGGACGGCATCGCGGCGCTCATCGAATACGCGACGCGCATCGCCGGGCGCCAGCGGAAGCTCTCGACGCGCTTCCACGTCATCGCCGACGTCATCCGCGAGTCGAGCTACTGGGCCGGCAAGGACAAGAAGTCGGCCGTCGGCCGCGACGACGTCGAAAAGGGCATCCGGGAGCGTTTCGAGCGGGTCAGCCTGATCGAGGACAAGATCCAGGAGATGATCGAGGAGGGGACGATCCTCATCGACACGGAAGGCGCCGTGGTCGGCCAGGTCAACGGCCTGTCGGTCTACGACATGGGTCAGTTCATGTTCGGCAAACCGGCCCGCATCACCGCCCGGACGGCCATGGGCCGGGCCGGGGTCATCAACATCGAGCGGGAGGCCGACATGAGCGGCCCGACCCACAACAAGGGCGTCCTCATCCTCGGCGGCTACCTCCGGGGGAAGTACGCGTCGAAGAGGCCGTTCTCTCTGGCCGCCTCCCTGGCCTTCGAGCAGTCCTACGGCGGCGTCGACGGCGACAGCGCCTCGTCGACCGAGGTCTACGCCATCCTCTCGAGCCTGTCGGGCCTCGCCCTCCGCCAGGACCTCGCGGTCACGGGGTCCTTGAACCAGAAGGGCGAGATCCAGCCGATCGGCGGGGTCAACGAAAAGATCGAGGGCTTCTTCGACGTCTGCCGGGCCAAGGGCCTGACCGGGACGCAGGGCGTCCTCATCCCCCACCAGAACGTCCAGAACCTCATGCTCCGCTCCGATATCGTATCCGCCGTACGGGAGGGGAAATTCCACGTTTATCCCGTGAGGACGATCGACGAGGGCATCGAGATCCTGACGGGCGTCGAGGCCGGCGTGGTGCGGGAGGACGGGAGTTACGAGGAAGGGACGGTCCACGGCTTCGTCGACCGCGAGCTCCAGCGGCTGGCCAGCGGCCTGAAGTCCTTCTCGGGTGGGAACGACAGGGGCGAAGGTCCGGCCGGCGGGCCGCAATGATCAGCGGCCGGATCTTGCTTTAGGCCGGGCCGCGTTCTTGCGGTGAGGCGGGGCCGCCGCGCCGCTCCCTTCCACGAGCTTCTTCAGGCGTGAGATTTCCGTGGTCTTGAGATAGCGCCAGTGGCCCGGCTTGAGGCCCTCGAGGGTCAGGCCGGCGAACTCGACGCGGACGAGACCGGAGACGGGGTAACCGACGGCCTCGAAAAGCTTCCGGATCTCCCTCTTCCGGCCTTCGTGGATCTCGATCGCGAGGATCGAATGACGGTGCCCCCGCCGCAGGACCTGGATCCGGGCAGGCGCTGTCTTGCGCCCCTCGAGAAAGATCCCATGTCGGACCTTGTTAAGGTCGTCTTCCGTGGGCTCGCCTTCGACCCGGACATGGTAGACCTTCCCCACGCCGTAACGGGGATGGGTCAGCCGGAGGGCCATGTCCCCGTCGTTCGACAGGAGGAGGGCCCCCTCCGTGTCGACGTCGAGGCGCCCGACGGGAAAGACCCGGACCGGGAGATGGGGCAGGAGATCCATGACCGTCGGCCGTCCGAATGGGTCCTTGACGCTGACGACCCGGCCGGCTGGCTTGTTGAGGAGGATGAAGACGGGCCGTTCCACTTCGCCTTTGACGAGATGGCTGCCGGCGACGACCTTGTCGCGCGAAGCGTCGATCTTCTGGCCCAGCTCCTGGACGACCTTGCCGTTGACGCTGACCCGGCCCTCCACGATGATGCGGTCCGCCTCGCGCCGCGAGCAGACCCCGGCGTGGGCCAGGAACTTGTTCAAACGCATCGTTGCCATTGCCGGACCATTATAAACCAAAGCTGCGGCGATTCGTATATATAGGGTACAATAGAGCTTCAGAACCATGGCGAAACTGCAGATCAAAGAATCCTTCACGATGGCCGTGGTCTCCCTGCGGTCGAGCAAGCTGCGAACCTTCCTGACCCTGCTCGGCATCATCATCGGCGTCCTGACCATCATCGCCGTGGTCTCGGTCATCCAGGGCCTGAACAACTACGTCTACACCAAGATGTCCTTCTACGGGGCCAACGACTTCTCGGTCCAGAAGTTCTCCATGATCGGCACCTCCATCAAGGAGTTCCGCGAGCAGATGAAGCGCAAGGACCTGACCCTGGCCGAGCGCGACCTGATCAAAGCCCACTGCCCCTCCTGCGAGCTCGTCGGCGCCTCGGCTTCCTACGGAACGACCGTCAAGTACGGCAGCCAGTCCCTGAAGGACACCGAGGTCCGCGGCGTGACCTACCTCGACCACGAGATCGGTTCGGTCGTCGAGCTCGAGAGCGGGCGCCACCTCCAGAGCCAGGACGAGACCAACTCCCGGGCCGTCGGCATCATCGGGTCCGACGTCGCCGAGAAGGTCTTCGGGTCCCTCGACCCGCTCGGCCGCTGGCTCAAGGTCGGCAGCCGGAACTTCCAGGTCATCGGCGTCGCCAAGAAGAAAGGCAAGATCCTCGGCTTCAGCCAGGACAACTACGTCCGCATCCCCATCACGACCTTCAACAAGGTCTACGGCTCTCGCCGCTCGATCAGCATCAACATCCACACCGCCTCCCAGGAGGCGATGGCCCGAGCCCAGGAAGAGGTCCGGACAGTGCTCCGCTCGTGGCGGAAACTCTCCTACAACGACCCGGACGATTTCTCGTTCGCCACCTCCGAGACGTTCATCCAATTCTACAAGACGGCGACGTCGGGCATCTACTTCGCCATGATCGCCGTCTCTTCGATCGCCCTCATCGTCGGCGGCATCGTCATCATGAACATCATGTTCGTTTCCGTCTCGGAGCGGACGAAGGAGATCGGCATCCGCATGGCCGTCGGGGCCCGGCGCAAGGACATCCTCTACCAGTTCCTCATCGAGTCCTCGGTCATCTCCGCGCTCGGCGGGATCATCGGCATCGTCCTCGGTTTCCTGGTCGCCCGGATCATCTCCGCGGCCACGTCCATGCCCTCGAGCGTCGAGCCCGCCTCGATCGTGCTGGCCATGGTCATGTCCTGGTCGATCGGGCTGTTCTTCGGCATCTACCCGGCC
This sequence comes from Candidatus Aminicenantes bacterium RBG_13_64_14, assembly GCA_001773855.1. GTDB lineage: Bacteria > Acidobacteriota > Aminicenantia > Aminicenantales > Saccharicenantaceae > RBG-16-66-30. Next base: position 22,572 of record MEXZ01000130.1, read on the forward strand.
AACCGGGCGGCCAAGCTCGACCCTGTCGAGGCCCTGAGGGCGGAACAATGAGGATCCAGATCTTCCGCGAAGTCTTCCGCATGGCCATCGATTCCCTGCGGGCCCACAAGCTCCGCTCGTTCCTGACCATCCTGGGCATCGTCATCGGGGTCATGACGGTCATCGGCATGGTCTCGATCATCCAGGGCCTCAACAAAAGCTTCCTCTCCGAGCTCCAGGCGGCGGGCTCGGACATGATCGTCATCCGTAAGGACGAGGGCATCCAGATGGGCCGGCAATCCGAGGAGGAGCGGACCCGGAAGGACCTGACCTTTGACGATGTCAAGGCCATCGAGGACGGCGCGCCGCTCGTCAGGGCCGTGGCCGTCAGCATCTACGTCAGCGTCTTCGATCCCGTCGAGGTCAAGTACCAGAGCTCCAAGAGCGACAACGCCATGGTCATCGGCATGAACGCGAAGTGGCCCGTCGTCATGTCCCTCTATCTTCCCCGGCTGGGCCGGTTCATCACCGAATCGGAAGTGACCCGCTCCGCCCGGGTCTGCGTCCTCGGCTCCGAGCTCGCCGATATTCTCTTCCCGACCACGAACCCGGTCGGTAAGGAGATCCGCGTCGGCCCCGAAGCCTTCACGGTCATCGGCGTATTGACCAAGAGGGGCCAGATGTTCGGACAGAGCCGCGACAATTTCGTCGGCCTGCCCATCACCACCCTGATGAAGTACTTCAGCTACGAGAAGGACGGCCTGGAGATCATCGCCTCGCCCCGGCAGTCGGAGATGCTCAGCGAAACGATCGAGCAGATCACGAGCGTCCTCCGCCTGCGGCGCAAGGTCCCCTACGGCCAACCCAACGACTTCGCCGTCATGACCCAGGACACGCTCGTCGACCTCTACAACCAGCTGACCGGGGCGGCCTACCTGGTCATGATCGTCATCTCCTCGATCGGTCTCCTCGTCGGCGGCATCGGGGTCATGAACATCATGCTCGTCTCGGTCAAGGAGCGGACGCGGGAGATCGGCATCCGCAAGGCCATCGGCGCCCGGTCGGGCGACATCCTCAAGCAGTTCCTGATCGAGGCCGTCTTCCTGACCGGCACCGGCGGGCTCATCGGCGTCCTGGCCGGTTTCGGCATCGCCCTCATCGTCCGGGCAGCGACCCCTCTGCCCGCGGCGGTCTCCCCCTGGTCGGTCGTCATGGGGCTTTCGGTCTCGGCGACCATCGGCCTCTTCTTCGGGATCGTCCCGGCCCAGAAGGCCGCCCACATGGACCCCATCGTCTCGCTCCGCTACGAGTAATGGAGGGCGGCACCCGCCGCTAGGTGGCAGCCGGCCGGTTCTCGCTCGCCTTGGCTACGTCTGACACCGCTTTTTCCCGAGCGGCGGTCCGGAGCAGCGACAAGCCGGTGTAGATAACGACGACCGTCACGAGCCACCGGACGCTGTTGAGGTTCATCTTCTTCACCACCGTCAGGGCTAGGGCCGAGCCGAAGACGCCCCCGATAGTCATGCCGACCGTCGACTTCAGGCTGTAGCGCCTGGCGCGGATGAAGTTCATGCTGGCTACGGGCATCAGGAACGCGCAAGCGCCCATCATGATGGGGAAAGATGCGAGCGGGTTCATGCCGAGCATGCTGACCAGGATCATGCATGGCGCGTAGTACCCGATGCCGAGCGGCATGATCATCCCAAGGACAAAGCTGCCGGCGAGGCCGAGGGCCAGCTTCATGCCCGTCAGGTCGAGCGTGCCCGTGTCGCTCGACGGCATCCACTGGAGCAGGCGGGCCAGGAAGAACCCGGCGGCCACGAGCAGCGCGATGCCCATCCCGACCTGGATCGCACGCCGCGGCAAGCGGGAGACAACGCCGGCGCCTAGCCAGGACCCGACCACGGCAGCGGCGATCATCAGGACCAGCGTCATCGGGTCGACCTTGATGACGGCGATCCCGATGAAGGCTTGGGTGATCGTTGGAAGCGCGTAGCCGACATTGAGCGAGCCCGGAAGGAGCTCGTCCCGCACGAGCTTTCTGAGCCGGAAGTACGCGGTCGACGTGGCAAAGCTGCCGATGCCCAGGGCGTCGAAGAAATTGGCGACAAAACCGACGGCGATCCGCTCGGCGTCCGGGCGGCCCGGGTCCGGCGTGTCGGGGTGCTTGCGCGCCTGGATGACCCAGTCGGCCACGTAAACGAGGGTCAGAAGCCCGAGTCCGACAAACAGCGCTGCAATCACTCGTGTCTCCCTCTCAGAACGGAATCAGCATGATGATCAGGGCGGCGGCCAAGTTCTTCGATGTGGTGAATTCCTGCTCCGGACAAAGAATATGCACTCCTCATTATTCTGGGAAGTATATGGCCGGCTGCACGGCGCTGTCAATAACCACTGCATCATTTGCCTTGGCTGTTGCTTCTTGGGGCTTACGATATTATTATCAGCGCGATACATCAGCAAAGGCAGCGTAAGCGATTTACGTTGCGATATAGCCAGCCCGGTGGGTGACGCTATAACCTCCGCCCTTAACTTTGACCTTGATTGCGTGGAATTTTCCGTCGGCTTTATAGTCCTTGGGTGTATAGTAAATGAGATAGTAATTTTCCGAGGCGTTAACGGCCTTTTCAAAGGCGGCGGCGGCGTTGGCTGAGCTTTCCGAGATCCCGCCTGTGGCCCGGGCGACTTCGCTGAAGGCGCTGCGAATATCCTCTGAATGTTCAACCATGGTCACGTCCTGGCGGGGGTCCATGGCCGCCTTGGCATTTTTGGCTTCTGTGACAGGAACATTCAGTGCGGGCGTCTTTGTAATAAACAAGAAGTGGACCGTGATCGACGAATCGGCATAGACCTTTTTCACCGCCTCAACGTTGAAGCGGACACTACGCGTATGAAGGTCAAAATTTTCCATGTACGAGAACACTTTAAATGGATCATCCTGGTCCTCGAACATTTTCATCATCACGCCTTTAGGGCTGAATTGAGGAATTCTTTCCATTTGATGGAACATGTAGACGTATTTCTGCCCGGGCAGGCTTTTGAGAACGCCTGCGAATTCGAGAAGGGATTTTTCGTCGACCATCCTCAGGGCTTCGAGCTTGTTTATATATTGCCTATAGAGGTCAAGTTGTTCCTCGGGAGAACCGACTGTAAATTCGGAATTCGGATCTTTGGGATCGCTAGGATCAGCGTTCAAGATCTTATACAGGGCATCGATGGTGCTTCTGTACTCGGCGCTGCCCCTGAGAATATCGCGCCGCAGCCTGCCTTGAAGCTGCTGTTTGATTTCCGCCGAAGACCTTTTGGCGATAGCATCACTGCGCATACGATATTGGCTCATCGGCGTAATGACCATGAGGGAATCACCGGGGAGAATAACCTTGTCGAAGAAATAATCCAGAGCCTTACCCACTTCGGGCATATAATCTGACATATCGAAAAGAAGGACAAATTGCCTAGCTAACTGGGGTCGTCCCACCCAGCGTGGGCTTCCCTCTTCTCCTTCCTCCCGCTTGATGTCCGTTTTTTGAATGAGATAGACGGCTTCGATCTGTTGGGGTTTGCCGTCTTCAAATACCTCAAAATCGTCGATGGTCAGGTGATCGACAAAAGTGGCTCCTTTGAGGACCCGAACAGGGATTTCGATATTGGTAACCGAGACTTGTTCCTGAAGAGGTTTCTGAAGCTGGGAAGTCGCCCCTGATTGAGAGGAAATTCCTGCGCTAAGGCATAAGCCGGTAACAAGGCCGAAAAGGACAAGTTTCAACCAATAATAATCCTCCGGAATCATCGGATCATAATATCCATGCCGTTCTCTTACCCGGCCCATAAGAGGTCACCAGGAGAATTTCCTTTTTCTTCGATGTGGTGAATTCCTGCTCCGGACAAAGAATCTACCCTCCTAACTAGGTTTTCAGCTTTTCCTCGTTCGTCCGGAGCCAACCCACGGCCGTTTCGACGGCCTCCTGAAGCCGCGCTTTCTCAGGCATGACCAGCTCGACCAGGGACGGCCCTCCCCCTCCCTTGCACGGGACGACGGCCCCGACGGCGGGGACGAGTTTCCTCAAGTCCACCGGCAGGGAATCGGACCGGGCGGCGATGAGATGCCCCTGGCTCTCGCCCCGGACGCCATAGACCACGGCGAACTCGCCGCTCTTGATGATGTTCAAGGCCAGAAAACGCGCCTCATCGGGGGTTTTGTCCTCGAGAACACCGGTAATGACGGGTCCGGAGGCCGCCCTGATGACTTCACCGGCCTCGAAAGCGGCCAACCGCTCTTCGAGCCGGCGGGCCCGCTTCTTCATGGCCTTGTTATCGGCCGCGAGTTTTTCCACCTGCGCGGCCACGTCTCCGTCCGAACAGGAAAACGCCCCGGCCAGCTTCCGGACCGTCCGGTCTTTCCCCCGGTAATCCCGAAGGGCCCTCCCCCCGCAGCGGAATTCGAAGCGTAGGTTCCCCCTTAATTTCTCGATCCCTGTGAGCTTGATCATCCCTATCTCGCCGGTGCGACGGCAGTGCGTCCCGCCGCAGGCCGAGTAGTCGAATCCGTCGACCTCGACGACCCGCAGTAGGCCCTGCTTCTTGGGCGGCCTTCGCAAGGGCACCTCCCCTATTTTCTCCTCGGGTATGAAATACGTTTTGACTTCGCGGTCCTCCCAGACGATTGCGTTGGCCCTGTCCTCGATCCTGTCCCACTCCCCGTCCGAGATGGCCCGCAAGCCGATCTCGAGGGTGGAGACATCCGGGCCGAGATGGAAGGAAAGGGTCTCGCCCTTGAGCATCTCGTAAAAAGCCTGCGACAGAACGTGCTGTCCGGTATGCTGCTGCATGTGGTCGAAGCGGGTCGGTCTGTCGACCCGGCCGTGGACCGCTCCACCCGCGATCTCGCTCTTCAGCACATGGAGGATGGTTCCGTCGAGGTCAAGGACCTTGACGACCTCGACGCCGCCGAGCGTGCCCCTGTCCCACGGCTGGCCGCCGGACTCGGGGTAAAAGGCCGTCCGGTCGAGCATCACGGCGGGAAGCCCTTCGTGCTCCGTCTGCGCCACGACCTCGGCGTCGAACTCCAAGAGATAGACGTCCTCGTAATACAGCCGCCGCGTCTCAGGCATCGCTTTTCTCCTGCTACCGAAAACAGAGGATCGTAGTCATTAT
>MEXZ01000131.1:0-7772 GCA_001773855.1 Candidatus Aminicenantes bacterium RBG_13_64_14
ACGAGCCGTCCCTCCTCCTCGCCGACGAGCCGACGGGAAACCTCGACTCGCGGACGGGCCGGGAGATCCTCAACCTTTTCCACAAGCTTCACGAACAGGGGAACACGATCATCATTGTCTCCCACGACCGGGAAGTGGCCAACCAGGCCCAGCGCATCATCCATATCCGTGACGGCGAGATCGAGAAAGATGAACGGAAAGGAGCCTAGCCCATGAATCTCTTCAAACGCATCGAAGGCGTCTTCTTCAACCCCCGTCCCGTCTTCGACGGCTTGGCCGCGAAACCGGTCTGGGTCGACGCGCTCATCGTCATTCTCCTCGCACTCATCGTCTTCAACCTCGTCGTCGTCCCCTACATGCAGAAAGACCAGCTCGAGCTCGCGAAGGACAACTCCGCGCTCAAGAAACGCCTAGGCGAAGAGAATTATAACAAAAGGATCCAAGCCCTTATAAACCCACCCACATTTGGTTTGTATGTCCAGACTATGGTGATTACCGTCTTAATCTATATCCCAGCCTTGCTCCTCCAGGGCTTGATCCTGCTAATTCTAGGCAAGTTCATTTCTACTCAGGGAACCTATGTCACGGTTCTCTCCGCGCTTTTGCACGCTAACCTGGTGGACAAACTGTTCGGCAACGCCGTCCGGATGGTCCTGGCCCTGACCCGGAAATCCGTAATGCAGACATCGACCAGCCTGGCCATGCTCTTCCCGAAGCTGGAGGTCAACTCGACGCCATTCATCATACTTAGACAAGTTGACTTCTTCCAGCTCTGGCTATTCGGCATCCTGGCTTTCGGGCTGGCCGCGGTTTTCAAGATCGAGCTCAAGAAAGCCCTCTTCCTGTCCTACGGCGTCTGGTTCCTCAAGGCCCTCGTCAACATCGGCTTTGGGATGCTTGGCGCGAGCTTTTACCGGTAAGGGATCGCGGCGGAAAATCCCGGCCGGCCTCCGATTGACTTCGGGCCTTCCCGTCTATACATTAAGGACATGGACGACTGGCTCGCTTCCGAGGAATTTTCCCGTGCCCCCATCGGCCGCGTTCTGGCCGAGATCTGGCGGCAGGGGCAGAGCGGGTCGCTCTACGTCAAAGCCGACGGCGTCCCGAAATGCCTGTCGTTCGAACGCGGCGCCCTCATCCTGGATTCGGCTTCCTTCGAGGAAAAGGATTTCCTGCGCTTCCTCCTGACCACGGGAGAGGCGGACCTCATCGCCCTGACCCGGGTCGAAGAACACGCCCAGAAAAACGAAGTGCCGGCCCTCCGGGCCCTCGTTGAAACCTCTCTCTTCGAGCCTGAGCGCCTCTGGACCCTCCTTGAGTCCTACGCCCGGGAAGAGGCCTTGGCGCTTTTCGGCGCCCACGGCCACGAGCGCGAGTTCCACGTCCGGGCCGGTCCGCCGGGCCGGGTCCTGGTCGGGGCGATCGACATCCCCAGCCTCCTGCTCGATGGCGTCCGGCGGATGAAGGACGACGCCGTCCTGGACGGGTCCCTTCCCGCCGAAGGGGACATGGTCCGGAGGCTCCCGTCCTTTTCGCCGGACGCCTTCCGGCTCTCCCTCACCGAGAGATACGTCCTCGGCCTCCTCGACGCGGCCAAGACCCTGGCCGAACTCTGCGACGCGAGCGACGTCGGCGAAGCCGAGACCCGGAGGACCCTCTTCGCCCTTCTCTGCCTGGGCTTGGCCGGGACGGCGAGCCCGAAGCCGAAGACGGGGAAATTGTCCCCCGACATGTCCCTGGCCGGCATGGACCGGCTCTTGGGCGTGTTCAACGCCAAGTGCTCGTTCGTTTTCAGATACATTTCGAAAGAGATCGGGCCGGTGGCCTTCTCCATCGTCGAGAAAGCCCTGGAGGAGGTCCGGAGCCGTCTCGACCCGGCCTTCCAGGGCGCGGAGCTCAAGCCGGACGGGCGGCTCGAGATCAAGTCCCTGCTCAAAGTGAACGCCAACATCGTCGGGGACGGATGCCGCCGGAGCTTCCTCAGGAGCATGGACGAGGTCCTCGTCGCCGAAGTCCTGGCCGTCAAGCGGACTCTCGGCCCGGCCCACGAATCCGCGCTTGTCAGGGGACTGGACAAGGTCGGAGAGGCCCCTTGAAGCGGCGCCAGCTCTTCGCCCTCCTGCTTTTCGCCTCGGTCCTCGCGATCTGGATACTGATCGAAATTGGAACCTGACACCAGCGATATCGTCATCGTCCTCGGCCCGACCGCCGTCGGCAAGAGCCGGGTGGCCGTCGACTTGGCCCTGCGTTTCGGGGGCGAGGTCATCAGCGGCGATTCCATCCAGGTCTACCGCGGCTTCGACATCGGGACCGACAAGCCGCCGGCCGCGTCCCGGCGCGGCGTCCGCCATCACCTGATCGACATCGTCGGGCCGGAGGTTCAGTTCACGGCCGCCGATTTCGTCCGGGAAGCGCTCACGGCCGCCGGCGAGATCGCCTCCCGGGGACATCTCCCGTTGATCGCCGGAGGCACGGGCCTCTACATCAAGGCCCTCGTGGACGGCCTTTTTCCCGGCCCCGGCTGTGTCCCGGCCGTCCGGGCCTCGCTCGAGGCCACGGCGCGGGAGGAAGGGCTCGATTCCCTTTTCCGGCGCCTCCAGGCGGTCGACCCGGAATACGCCCGGAAGGTCCGGAGCCGCGACCGCGTCCGGATCATCCGCGCTCTCGAGGTCCACGCCGCGACCGGACTGCCTATCTCCGAGCACTTCCGCAGAACCGAATCGCCGGTCAAGGGCCGGAACATCCTGCGCATCGGCCTCAGGCTCGAACGGAACGCGCTCTACCGGCGCATCGACGACCGCGTCGAACAGATGTTCGAGCGGGGGCTCGTCGGGGAGGTCCGGGGCCTCCTCGAACGGGGTGTCGCCGAGGACGCGCCGCCTTTCCGCGCCCTCGGCTACAGCCATGTCTTGAGGCTCCTCCGGGGCGAGATCGGCCGCGAGGAGGCCGTGGCTTCGACCAAGACCGACACGCGCCATTATGCCAAGCGGCAGACGACCTGGTTCCGGAAGATGGACGATGTAGCCTGGTTTTCGCCCGACGACGGCCCCGCCCTTGAGGAATACGTCCAAAACCATTTACAATAGGACTCCTAAAGCCCATGGAACGCGCTATCCTCATCAACGTGGCCACGACCAAGAAGGAAAAGGACGAGGCCGAAGAGTCCCTGATGGAAATGGTCGGCCTGGCCGGCGCGGCCGGCGCCGAGGTCGTGGGGAAGGTCTTCCAGGTCCGGCCCCGGCTCGACCCCCGCTGGTTCGTCGGCGAGGGCAAGGTCGAGGAGATCGCCCGGCTGGCCGGGGAATCGGCGGCCGACCTGGTCATCTTCGACCACAACCTCAACACCACCCAACAGCGGAACCTCGAGGACGAGATCCGGATCAAGGTCGTCGACAGGGCCCAGCTTATTCTCGACATCTTCGCCCAGCGGGCCCGGACGAACGAAGGGAAGCTCCAGGTGGAGCTGGCCCAGTTGAAATATCGACTGCCGCGCCTCCGGGGCAAGGGCCCCGAACTGACCCAGCAGGGCGCCGGCATCGGGACCCGCGGCCCGGGCGAGAAGAAGCTCGAGGTGGACCGCCGCCGCATCACCGACCGGATCACGAGGATCAAAAAGGATATCGACGGCCTCCAGAAAAGGCGCTCGAGCCAGCGCCAGAGCCGGAGGGAAAGCCCCGTCCCCACGGTCTCGCTCGTCGGCTACACGAGCGCCGGGAAATCGACGCTGTTCAACCTCCTCACCGAGGAGCGACGATACACGTCGCCGAGCCTCTTCTCCACCCTGGACCCCCTCCTCCGGCGCGTTTCCTTTTCCGACGGCGCGTTTTTTTTCCTCACCGACACCGTCGGCTTCATCAAAAAGCTCCCCGTCGAGCTGGTCACATCCTTCCGGGCGACGCTCGAGGAGGTCGGCGAAGCGGACTGCATCTGCCACGTCGTCGACATCGCCTCGCCCGCCTCGGAACATCAGCTCGGCGCGGTCGAGGGCATCCTGGCCGACCTCGGCATCGCCGGTGTCCCGGTCGTCAAGGTCTTCAACAAGATCGACCTTCTGCCCGAAGACGAGCGGGCCCTTCTCTTGAAGCGGAACGGCGACCCGCAGGCCCAAACGATCGCCCTCTCGGCGAAAACGGGGGAAGGCGTCCCGGATTTCCTCCGCCGGCTCCGGGAGGTCCTCTTCGGCGGCCACAAGCTCTACTACATCCGGGTCCCCAAGGAGACCCGAGAGATCACGGATTCCCTGACCCGCCGCGCGTTCGTCCTGAAGAAACGGGAGAGCGAGCGCTTCCTCGAATTCAAGGTCATGGCCGACCCGGCGGGGATCGTCAATTTCCTGCCCTATATCGAGCAAGGAGAAGAGCCATGGTGAGAAAACTCGCCGCGATCGGCATCGCCCTCTTCGGGGCCTGGTCCTGTGCCACCCTCCCGACAAGTCCGCCCGCTTTCTTCGTCGGGGATATCCCTGCGGACGTCTCAACGCGCCTGCGCCTGGACGACCGGATCGCCGTCAAGGAGGCCTGGGACGCGCTCAAGGCCGGCCGGGCCGAACGGGCGAGAAAGATCGTCTCGAAGCTGGAGGCGGCGAGCCCGGCCTACGCCGTGGGGCTGGCTTACACCGACCTCCTCCTCGGCGACCTCGCGGCCGCGGAGGAGGGGTTCAAGACCTCCCTCCGGAGCTTCCCGGACATGACCCCGGCCCGGATCGGCCTGGCCCAGATCTACGAGTCGCGGCGGGAGAGTGAGAAGGTCCTCGGCGAGTACCGGGAGATCCTCAAGAGAGACCCTGACGACCGCTGGGCCAAGCCGCGATTCGAAGCCCTCCGCGACGACCTCGTCAAGGCGGCCATGGCCGACGCCCGCATAGCCCTGGCCACGGGCGACCGGGAGGCCGCCAAGAGGGAATTCTTGAAGGTCCTTTTCTACGCCCCCGAGACCGCCGAGGCCCATCTCGACCTGGCCCGGATCTACCGGCAGGAGAAAAATGCCGCAAGCGCGCTCCTCCACTTCAAGGCCGCCATGGAAGGCCGGACGGCGGACAAGGCCCTCCTCGGGGAATATGCCGAATACCTGGCCGATTCAGGAGAACTCGGGCAGAGTCTGGACGTCTTCGAAAAGCTGGCCGCGCTCGAGCCCCGGGACGCGGCCGTCGGCAAACGCATCGAGGAGCTCAAGGCCAAGCTGGGAATTTATGAGCTGCCCAGCCAGTACTCCGAGATCCCCGCCCTGGAGGCCGTGGCCCGGCAGGACCTGGCCGCCCTGATCGGCGTCAAATTCGGCGATCTCCTCGACTCCCCCGGCAAGCGGACGGAGATCCTCGTCGACATCTCGATGTCCTGGGCCCAGCGGTACATCATCAAGGTTGCCTCCCTCGACATCATGAGCGTCTTCGACAACCACACATTCCAGCCGCGGCGGATCATCAACCGGGCCGAGTTGGCCGACACGGCGGTCCGGCTCATCGGGGTCCTCCAGTCCAGGGGAGCCAAGTTCGTTCCCCTCGTCGAGACCAGGCGGATCCAGGTCGCCGACGTCTCCGCGGACAACTTTTACCACCAAGCCATCATCCGGGCGCTCTCCTTCCAGGTCATGGCCCTCACGCCCGAACGGATGTTCGAGCCCGAGAGGACCATTCCAGGGAACGAGGCGATCCGGGTCATGGACCTCATCCTCAGACTGGCCCGGTAGGGACGGGCAGGAAAGCGTGTCATGAACGAAACCGTCAAGGGCACCGAAGGAACGGCGGGCGGGGCGCGCCGGTCCGAGGCACTCACCCTGCCCAATCTGCTCTCCCTCTCCAGGATCTTGCTGACGCCGGTCTTCGTCTGGATGATGGTCCAGAAAAGGCCCTGGGCGGCGTTCATCGTTTTCCTGGTCGCCGGGGCGACGGACGCGCTCGACGGTTTTGCCGCCCGCATGCTCCACCTCAGATCGACCCTCGGCCTCTGGCTCGACCCCGTCGGCGACAAGGTCCTTCTCACCTCGGCCTTCGTCGTCCTCACCCTCCCGGCGCTCAGCCAGCCCAATACCCTGCCCTTGTGGTTGACGGGGATCTGCATCGGCCGGGACGTCGCCATCGCCCTGACCGCGCTCATCCTCATCGCCCTGTGGGGAAAACAGACGTTCAAGCCGGTGCTCGCCGGCAAGGCCAGCACGGTCTGCCAGGTCCTCGTCCTTTACTTCGTCCTTTACTCGAACGCCGTGGGCCGTTCGCCCCAGGCCCTGGCCTGGCTCTACGTCCTGACGGCCCTGCTCACATGTATCTCCTGGATCCAGTATGGTTTCCGGGGGATCGCCCTGCTCCGCAGCCGCCGTAAGGGTGCGAACTGAATACGCGCCCCGCTTCGTCCGCCTTGGTTTTTTTCCGCCGCCATGCTAAAATTCCGCCGATGTGTCCGCCAAGAGGAGTCCCCGCATGAACCCCAACCAACCCTTCGACCGGCTGGCCCGGAGAATCGAGCAGTTCCGCGACGAGATGGTCGACCTCCAGGTGCGCCTTTGCGCCATCCCGGCGATCGCGCCGTCGAGCGGCGGAGAGGGAGAGGCCAAGAAGGCCGACTTCCTGGTCGATTTCTTGAAGGCCGGCGGATTCGTCGACGTCACGCTGATCAAGGCCCCGGACCTTGACGCGCCGGCCGGCTACCGGCCCAACATCCTCGCCTATTGCCGGGGGAAAAGCTCGGCCCGGACGATCTGGGTGATGACCCATACCGACATCGTCCCCCCCGGCGAGCTGTCTTTGTGGCACGGGCACCCGTACAAGGCCTGGGTCGAGAAAGGCCGGGTCTACGGCCGCGGCGTCGAGGACAACCAGCAGGACATGGTCGCTTCCCTCTACGCCGTGAAAGCCCATCAGGCCGAGGGGATCCTGCCGAACTACGACATCGGCATCGCCCTTGTCGCCGACGAGGAAACGGGCAGCCGCAAGGGGATCGATTACGTCATCCAGAACTACAAGGCCTTCCGCAAGCAGGACCTGATCATCGTCCCGGACGCGGGCAACGCGGCGGGGACGATGATCGAGGTGGCCGAGAAGAGCATCCTCTGGCTCAAGATCAAGACTCTCGGCAAGCAGGCCCACGGCTCGACGCCGGAGAAAGGCATCAACAGCTTCAAGGCGGCAAGCTTCTTCATTGCCGCCCTGAACGAGCTCTACAAGATCTACCCGGGCCGGGACAAGCTCTTCGACCCGCCCATTTCCACCTTCGAACCGACCAAGAAAGAGGCCAACGTCCCGAACATCAACACCATCCCCGGCGAGGACGTCTTCTACATGGATTCCCGGATCCTGCCGAAGGTCAAAGTCCAGGACGTCGAGAAGTCGATCCGGATGATCGCCGCCGACATCGAAAAAAAGTTCAAAGTCAAGATCCATTCGGAAATCCAGCAGCGAGCGACGGCCGCCCCCCCGACACCCGTCCAGGCCCCCGTCGTCCAGGCTCTCAAGAAAGCCGTCAAGGCCGTCTACAAGAAAGAAGCCAAGCCCATGGGCATCGGCGGCGGGACGGTCGCGGCCGTATTCCGGCGGGCGGGATTCTCCGCGGCCTGCTGGTCCAAGCTCGACGAAACCGCTCACCAGCCGAACGAATACTGCATCATCGACAACATGGTCGGAGACGCCAAGGTCTACGGCCACATCTTCCTTCAGGAGTGACGGGGGGGGCACGGTCCCCGGGCCCTAGACGGGGCGTCGCGCCGCGATGGGCGCCGGCGCTTCCGGGAAAACCCGCTGAACGCGCTGGGCGATGCGGACCGTGTTCAGGTGGATGTCCACG
>MEXZ01000131.1:7781-8658 GCA_001773855.1 Candidatus Aminicenantes bacterium RBG_13_64_14
ATCTCGGCGGCATATCCCCCGGCCAGGACGACGGCGACCGGGATCCTGAGGCGCCGGGCGTTCTCGATGACAATCTTGTCCCTTTCCTTCAGGCCCGCCTTGGTCAGCGACAGACCTCCCAACTGGTCTTTTTCGTAGGGGTCGGCGCCGGCCAGGTAGAAGACGAGGTCTGGACGGAACTCATTGTAAATGCGCGGGATATGTGCTCCGAGCTCGGCCAGGTATTTGGCGTCCCCGTCGCCGGCCCAGAGGCCGACGTCGACGGTGCTCAGGGGTTTTTCCGTGGGGTAGATGTCCATCTGGTGGATGGACAGGGTGAAGATGTCCTTCCGGCCGGCGAGAGCGGCGGCGGTCCCATTGCCCTGGTGGAGGTCGCAGTCGACGACCATGACTTTCCGGGCGAGCTTTTCCTCGATCATCTTCCGGGCAGCCACGGCGACGTCGTTGAGTAGGCAGAAGCCCTCGCCGTGGTCGGGGAAGGCGTGGTGGAAACCGCCGCCGAGGTGGACGGCCAGTCCGCATTCGAGGGCCTTGCGGGCGGCGAGAACGGTCCCGCCGACCGATAATAGGGCGAAGCGGACGAGCTCGGGGGAATAGCGGATCTCGAGGGCCCGGAGTTCGGCGTGGCTCAGGGTGCCCGTCTTGACCCGCCTGAGATAGCGGGCCGTATGGACGAGCAGGACGTCCTCGTCGGGCGCCGGCCGGGGCCTGAGGAAATTCTCCTTCTTGGCCCCCATGGCCAGGAGGTTCTCGTAGACGAGGCGATATTTCTGAAGGGGGAAGACGTGCTTGCCGGTCTCGACCATCCAGTATTCGTTGCTGTAGACGAGCTGGAAAGGGAACCGTTTCCCGACGAGCACCCGGAAGAGGTTGAGCA
>MEXZ01000131.1:8685-8807 GCA_001773855.1 Candidatus Aminicenantes bacterium RBG_13_64_14
CCGTGCTCGCCGCAGATGCCCAGCTTGATCCCCGGCCGCGTCTGGCGTCCCCTTTCGACGGCCAGGCGCATGAGCTCGCCCACGCCGTCCCGGTCGATGACCTCGAAGGGGTCCTTGGCGTA
>MEXZ01000131.1:8819-11230 GCA_001773855.1 Candidatus Aminicenantes bacterium RBG_13_64_14
GACGTAGGGGCTGAGGAAGCGGCCGGCGTCGTCGCGGCTGACGCCGAGGGCCGTCTGCGTCAGGTCGTTCGTCCCGAAGCTGAAGAACTCGGCCACGGCCGCGATCTCCCCGGCGGTGAGGGCGCCGCGCGGGATCTCGATCATCGTCCCGACGAGGTATTTGAACTTGATCCCCTGTTCCTTCATGACCGCCTCGGCCGTCGCCCGGACGATCTTCTCCTGGTGGGCGAGCTCCTTGACGTGGCCGACGAGCGGGATCATGACCTCGGGCTCGACATCGATGCCCTTCTTCTTCGTCGCCGCGGCCGCTTCGAAGATGGCCCGGGCCTGCATCTCGGTGATCTCGGGGTAGATGATGCCCAAGCGGCAGCCGCGGAAACCTAACATGGGATTGAACTCGTGGAGCGATTCGACGCGCTCCTTCACTTTCTCGTAGGAGATGCCCATCTCGCCGGCCAGCGCCCGCTGGTCCTTTTCCTCGTGCGGCAGGAACTCGTGGAGGGGCGGGTCGATTGTCCGGATGGTCACCGGCCGGCCGGCCATGACCTCGAAGATGCCGGCGAAGTCCTTCCGCTGGAGCGGCAGGAGCTTGGCCAGGGCGGCCTTGCGGGCGTCGAGCGTGTCGGCCAAGATCATTTCCCGCATGGGGCCGATCTTGCCCTCGCCGAAGAACATGTGCTCGGTCCGGCACAGGCCGATGCCCTCGGCGCCGAAGGCCACGGCATTTCGCGACTGATCGGGCTGGTCGGCGTTGGTCCGGATCTTGAGCGTCCGGAACTTATCCGCCCACGTCATGACCTTGGCGAAGGTCCGGTAGACGGGGGCCTTGGAGGGGGGCAGGTTTTTCTCGATCAGGACCTGGAGCACTTCGGACGGCCTGGTGTTGATCTTCCCTTCGATGACCTGTCCGGTCGTGCCGTCGATCGAGATCCAGTCGCCTTCCTTGAGCGTCCGGCCCTTAACCGTCATGGTGTGATCGGCGTAGTCGATGGTCAGCTCGCCGCAGCCGGCGACGCAGACCCGGCCCATCTGCCGGGCGACCAGGGCGGCGTGAGAGGTCATGCCGCCGCGGGCCGTCAGGATGCCCTCGGCCGCGTTCATGCCCTTGATGTCATCGGGCGAGGTCTCGATGCGGGTCAGGATGACCTTCTCGCCCCGCTTGGCCCAGGCCTCGGCGTCGACGGAGTTGAAGACGATCCGGCCGGTGGCCGCGCCCGGCCCAGCGTTAAGGCCCTTGGCCAGGAGCCGGCCGCCCTTGATCGCGGCGTCCTTCTCGGCGGGGTCGAAGATCGGCCGGAGGAGCTGGTTGAGCTGGTCGGGCTCGATGCGGGCCAGAGCCTCTTTTTCGCTGATGAGCTTCTCGTCGACCATGTCCACGGCGATCTTGATGGCGGCGAAGGCGGTGCGCTTGCCGACCCGGCACTGGAGCATGTAGAGCCGGCCCTGCTGGATGGTGAACTCGATGTCCATCATGTCGGTGTAATGCTTTTCCAGGACGCGGCGGATCTTCCCAAGCGCCGCGAAAGCCTTGGCGTCGTCCTTGCGCAGGTCGGCGATGGGGAGCGGCGTCCGCGTGCCGGCCACGACGTCCTCGCCCTGGGCGTTCATCAGGTACTCGCCGTAAAAGACGTTTTCGCCGGTGGCCGCGTCGCGGGTGAAGGCGACGCCGGTGCCGGAGTCGTTCCCCATGTTGCCGAAGACCATGAGCTGGACGTTGACGGCCGTGCCCCAGGATTCGGGGATATCGTACATCTTGCGGTAAGCGATGGCCCGGTCGTTCATCCACGAGCTGAAGACCGCCCCGACGGCGCTCCAGAGCTGTTTCATGGGGTCGTCGGGGAATTCCCGGCCGGTTTTTTCCTTGATGGCGGCCTTGAACCGGACGACGAGGTCTTTGAGGTCGGCGGCCGTGAGGTCGGTGTCGCTCTTGACGCCGCGCTGGTGCTTTTTGGCCTCGATGATAACCTCGAAGGGATCGATATCGTTCTTGTGGAGCGGCTTGAGGCCGAGGACGACGTCGCCGTACATCTGGACGAAGCGGCGATAGGAATCGTAGACGAAGCGCTGGTTACCGGTCTTGGCGACGAGCGCCGCGGCCGTCTTGTCGTTGAGGCCCAAGTTGAGGATGGTGTCCATCATCCCCGGCATCGAGGCCCGGGCGCCGGAGCGGACGGAGACGAGGAGGGGGTTCTTGGGGTCGCCGAACGACTGGCCGACCGCCTTCTCCAGCTTTTTAAGATTCTTTTCGACTTCGAGCCGGACGGCTTCCGGGATCTTGTTCTTATTCTTGTAGAAAAGCGCGCAGACCTCGGTCGAGACAGTGAACCCCGGGGGGACGGGCAGGCCGATCCCGGCCATCTCGGCCAGGTTGGCGCCCTTGCCGCCGAGGACGTCCTTCATCTTCATATTGC
>MEXZ01000131.1:11268-12830 GCA_001773855.1 Candidatus Aminicenantes bacterium RBG_13_64_14
GCGGTTCCCCCATCGCAAGCGATGGGTCCCCCTCCGCTACGGGGGATTCGGATGGTCACCGTCACCGTCCGGGTGGCGTCTAGGCTGGCCCTTGGCTTGTCAGCCTGTTCTCTCCTTTGACGGAGGACCCTTGATTGGGGGATATGTGCTGCTTCTCTCGAAAAGGATGGTTACCGTCGTCGCCATTAACGGGTGGCTTCGAATCCGCCTCTGCACTAGGGATCCCTGTCGATAAAAAAACCAGTTCTCTGTCTAATCCCGTCTTCCGGGGGCGAAGAGGAGGCACAGGCCCATGAAGAGCATCACGAGGTCCTCGAGGACGACGCCGAATCCGGACTTCCGGCTGAGGGCCCCGAAACAGCCGCAATCGACGTCGAGGCCGCGGGCGATCGTGACCAGGGTCAGCAGGATGAAGAAGACGAGCAGGCCCGAGATGAACAGAGCGGAGGCGCGTTTCCGGATGCCGGCGGCCAGGGCGACTCCGGCCAGGATCTCGAGCCAGGGCAGGACGACGGCCGCGATAAAAGAGAGCGACTGACCGACGAGGCGGTAGTTACGGATGTTCTGGGCGAAGTCGAGCGGGTCGAGGACCTTGACGACGCCGGCGTAGACGAAAAGGCCGCCAAGGACCAGCCGGAAGACGACGAGGAGGGTTTTATTTTTCAGCATCTCCCGCCTCCACCGGCAACCCGGCCTTTTTCCATTCCTCCCAGCCGCCGGTCATGACGCGGATGTCCGTGAATCCTTCGTCATGCAAACGCTTGGCTAGGGCCAGGCTCGACTGGCAGTCGCCTCCTTCGCAGTAGACGACGAGTGTCCTCTCCCGCTGGAGCTCCAGAATATCCGGTGGGATCTTCTGCCTAGATCCGGTCGCCGGGAGATTCCGGGCCCGCGGCACGTGACCCTCCCGGAAAGGCCTCTCCAGCCGGGCGTCGAACACGACGGCCTCCCCCACCGCCCAGAGGTCCTCCGCTTCCTGGATCGTGATCAAGCGGATGCCGGGATAATCCTCCTGGGACAGGAAGTTCTCCCGGAATTCTCCCCGGGCGAACCGTTTGACGAGAGGAAAGTGGACTGCCGCAGCGAGGAGGACGCTGAGGGCCCCGATAACCAGGACCTGCCGGACGATCTTCCGTGTTTCGCTCAAGGCGTCATCAGCCATGAATAGCCCTGTACTTCTCGAGCCCCGCCTTGAAGACGCGGATGGCCGCGCGCAATTCGTGCTCGTTGACCACATAGGCGATCCGGGCCTCGTCCGTTCCCCGGCTCGGCGTCGAGTAGAAGCCCGGGGCCGGGGCGATCATGACCGTCTTGCCGTCGAGCGAGAACTCCGCGAGCAGCCAGACGGCGAAATGTTCGACGTCCTTGACCGGGAGGCGGACGATGACATAGAAGGCGCCCTGGGGCTTGCGGATGACGACCCCCGGAATGTCCTTGAGGCCGTCGTAAAGGATGTTCCGGCGCTTGTCGTACTCGTCGCGGATGCCCCGAAAATAGTCCATGGGCATGTTGTAGGCGGCCAGGGCGGCCATCTGCTCGACCGAGGGCGGGCAGAGCCGGGC
>MEXZ01000132.1:0-480 GCA_001773855.1 Candidatus Aminicenantes bacterium RBG_13_64_14
GGGAGCTTGGATTATTCCGTCGGCGCGTTCCTCTGGGCGCCGGGAGGCGCGGCGCTATATTTCGAGGCCGAAGAAAAGGGGCGGACAGCCGTCTTCCGGCTCACCCTGGCCGCGAAGAAGGTTGAGAAGGTCCTCGACGGCCATTCCGTGAGCTCTCTCGCCCTCTCCCCCGACAGCCGGACTCTCTGCTTCCTGAAACAAGCCCTGGACCGGCCGAACGACGTCTGGTCGTTCGACTTGAAAACGAAGACGCTCACCCAGGTCACACGCGTCAACGCCGAGCTTCTGGCCAGCCTGGCCATGAACCCGGCCGAGGAATTCTGGTTCGCCGGCGCGGCGGGAGACAAAGTCCACGGCTTCCTGCTCAAGCCGCCGGCCTTCGAGCCGTCGAAAAAATACCCCCTCCTTATGCTCATCCACGGCGGGCCCCAGGGCAGCTTCGGCGACAACTTCCACTACCGCTGGAACGCCCAGATGTTC
>MEXZ01000132.1:663-921 GCA_001773855.1 Candidatus Aminicenantes bacterium RBG_13_64_14
GCCTCCTACGGCGGCTACATGATCGACTGGATCGAGGGTCAGACGGACATCTTCGACTGCCTCATCTCCCACGACGGCGTCTTCGACCTCCGCTCGATGTACGGCGCGACCGAGGAGCTGTGGTTCCCGGAATGGGAATACCACGGCACGCCGTGGACGAGCCCCGAGCAGTACACGAAGTGGTCGCCGTCGATGTACGTCAAGAACTTCAAGACACCCTGTCTCGTCGTCCACAGCGCCAACGACTTCCGCGTCCCT
>MEXZ01000132.1:1019-1274 GCA_001773855.1 Candidatus Aminicenantes bacterium RBG_13_64_14
CCAGAACGCCGAATTGTGGTGGAAGACGCTGCACGAGTGGCTGGCCACGTATCTGAAATAGCTCTTGCCTCATCTCTGCGAGCCTCGTAGAGCACAGAGAGGTATTCTGGGATGAGGCCGCGGATAATAGGGGCTGAGGGGATCGTCTGAATGAGCATAAGCGGTGATTTAGTCGATTAGCGCGCCGGACGAGGGGAGTTTCAGGGGAAACCGCCAAAACGTGTTTGAGCTCGGCGTAGCGCACGCCGAGCGAGT
>MEXZ01000132.1:1342-2440 GCA_001773855.1 Candidatus Aminicenantes bacterium RBG_13_64_14
GCTGAAGACGCCCAGGCCGTGGTCGACGATGACGGTCTTGCCGCCGAGGTAGAGATCGCTCGCGAGAACGACTGTTCCCGCGTTAGCCGCGCGGATCTTCTCGCCGAAGGGGGCCCGAATGTCGAGCCCGGAGTGGACGGATTCGAGGACGTTATTGTTGAGGCGCCGCTGACCGAAGTTCGACCATGACGGCGCGTCGTGCGGCAGGACGAAGGGCCCGTCACCCAGCCACTCCGGCGTGACGACGCTCGCGGCCAGCGCGACGAGCTCCGCCTCCCGCTTGATCCGCTCCAGGGCCGACGCGGGCGGCGTCACGTATTCCCTCTTGAGCTGGAGTTTCGTGAACGGGAATTCCTTCTCCGAAACGACGAGCTCCTTCCGGACCGTCTCGATCGACCCCCCGGCTTTACGGACCTTGACGGTCATGGTATGGGCCCCCGGCTTGGCCTGCAGGTCGATCCCCATGAAGGCGAAGACGCTCCGGCCCCCCGGCGCGGGCCTCAGGTCGACCGTCCGGCCCAGGAACGTCACCGAGGCGGACTTGGCCGTGCCGTCGGTTTCCAGAAAAACGACGATCGGTTCCCCCGGCTGGAGGGCCCTGTAGACCAGGCGGATGACGGGACCGGTCGGTTGCGCCTGGGATTTGTCGGGAGGGCGACCGGCCGGGACGACAAGGGAAAGCGCGAGGACAGCCAGCGCGACCGCGATGGGCCTCGTCCACAAGGCCCGGCGACGGGTCACGCCACGGCCCCGGCGGAAACCAGACCCGCCGTCCGCAGCGCTCCCCGGACGAACGTCCGTCGGTCCATGAGTTCCATGCCTTTCGCATGATAATCGAAACTCGCCCCGGAGTAAACCGGGATCGCCCGTCCGGACGGATTTGCCTTCGCGGCCCGTTTCTGGTAAATTAACGGTCCTCGAGCCGGCGGTATTCCGACAAGACAGAAATAGAAAGGATCGACACATGGCTGAGCAAAAAGAGGACAGCACTCCGAAAAGGAAAAAATTGAACTCCCTGGACCTGGCCGAGATCGAGGCCGCGCTGGCTAAGTGTCAGGAGAAACAGGGAGGGATCGTTTCGAAATACGCCCGCCAGCT
>MEXZ01000132.1:2491-11368 GCA_001773855.1 Candidatus Aminicenantes bacterium RBG_13_64_14
CCTCCCCCGATCCCGGCCCGCCGGGCGGACCACCCGTTCCGGACGCGAAATCGCCCGCAAATCAAGGAAAGTGTTTACATTGGCCCCTCTTTCTGTTAAAATGTGCCGGAAAAACATCAGGAGACAAAAAAGCGTGATTAGCAAGGAACAGAAGACGAAGATCGTCAGGGAGAACCAGGCCCATCCCACCGATTCGGGATCGCCTGAGATCCAGGTCGCCTTGCTGACGGAGCGGATCAACCTGCTCGTCAAGCATTTCGGCAGCCACAAGAAGGATTTCCACTCCCGGACCGGCCTCATGAAGCAGGTCGGACAGAGAAAGCGGCTCCTCGAGTACATCAAGAAAAAAGATGTCGGCCGTTACGAAAAGCTCATTCAGAAGCTCGGCCTGCGCAAGTAGGCCCCGCCTCCAAAGGACCCCCACATGTCTAACACCATCAGTCTAGAAATCAACAAACGGACCCTGTCCATCGACATCGGCAAGATCGCCAGGCAGGCCGACGGCTCGGCCCTGCTGCGCTACGGCGACACGATGATGCTGGTCACGGCGACCTCCCGCAAGGAGCTGAAGGACGCCAGCAAGGCCTTCCTCCCCCTCATCGTGGATTACCGGGAGAACACCTACGCCGCCGGCAAGATTCCCGGCGGCTTCTTCAAGCGCGAAGGCCGGCCCTCGGAACGGGAGATCCTCATCGCCCGCCTGATCGACCGCCCCGTCCGGCCGCTCTTTCCCGAAGGCTACTTCTTCGACACCCAGATCGTCGGTCTGCTCCTCTCGGCCGACCTCGAGAACGAGCCGGACACGCTCGGCGTCATCGGCGCCTCGGCCGCCCTCTATTTCTCCGATATCCCCTTCACGACGCCGCTCGGCGCGGTCAAGGTCGGGATCGTCGACGGGAAATACGTCGTCAATCCCACGGCCGACGAGTTTGACCGGAGCCCCATCAACATGACCGTCGTCAGCAACGAAGACGGCATCATCATGATCGAAGCCGGGGCCAAGGAGATCGAGGAGGACAAGATCCTCGAGGGGCTCTCGCTCGCCCACGAGACCAACCAGCAGATCATCAAGGCCCAGAAGGACCTCTACGCCCGGCTCGGCCTGAAAAAGCGCGAATTCACCGCCAAAGTGGTCGACACCGAAAAGCTGGCCCGGATCGAGAAAGAATACGGACCCGCCCTGTTCGAAGCCATGCAGGTCAGGGGCAAGAAGGCCAATGAGGCCGCGCTCGCCGCGGTCCTCGCAAGCATCCTGGCCAAGGTCCCTGAAGATAAGCCCGAGGAGAAGCTCGAAACAAAGGAGCTCTTCAGCAAGCTCGAGGAAAAGCTCTTCCGGGAGCTCGTCCTCAAGAAGGATCTGCGAACCGACGGGCGCCAGTTCGACGACATCCGCCCGATCACCGCCGAGGTGGCCCTCCTGACGAGGACCCACGGCTCGGCCCTCTTCACCCGCGGCGAAACGCAGGCCCTGGCGACCGTCACCTTGGGCACGTTCGACGACGCCCAGAGGCTCGACAGCCTCGGCGAGGAGACCAAGAAACGGTTCATGCTCCATTACAACTTCCCGCCCTTCTCGGTCGGCGAAGTGGGCTTTCTCCGGGGCCCCGGACGGCGCGAGATCGGGCACGGCGCCCTGGCCGAAAAATCCATCCTGGCGGCCATCCCCGACGACGACACATTCCCCTACACGATCCGGATCGTCTCGGACATCCTGGAGAGCAACGGCTCCTCCTCGATGGCCACGGTTTGCGGCGGAGTCCTGGCCCTCATGGACGCCGGCGTCCCCCTGAAGATGGTCGTCGCCGGGATCGCCATGGGCCTGGTCACGGGGAGCGGCGGCTACGCCATCCTGACCGACATCGCCGGGCTCGAAGACCACTTCGGGGACATGGATTTCAAGATGGCCGGGACGGAAAAGGGCGTCACCGCCATCCAGCTCGACCTGAAGATCCCCTGCGTGACCCTGCCGATGCTCCGCGAGATCATGGCCAAGTCCAAGGCCGCCCGGCTCAAGGTGCTGGCCAAGATGAAAGAGGCCATCGCCGAGCCCCGGCCGACCATCTCGGTCTACGCGCCCCGGATCATCATCCTCAACATCAACCCGGAAAAGGTCGGCGAGGTCATCGGACCCGCCGGGAAGATCATCAAGAAGATCATCAGCCAGACCGGTGCCAAGATCGACATCCTGGATGACGGCAAGATCCTTATCGCTTCGACGGACATGTCCGCCGCCGAGGCCGCCAAGCAGATGATCCTGGACCTCACGGCCGAAGCCGAGTTGGGGGCGACTTACACGGGCAAGGTCGTCCGGCTCGAGGAATACGGCGCCTTCGTCGAGATCATGCCCAACCTCGTCGGCCTCCTCCACATCTCCGAGGTGGCGCCCTACCGGATTAACAGCATCCGGGACGTCCTCAACCTCGGCGACACGGTCACGGTCAAGGTCGTCAGCATCGACCCGGCGGACAACAAGATCCGGCTCAGCAAGAAGGCCCTAGAGGAGGGCGGCGGCGCCAACCCCGACTCGACTCCCCGGCCGGAGCCCCGGCGCAACCCGCGCGGAGGCCGAGACCGCGGCCGGTTTTGATTTCTCGGGCGATTCGTCTATAATTTCCTCGCGACGAACGCGACGGGGCCAACGGAATGATGTCTCGAGACGACCGCGCTCACGGCTTCACGCTCGTGGAGATGATCATCACCCTGTCCCTTCTGGCCGTCCTGGCCCTGTCCGCCCTGCCCCTCGGCAAGATGGCCGTCAAAAGAGAGAACGAGATTGAACTTCAGCGGGCCCTGCGCCTCGTGCGCGAGGCGATCGACGCTTGGAAGAAACTCGCCGACGAGAAGAAATTCGAGTTCGACGAGGACACCGAAGGCTATCCCCCGACCCTCGAGGACTTGGTCAAAGGTGTCGAGGTCCAGGACAAGAGCGCCACGGACAAGGCGGCCCGCAAGAGGGTCGTCAAGTTCCTCCGCCGCATCCCCAAGGACCCCATGACCAATTCCTTCGACTGGGGGCTCCGGTCCTACCAGGACGACCCCGACTCCGACGTCTGGGGAGAGGAGAATGTATACGATGTCTACACCAAGAGCCAGGCCCTGGCCCTCGACGGAACACGTTACAGGGATTGGTGAGCGCGGTTTCACGCTGATCGAGCTCATCATCGTCCTGAGCATCATCGGGCTTCTGGTCGGACTGGGACTGCCCCAATACAAATCGGCGACCGTCAAGGCCAGAGAGGCCGTCCTCAAGGAGAACCTGTTCATCCTGCGCAAGCTCATCGACCAGTACGCTCAGGACAAGGGGAAATACCCCGCTTCCCTTCAGGCTCTCGTCCAGGACAGTTACCTCCGTTCGATCCCTCTCGACCCGATGACCCGGCAATCGACGACCTGGGTCGAGGTTCGCGAACTCCCCTCCCCCGAAGATCCCATGCTGAACGAGATCCCCGGTGTCATCGACGTCAAGTCCGGTTCAGAAGACAAGTCGCCGATCGATGGCTCACCTTACAACACCTGGTGATCACATCGGGCGCAAGCGAGGGCCCGGACGAACGACCCGTCCCATGAAAGAGTCCCGGGGCTACATGGTCATTATGCTGATGATGGCCGTCTTCGTCATCACTCTCGGGCTCCTCGTCGCCGTCCCGGTCTGGCAAACCGAGCTTCAGAGAGAGAAGGAAGAGGAGCTCATCTTCCGGGGCAAACAGTACGCCGAAGCCGTCCGCATCTACGTCCTGAAGAACCCCGGGCGTTATCCCGCCAGCCTGAAGGAGCTCCTGGACAAGAAATGCATCCGCCGACTCTACAAGGACCCCCTCGGGCCCGGCGGCCAATGGAACATCATCCTGACAACGGGAAAGCCCGCCGCTGGGCGCGAAGGAGCGGCGGAGGTCATGATCGCGCCGGAACGCGTCCTTCCGGCCATCAAGAACGCCCAGATACTCGGTGTCGTCAGCTCGTCGACGAATAAGTCCGTGAAGATCTACAACGACCAGGAAAGCCACGACAAGTGGCTGTTTTTTTTCGGACAGGACCCCAAGAAGCCGCCCAAGATCGTCTACTACGGCGAAAAGAAATGAGCCGGGGGGGTCAGGAGGCTTTCACCAGGGGGACGAAGCGGACGGCCAGCAACCGCTCCCTCGTCAGGCCTTTCTCTTCCCTGCGGACGAGAAAAAGTTCCTGGAGATAGGTCCCGACAGGGACGATCATCCTCCCCCCGGGACCGAGTTGGCCCTCGAGGGACTCGGGCATCTTGGCCGCGGCCGCGGTCACCATGACGGCATCGAAAGGCGCGGACTCCGGCCAGCCCTCGGACCCGTCGCCGACCCGGTAGCGGATATTGGCGTAACCCAGGCTGTCGAGGACGGAACGTGCCTGCAGGGACAGGCTTTCGACGATCTCGACCGTCCAGACCTCCCGGACTATCTCGGCCAGGACCGCCGTTTGATATCCGGACCCGGTCCCGACCTCGAGGACCCTCTCCCCGCCCTTGAGGCCGAGCGCCTCGGTCATGTAGGCGACGATGTATGGTTGGGAGATCGTCTGGCCCTGGCCGATCGGCAAGGGCTCGTCGGCGTAAGCGCTGCCCCGCATGCCATCGGGAACGAAGAGATGGCGGGGGACTTTGTTGACCGCCGCCAGGACCAGCGGGTCGCAGACTCCTCTGGCCCGGATCTGGGAATCCGTCATCACCCGTCGGTTTTTCGCGAATTCTCCGCTCAACGGAGATGATCCTTGTCAGTAGGCGCGGGCGAAATAAGCCAGAGCCTCGCCCTTGGCGCCACAGGCCACGCAGGTGCCGTCGGTCTTCGCCTCGCTCTCCTCGAGCGGGATGACCCGGATCGTGGCCATGGTCTCGGTCTTGATCCTGTCCTCGCAAGCTTCGCCGCCGCACCAGGGCGCCCGGACGAGGCCGCGCTGGTTTTCCAGGATATCTTTGAAGCCCTGGTAGTCCGAGGCGTCACGGATATTGGCTTCGAGGAAAGCCCGGGCCTGGGCCATGAGCCCGGCCTGGATCTCCTCGAGGAGCGCCGGGATCCGGACGGCGAGAGAAACGAGCGGGACGGTCTCCTTGGCCTTGGTATCACGGCGGACGAGAACGGCCTGACCGGCCTTGACGTCCCGCGGGCCGATCTCGATGCGCAGGGGCACGCCCCTCATCTCGTATTCGGAGAACTTCCAGCCCGGCGTCGCCTCCTCTCGGGCGTCTATCGCGATCCGGACGCCGGCCGCCCGCAGTCCCTCGACCGCAGCCTGGGCGACCGGAAGGACCGACTCCCGCCAGTTGCCGATAGAAATGGGAACGACCATCACCTGGACCGGGGCGATCCGGGGCGGGAAGCGCAGGCCGGAATCGTCGCCGTGGACCATGATCAGGGCACCGATCGTCCGCGTCGTCATGCCCCAGGAGGTCTGCCAGACGTACTGCAGCGTCTGGCTGCGGTCCTCGAACTTGATGTCGAAGGCCTTGGAGAAATGCTGGCCCAGGTTGTGGGACGTCCCCATCTGGAGGGCCTTGCCGTCGGACATCAGGGCTTCGATGGCGTAGGTCATCGAAGCCCCGGCGAACTTCTCGCTCAGGGACTTGCGGCCTGAGAGCACGGGAATGGCCAACTCGGTTTCGCAGAACTCCTTGTAGAGCGCCAGGATCTTCAGCGTTTCGGCCTCCCCTTCCTCGGCGGTCTCATGGCAGGTGTGGCCTTCCTGCCAGAGGAATTCCGTCGTCCTCAGGAACGGCCGGGTCACCTTCTCCCAACGGACGATGTTGGCCCACTGATTGATGAGGACGGGCAGGTCCCGCCAGGACTTGATCCACTTGGCATACATGTGGCCGATGATGGCTTCGGATGTCGGCCGGACCGCCAGCCTCTCCTCGAGCTCCTCTTTGCCGCCGATCGTCACCCAGGCCACTTCCGGCGAAAAACCCTGGACGTGCTCGGCCTCCTTCTTGAGGAAGCCCTCCGGGATGAACAGGGGAAAATAGGCGTTGACGTGCCCCGTAGCCTTGATGCGAAGGTCGAGGGCCCGCTGGATATTCTCCCAGACCGCGTAGCCGTGCGGCCGGATGACCATCATCCCCTTCATGGGGGTGTAATCGGCGAGCTCGGCCTTCTGGACGATCTCCACGTACCACTTCGAAAAATCTTCGCTCTTCTGTGTGATCCTTTTGACCTGCCGTTCGTTCTCGTTCACTTCATCTCCTTGACTTTGAGCGTTTTACGATTCTAGCCGCCCACCCGATAATTGTCAAGAAAACCCCCGCCCGCCCCTCTGGAGAACGAAAATATCCCCCGCGTGTTCATCGTTAGGGGTGATTGACCGGTCCCGGAGGCCCGTGCGAAGCTGGTCATGCCAATTTCAGAGGAAAAGGAAAGTCAATATGCTGAGAGGGATTTCCTGGGATTCCAGGCCCGTCCGGCACCGCCCGCCCGAACGGGGATTCAAGCTCTCCCTGCCGATGACCGTCGAGGGACCGGACCCCGACGGCACGTATTTCCACGAAGAGACGACGCTCGCCTTCATGAGCCATCAGTCCGCCCTCTTCCCCCTCAAGAACCAGGTCGCCCTCGATTCGCGGCTCAAGCTCGTCGTCTCCCTGCCGGTCAAACTCGGGGAAGGAAGGAACCTCAAGCTCGTCGTCAAGGGAACGATCGTCGACGTCGACCCCCCCAACGGGGACGGACACCCCCGCCAGGTGGCCCTCCGCCTCGAGTCGAGGTACCTCATCCAGGCGGACGCCCTATGAGGGGACGTCCGGCCGGGTCAAGCCGGCCCGGCTGCCTAGCCTTTTACGGTGAGAAGAATGTCACGAATATGACCCCGCTATTCCCCATGAAAAGGGATTGATAGAGGCCGTGAGGCGCGGGAAAATGCGGGCAGACATGGACACTGAAAAGTCTTTTCCTAGTCCCTCCACCCAAGGCGCAGCCGGGGCCGGAAAGAGGGAGCGGACCTTCGATCTCTCTCTTCCGGCCTTGGTCAAGGGTCTCGACGCCGCGGGCAGGAAGTTCGAGGAGCGAAGCGCGGTCTGCGCCATCAGCGCCCAGGAAGTCTCGTTCCGGCTCAAGGCCCGGCTCATCATCGACTCCCGGGTGACCCTGTTCCTGGACATCCCGCGGACCCTGATCCTCGAAAGCCCCCTTCGCATGGTCCTGTCCGGGGCCGTCATCTATGTCCGCTTCGAGGAGGGGAACGGTAAGCAGCAGTACGTCGTCGTCCGACTGGACCGCGGCTTCCGTCTCCACCCCAACAACGTCCCCCCGGCTTAGCCCCCTCCCCCACGCTTCTCTCACTCCTTCTCCCCCCGCTTGACCCATTCGCAAAGCTCAGGGCGAAACCCGAATAAGCCCTCGAATTCAAGCAAGGGACTCTCGGGTTTTGCCCGTTCGCCGCTGCTAAGCACCGCCCTTCAAAGGGGGATGAGAAGCGCGGCTCAGGATTAACCCCGAGAAGTCTGGGGGTTGACCCGTTCGCCGAGGCTAAGCCCCGGCATTCATGCCGGGGAGCCTGGGGGTTGACAAGCCTGCGGGGATTGACTATGATTCGTTAAAATCTGATGCGAACGTACTGAAGGATAATCAAAAGTGCCAAAAGGGACCGATACGAGCATGGAGAAAAAGAAAGCCCAGGCAACCTCGGCCTCGAAGATCAGCCTCCTCGTTTTTTGTCCATCGGACATCATCCTTTCCGGGATCCTGCGGGCCCTCGAGGCCGACCCGGACCTGGAGATCCTGAACATCGAGAAGAACACGATCGAGTCGTTCATGGACTCGATCAAGAAACTCAAACCCCAAGTCATCCTTTTTGCCCACATCGAGGCTTTGCCGAACCTCCGGGAGATCTGCAAGGCCATCCGGGAGATCTCGAAGAGCCAGGGCCGCTCGGAGCTTCTCCTCCTCGGCAGCATCCCGGCCCATGAGGAGATCGTCAACCTCATCAATGCCGGGGCCCGCGGCTATTTCGACCTCAACGACGCCTCGACCCAGCTTCCCGAAGCGGTCCGGGGCATCCACAAGGGGGAGATCTGGCTGCCTCGCGACAAGATGTCCAGCATCATGGACCGCATCATTTCCGTCGTCGGCCGGGATCTCAAGGAAAAAACGTTGGACCAGCTGACCCCCACGGAATTCCAGGTCCTCCGGCTTATCGGCCAGGGGAAGAGCAACGACGAGATCGCCGAGCTCATGTTCATCAGCAAAAACACGGTCCGGTCCCACATCAAGAGCATTTACGCCAAGCTCGACACCCACAGCCGGCTTCAGCTGGCCCTCTACGCCATTAATTCGGCCCTCTTTTAGAGCAAGGAATCGAGGTCGCCATGACAAAGAAAGCCGCACCCAAGAAGAAAACCAAGCCCGTCCCGGAGGACCTGGAGATCAACCGCCGCCGGGAATGGCGGTTCGACTTCCCCCTGGAAGCCTTCGTCGAAGGCAGCCTCGCCGACGGCAACAGGTTCAAGGAAGAGACGCGTCTCGAGAACATCTCGTCCGGCGGCGCCTATTTCAGCCTTGATTCCGGGGTCGTCGTCGGCTCGAAGCTCAACCTCTACATCGAGCTCCCGGAGAAGCTCGCCGACGGGAAGAGATTGAAGCTCCGGATCGGCGGCATCACCGTCCGCTTGGAGAAGCCCGACAAGAAAGCCAAGCACCAGGGCGTCGCCGTGCGCTTCAGCGATGACTTATTCAAGGTCGTCCCCGCGAAAAAGACGCCCAAGAAGACATAGCGTTCTTCGCGTCGCCTTGACGGGGGGGATCGCTAGCGGCAAGTCCGTTGTCGCCAGCCTCCTCGAGGAAAAAGGCTGTTTCGTCCACTCCGCCGATAAGGCGGCCCATGATCTGATGTCTCCCGGCCGGCCTGCCTGGAAAAAGATCGTCGCCC
>MEXZ01000132.1:11511-17025 GCA_001773855.1 Candidatus Aminicenantes bacterium RBG_13_64_14
AGAGAAACTGCGGCACGCCGATTACACCATCGATACGTCGGGGTCGTTGGCCGAGACCGTCGAACAGACCGAGCAGGTCTACGCGCGCCTCCATCAGGACGCGGAATTCAACCCATTCGCCTCCCCGGTCTGAAGCCCGGGATATGCTCAGGGTTAATACTGAGCGGCGCTTTAACACCGATTTGCAAAGATTTGCAAATCGTCGTTGGCGCCGTCGAACGTATCAAAAGGATGGGGATTGGGGTTTGACCCCTTCTTGGAGATGGCCGGTCAGCCGGGCTTGGTCTTGGAGAGGAGGTTCTTCAGTTCCTGGCCGGGGCGGAATTTGATCCGCTGGCCCTTTTCGATGCGGATCTGTTTCTGACGGCGGATGTCCCTTCCGAAGCCCGTCTTCTTGGCGACGACCTTGAAGCTGCCGAACCCCCGGATCTCCACCTTTTCCATCTTCGTCAGGGCGGTCTTCAGCGACCCCAGGACGGCCTCCACAATGAGCAATGATTTGGCCCTATTGAATTCCGTCTTCTTTTCGATCACAAGGGCGATATCATTCTTGATCATCGGAAAAACTCCCTGCCGTGAAAACAACTCACTATATTTAATTGATTGAAAATAAAAAGTCAAGCATATTTAATTCCGCACGCGGGGTGTTGACTTGACCTCGGCGAATTCCTATAATGAAATTGTATTGCGCGCCAAAACACTCGTCATTTCCCTCCTCCTGGGGCCTGCCCTCGCCTCCGCTTCTGTGCTCAAGATCAAGGTCGACGCGCCCATCCATCCGGCCACGGCGGAGTACATTATCCAATCGATCGAAAAGGCCGACCGCGACGGCGCCGACCTAATCATCCTGACCCTCAACACTCCCGGCGGTCTGGACACCTCCATGCGCGAGATCATCGAAAAGATCGTCAACGCCCGGACCCCTGTGGCCGCCTTTGTCGGCCCGAGCGGAGCCCGGTCCGCCTCGGCGGGTTTCTTCATCGCCCTGGCCTGCGACATCTTCGCCATGGCCCCGGGCACGACCACGGGCGCCGCCCACCCCGTCGGCATCTCCCTCACGGGACAGGCGATGGACAAGATCATGGAAGACAAGGTCACCAACGACGCCGCCTCCTACATCAGAACCCTGGCCGAGAAGAGGGGCCGCAACGTGAGGATGGCCGAGGATGCGGTCCGCAAGAGCCTGTCCTATACCGAAAAAGAAGCCCTCGACGGCGGCCTCATCGACCTCATCGCCAAAACCGAAGAGGAGATCATCGACCGCTTCGACGGCAAATCCCTCAAGCGCTTCGACGGGTCTCTGCGGACGCTGGCTCTCCTCGGTAAGCCCGTCATCTCGCTGCCCATGACCTTTCGCCAGAAGTTCCTTCTGACCGTCGCCAACCCCAACCTGGCCTACATTCTCCTCATGATCGGGCTCCTGGGGCTCTATTTCGAGTTCGCCCATCCCGGGGCCATCCTGCCGGGGGTCCTGGGAGGCATTTCGCTTCTCCTGGCCGTCTTCGCCTTCCAGATCCTGCCCATCAATTACGTCGGGCTGGGGCTCGTCCTCCTCGCCGTGATCCTGTTCATCCTGGAGGTCAAGGTCCAGAGCTTTGGCATGTTGGCCATAGGAGGGATCGCCGCCATGATCATCGGTTCTCTCATGCTCATCAAAGCCCCCATCGACGAGCTGCGGCCGAGCCTGCGTTTCGTCCTCCCCGTGGCCATCGGCGTCTCGCTGATCGTCCTTTTCCTCCTCACCCTGATCTTCCGGGCCCAAGCCCGCCGTTCGTTCTCCGGGCGCGAGGGGATGATCGGCGAAACGGGCACGGCCCGGACCGACCTCGCCCCTTCGGGAAGGGTCTTCGTCCACGGCGAGCTCTGGACTGCGGAGGCGGAGGAGCCCGTACGGACGGGCGAAAAAGTCAAAGTCCTCGAATTCCTCGAAGGATTGAAATTAAAAGTCGGCAAAGCCTGATAAGGAGGGCATCGTGATCACTTATCCCATCATCGTTGTCGGGATGATCGTCCTTTACATCCTGAATTCGATCAAGGTCTTGAGAGAGTACGAGCGGGGGGTCATTTTCCGTCTCGGCCGCCTCCTGCCCCAGACCAAGGGGCCGGGGCTCATCCTCGTATTCGCCCCCATCGACCGGATGGTCAAGATCAGCCTGCGGCTCATCACCATGGACATCCCGCCCCAGGACGTCATCACCAAGGACAACGTCACAGTCAAGGTCAACGCCGTCCTCTACTTCAGGGTCATCGACCCGATCAAGTGCGTGATCGAAGTCCAGGATTATATCTACGCCACTTCCCAGCTGTCCCAGACGACCCTGCGGAGCCTCCTCGGTCAGGTTCCGCTCGACGACCTCCTCTCCGAGCGCGACAAGCTGAACGCCCGCCTCCAGGAGATCATCGAGCAACACACCGACCCCTGGGGCATCAAGGTCCAGCTCGTCGAGATGAAGCAGGTCGACCTGCCTGAGAACATGATCCGGGCCATCGCCAAGCAGGCCGAGGCCGAGCGGGAACGGCGGGCCAAGGTCATCCACGCCGAAGGCGAGTTCCAGGCAGCGGACAAGCTGACCCAGGCCGCCGATATTATTTCCAGGAATCCCCAGGCCCTCCAACTGAGGTTCCTGAGCACGCTGGCCGAGATCGCCACCGAAAAGAACTCGACCATCGTCTTCCCCCTGCCGCTGGAGTTCCTGAAGGCCTTCACCTACGATAAATCCCAGGAGAAAAAATAGAACTGATGAAAAACAAAGATTTCCGGGAGATCCAGGTCTCGAGCTCCCTGCTCGTTGTCATCTTCCTCGGTGTTCTAGCCTTGGGCGTGTTCATCTTCCTGCTCGGCGTTTCAGTCGGCAAGAAACAGGTCCAGTTCTCTTCCCCGACCCGGATCGTCACCCAGCAGATCCCCGAACCGGTCAAGGAGCCCCCTGTCCAGCCCCCCGCCTCCGAATCCCAGCCGGCCATGGGCGAAGCGGAGTCGAAGCCCAGGGCCCAGGAGCCCGCGGTCAAGCCGGCCGCCGAAAAATCCAAGTTCGTGCCCAAGAAGGCCCCCGCCGGCGGGTCCGGCCTGTACTATGTCCAGATCGCCGCTTTCGCCGAAAAAGCCCCGGCCCAGGCGCTTGCGGACAAGTATAAAAAGCAGGGGTACACGGCCTTCGTCGCCGACCCAAGGCCCGCGGACACGAAGACATGGTACCGGGTCAGGCTGGGCGGATTCTCGTCCAGGGAGCCGGCCGTCGCCCTGCTCGACAGGCTGAACGCAGAGGCCAATAAGAAGACCGACTTCCGGATCGTTCAGGACTAGGCCGGTCCGGGATCTTCCCATGCCGGCGGCCATCCTCAGCGGGATCCTGACGGCCCTGGCCTTCCCCAAAACCGGGATTTCGCTCCTGGCTTGGGTCTCGCTCATCCCGCTCCTCCTGGCCTTGTCGGGAAAGGGCCGCCGTTCGGGCTTCCTCACGGGCGGCCTGGCCGGGCTCTTCTTTTACGGCATCCTCCTCTACTGGGTCCCCGACGTCCCGGCCCACTACGGCGGCATGCCGTATTGGCTCTGTATCCTCGTCTACCTGGCTTTGATCCTATTCCTGGCCCTCTTTTGGGGCCTCTTCGGACACTTCTTCGTCTTCCTCCGCCTGAGCTTCCCGGCGGCGGCCTTCCTTATCGCCCCGTTCCTCTGGATCACGATGGAATTCTTCCTGACCCGTTTCCTTACAGGGTTCCCCTGGGGACTCCTCGGGACCAGCCAATACCGGAATCTCCCCCTGATCCAGACGGCGTCCCTGGCCGGCGTTTACGGCGTCTCTTTCCTCCTCGTTCTTCTCCAATCCACGTTCGTCCTGGCCCTGCGGCGGAAAAGGATGAGCCCTTTTTTCGCGGCCTTCGCCCTTCTCGTCCTGGCCCATTCCTGGGGCGGGCACGAGCTGAAAAAGGGGTCTTTTCGGGGCCCACGGGGCATTAAAACCGCCGTCGTCCAGGGGAACGTCTCTTCGGACATCTACTGGCAGTTCACGGCGCCGGAAGAAGTCCGGCGGATTTTCGAGGACCATCTCGATCTGACCGGCCAGGCCCTCGACGCGGGAGCGGGTCTCGTCATCTGGCCGGAATTCACGGTGCCTCTCTGCTTCAGCTGCGAAGAACCGCTCTACAAGGAGTTCGGTGCGGAGATCGACAGACTCGTCGCCTCGAGCCGCGCGACACTCCTCATCGGCACCAACGAGGTCACGGGACCGCGGGAAGCCCGCGAGTACCACAACACGGCCATGGCCATCCAGCCGGACCTATCGCGGAGCCTCTACTTCAAGATGCACCTCGTGCCCTTCGGCGAATACACGCCGTACAAGAAGGTCTTCTTCTTCATCGAGCGGCTGACCCATGCCATCGGCGAAATCACGCCCGGAAAAGACGCCGTCCTCCACGAGCACGCGGGCTTCCGCTTCGGCTCGCCGATCTGCTACGAGGTCATTTTCCCGGGGCTTGTCAGGAAGTTCGTACGCGGGGGCGCCGATTTCCTCGTCACCATCACCAACGATGGCTGGTACGGGAAAAGCTCCGCCCCATACCAGCATTGGGCCCAGGCCGTCGTCCGGGCCGTCGAAAATAGACGCTACCTGGCGCGGGCGGCGACGACCGGGATCAGCGGCTTCATCGACCCCTACGGCCACATCGTCTCCTCGACCGGGTTGATGACCCGGACCGTCCTCACGGAGACGATCTACCCTGCCGCACGCCAGTCCCTCTACACCCGGGCCGGGGATGTCCTGCCGGCCGCCGGCTTGACTTTGTTCCTCCTGTCCCTTATTCTGGCTATGGTAAAGAAAGCGAAGGAAAGAAAAAAACATGGCCGCCCTCGACAAATCAACTGACTTTAGGATACGCCTCACCGGCCTTTTCGAGAAGATCGAAGAGGTCCGAGGCTTTCTTTGACCTAGATCGCAAGAACGCCGAGTGGGATTCCATTAATCTACGTCTCGCCTCCCCCGAGGTCTGGCAGGATCAGAAAACTTCCCAGGCCCTCCAGCAGAAAAAAAAGCGCCTCGAGAAGGACATCCAGTTCTTCAGGCAGATCCTCGGGCAGAAAGAGGAGCTCGAGGTCCTCGCGGAACTCGCCGCCGAAGGCGAAAGCGTCGTGGCAGAAACCGAGACCGGGATCAGCCGGCTCG
Source organism: Candidatus Aminicenantes bacterium RBG_13_64_14 (assembly GCA_001773855.1). Lineage (GTDB taxonomy): Bacteria > Acidobacteriota > Aminicenantia > Aminicenantales > Saccharicenantaceae > RBG-16-66-30. Next base: position 16,671 of record MEXZ01000132.1, read on the forward strand.
ACAAGAACCTGCAGGAGGCGGAGTTCCGGGCGCTTTTTTATGACGAAGACGACCCCCGGAACGCCATCCTGACGATCCACCCGGGCGCCGGTGGGACCGAATCCCAGGACTGGTCCCAGATGCTCCTTCGGATGTACCTCCGATACGCCGAGCGGAAGGGATTCAAGGTGGAAATCCTCGACCAGCAGCCCGGAGAAGAAGCGGGCTTGAAGAGCGCGACGGTCAGGATCGAGGGGGACTACGCCTTCGGGAACCTGAGCCAGGAAACCGGCGTCCACCGCCTGGTCCGCATCTCCCCGTTCGACGCTGCCAAGAGGCGGCACACGTCGTTCTCCGCGGTTTTCGTCTACCCCGA